>NZ_JABAIM010000001.1:1200000-1500000 GCF_012641365.1 Leeia aquatica
GCCTGCCAGGTCACCCAATCATCGTGACGCAGCGCCAACTCAAGTGACACCACGCCATGTATCCCCGCCCACAGGCTTTGCGTCGCCAGCTCCAGTGCCGGGGTGGCGTCGGCCGGGATGCCCTGGGCTTCTGCCAGCGCCAACCGCAAGGCGGCGTAGCCATCACGCCCCGGATTGTCCTTGCGCTCGGCAAACTGCTGCGAGGGTACGGGTAAGGGATGCATGAACATCAACTGATAGGCATGCGGATGATGCAGCCCGAAGCGGGCATAAACCCACAGCATCTCGCGCAGGCGCGCTACCGGGTCCGCCATCGGCAGCAAATCGGCCATCTCGGCAGACAGCGCGCTGAAATCGTCCAGCACCAGCCGGTACAGCAGCGCATCCTTGTCGGCAAAGTAGCTGTACACCGTGGCCGGGGCGTAACCAATCGCGGCCGCCAGTTTGCGCAGTGTCATGCCCTCCACCCCGTGTTCGACCAGCAACTGCCGGGCCGCCTGCATGATGGTGTGTTCCAGTGCCGTACGTTCAGCCGCACGGCGTTGTTGGCTCAGGCTCATGGAATCTTCAATAATTGAACAATGTTCAAACAATAAACATTGTTCAAACAAAAGACAAGGCTCGCCACTACCCTGCAACAGGGCTATCATCCCAAACCCTGCCGGGAAAGCCCCCATGAGTCGACCCCCACTTGAATGGCACGACGGCCAGCCCTATTCCAGCCAGTATGGCGACGTGTACTTCTCACGTGACAGCGGGCTGGACGAGACACGCCATGTGTTCCTGCAACATAACCAGTTAGCGGAGCGCTGGTCGCACCTGCCCTCAGGCGCTCACTTCGTGATCGGTGAAACCGGCTTTGGTACCGGCCTTAACCTGCTGGCGGCGTGGCAACTATGGCGGCAAGTCGCTCCGACTGATGCCCATCTGCACTTTGTCAGCGGCGAAGCGTGGCCGCTCAGCCTGGCGGAACTACAGCAGGCGCATGCGGCCTGGCCCGAGCTGGCCGAACTGGCAGCCACCTTGCACGCGGTGTGGCATGACCTCGCTCCCGGCTTCCACCGCCTGCATCTGGATGCCCACGTCAGCCTCACCCTGCTGATCGGCGACATCAACCAGACTTTGCCGGAGCTGGAAGCGCAAGTGGATGCCTGGTTTCTGGACGGCTTCTCCCCCGCACGTAACCCGGAGATGTGGAACCCGGCCCTCTATGCCCAGCTGGCCCGGCTGGCCGCGCCAGCGTGCACGCTGGCCACCTTTACCAGCGCGGGGCATGTCCGCCGGGGTTTGCAGGAGGCGGGCTTTGAAGTGGCACGGGCGCCGGGGCATGGCCGCAAGCGCGAGATGCTGGCCGGGCAGCGGCTGCAGCCCGGCAGCCAGCATGCCTTGCAGCACTATCGACCGGTATCCGGCACGCCCCGCGAGGCCATTGTGCTGGGTGGCGGCATGGCAGGCTGTGCGGCGGCCTGGAGCCTGGCGCGGCGCGGCTGGAGGGTGACCCTGCTGGAGCAGCACCCAGGCCTGGCGCAGGAAGCCTCCGGCAATGCCGCTGGCGTGCTGTATGCGCGACTGGCCCCCAAGATGGGGCCGCTGGCTCAGCTCATCCTGGCTGGGCTACAGTACAGCCAGCGCATCATGGCCCCCCTGCTGGGCTGGGATGGTGAGCGTGCCAGCCGCTGCGGTGTGCTGCAGCTGGCGTTTGATGTCGACGAAGCCGAGCGCATACAACAACTGGCAGCGCTGGACCTACCCACATCACTACTACAGCCCGTAGATGCCGCCACCGCCAGCACACTAGCCGGGGTGAGCATGTCACAAGGCGGGCTGTTTTTCCCGCAAGCCGGCTGGGTACATCCGCCTGCGCTGTGTCAGGCACTGACCACGCATCCGCTGATCAGCGTGCACTGCAGCCAGAGCATTACGCAGTTGCAACAACATGAGCAAGGCTGGCAGGTACACTCCGCCAGTGGCGAGCAGTGGCAGGCACCGGTATTGGTGCTGGCCAATGCCCACCACGCCCGGCAGTGGCAACCCTGCTTGCCGATCCGCACCCTGAAAGGGCAGGTCAGCTACCTGCCCGCGACCGTGGCCAGCCAGTCACTGCGTACCGTGGTGTGCGCCGAAGGCTATGTGGCACCGGCACGGCAAGGCCTGCATGCGCTAGGCGCCACCTTTGAGCCACATGCCAGCGATACCGCCGTCACCCACGCCGGACATCTGGATAATCTGCATACCCTGCGGCAACTGCACCCCGGCCTGCATGCGGCGCTGGATGGCCCGGGCTGGCAAGCGCGACTGGCGGGCGGGCAAAATCTAGCGGGGCTGGGTGGGCGCGCGGCGTTCCGCGCCGTGTGCCCGGACTACAGCCCACTGATTGGCCCGCTGGCGGATCTGGATGCCGTCATCACGCCACGTCGGCTGGGGCAACCCTTGCTGCAACCCGGCGAAGCCGCCCTGCCTGCCTTGCCTGGCCTGTTTGCCACGCTGGCGCACGGCACCCGTGGCCTGATCACCGCCCCGCTGGCCGGTGAAGTGCTGGCGGCATATCTGAATCACGAACCGTCACCGCTGCCGCGCGCGCAACGGTTAACAGTGCACCCGGCCCGCTTCCCGATTCCACCGCAACCGATCCGCAAGAAAGGATAGCTCATGCCCTCCCCTGACCACCCGGAATTGCATGGCAGCCGGATCAGCTTGCGTATTCCGAGGCCGAGTGATGCCGCAGCGGTGCTGGACTATTACCAACGCAACGCTGACTTTTTTCGTCGCTTTGATCCCCCATACCCGGAGGGTTTTTATACCCTGGCTTGGCACCAGCAGCGCATCGAGAAGGCCAACAAGGATGTGGCGGAGGATCGGGAATACCGCTTTGTACTGTTCAAGCCGGAACAGCCAGACCACATTATCGGCAATGCCAATCTGAGCGCCATCCAGCGCGGCCCTTTTCAGGCCTGTAACCTCGGCTACGGGCTGGATGAACAGGCCCAGGGGCAAGGGGTAATGACCGAGGCTTTGCGTCTGCTGATTGATCATGCGTTCAACGCACTAAAGCTGCACCGCATTCAGGCCAACCACTTGCCGGACAATCTGCGCAGTGCCGGTGTGCTGCAACGACTGGGATTTGTACGCGAAGGCTATGCCCCGGCCTACCTGTATATCAACGGGGCCTGGCGTGACCACGTGCTGAATGCGCTGAGCAATCCGCACGGGCCGGAGATGGGCTAGACAGAACACCGGCAGCACCCGCACGGGCGCTGCCGGGCAGAACATCAGGCTGCAGCCAGCGCCTGATCGAGGTCGGCCAGAATGTCGTCGATGTGCTCGATGCCGATCGACAGGCGCACCATGTCTTCGCTGACGCCCGCCTTCTTCAGTTCGTCCGGGTTCAGCTGGCGGTGAGTGGTGGAGGCCGGATGGCACGCCAGCGACTTGGCATCGCCAATATTCACCAGGCGGGTGATCAGCTGCAGCGCATCTTGGAAGCGGCCACCCGCCTCGCGCCCACCTTTCACGCCAAAGGTCAGCAGACCGGAAGCACGGCCACCGAAGTACTTGTCCACCAAGCCGCGCGACTCATGTCCGGCCAGCCCGGCGTAGTTGACCCACTCCACCTTGGCATGACCTTGCAGGAATTCGGCCACCTTGGTGGCGTTTTCAACATGGCGGTCCATGCGCAGGGCCAGGGTTTCAATACCTTGCAGAATGAGGAAGCTGTTGAACGGCGAAATGGCCGCACCCATATTGCGCAGCGGCACCACCCGGGCGCGGGCAATATAAGCCGCCGCGCCCAGCGCTTCGGTGTACACCACGCCGTGATAGGACACATCCGGTTCGTTCAGGCGGCGGAAGCGGGCCTTGTGTTCCGCCCAAGGGAACTTGCCGCTATCCACAATTGCGCCGCCAATGCTGGTGCCATGACCGCCCAGGTATTTGGTCAGCGAATGCACCACGATGTCGGCACCGTGCTCGAATGGCCGGGTCAGGTACGGCGTGGGCACCGTATTGTCCACGATCAGTGGCAAACCATTGGCGTGCGCCACCTGCGCAAAGGCACCAAAGTCCACCACATTGCCCAGCGGATTGCCGATCGACTCCACATACACTGCCTTGGTGCGCTCATCCACCAGCGCAGCAACCTGGCCCGGCTCGCGGTAATCGACAAAGCGTACCTCAATGCCATACTGCGGCAGGGTGTGGGCAAACAGGTTGTACGTCCCACCGTACAGGGTGCTGGTAGCAATAATGTTGTCGCCCGCTTCCGCAATGGTCTGGATCGCGTAGGTGATGGCCGCCTGCCCGGAAGCCAGCGCCAGCGCGCCGATGCCTCCCTCCAGCTCAGCCAGCCGCTGCTCCAGCACCGAGGTGGTCGGGTTCATGATGCGGGTGTAGATATTGCCCTGCACCTTGAGGTCGAACAGGTCTGCCCCGTGCTGGGTGCTGTCGAAGGCGTAGCTGGTGGTCTGGTAGATCGGTACGGCCACCGCGCGGGTGGTGGGATCGGGGCTGTAGCCACCGTGCACGGCCAGGGTTTCGAACTTCATGCGCACCTCTTTGCAATCGGGTTGGGAAGACAATCAGCACAATCTAGCACAGTGCCACCTCACCCCAAAGCAGGAAGATTCACTTGGTTATTCCGCAATGGTGCAAACGGGTCAGTTACCCGGAGGGGCCAGCCACAGCCGGAAATGAAAAGAGCGAGCCTTGGCTCGCTCTTTGACCGACCTCAGGTCGGCTGGCCCATGCCGGGCCTTTGCACCGGAAGATCCGGTCTTGGTGTGAAATCAGTGCAGATCGCTCACCCGACGCCCACGTGACTGCCGACGCTCATTGCCATTGAGTAGCAGGTTGGCAAGCTGCCAGTCACGATCCTCAGCCTGCGGGATTTGCCGACGTTCACTGTGGCGGCGATCTTCCAGAATGGCTGCCTGGATACCTTCATCAACTGCATGCTGTTCGGTCAAATTTGTCCTCCACGGCAGTGACTTGGGATCATTTATACGCCCATGCCCCCACCCTGCCAAGCACCGTTTGTCAGCTGAGCAGCCAGTCAATTGTCATGAAGGATCAGCGGCTGAAGCGCCCCACCACATGCAGCAATTCCTCAATGGCCCGCTCGCCGTCGCCGCTCTGCAAGGCATGCCGGACGCAGCCACGGGTGTGGTCTTCCAGCAGTTGCAGTGCTACCGCGTCGAGCGCTGAGCGGATGGCGCTGATCTGTGTGAGGATGTCGATGCAGTAGCGATCGCCTTCCACCATGCCGGCCACGCCCCGCACCTGCCCCTCTACCCGGCGCAGGCGACGCAGCAGCGCGTCCTTATGCGGCTGTACCGTCTGGCGGTCGTCCGGTGAGCAATGGGCGTGGTCGTCAGCGGACGTCATAACCGGCTTCCTCAATCGCTTTGACCAGCTGTGGCCGCCCGGTCTGGGCCGGGTCAAACTGTATTTCGGCCTGCTGCGGGCTGAGGCTGACCGTGGCCGACTGCACGCCCGCCTGGCTGCTCAGTATCTTTTGCACGCTGGCCACGCAGCCGCCGCAACTCATGCCATCCAGTTCCAGAATCAGGGTTTCCATGACATACCTTTTCGATGAGCGGTCACAGCGGGGGACGCCAGCGCTTGAGCAGCAAGGCATTGCTGACCACAGACACCGAACTGAGCGCCATGGCCGCCCCGGCTATGACCGGATTGAGCTGGCCCAGTATGGCCAGCGGAATACCCAGTGCGTTGTAGCACAGGGCAAAAAACAGGTTCTGCCGGATTTTGCGCCCGGTTGCCCGTGAAAGGTCAATCGCTGCGACCACATCGGTCAAGCGGCCATGCAGCAGGGTAACATCGGCCTGGGCGCGCGCCACGTCCGAACCTGAGGCGACGGCCAGCCCCACATCGGCCACCGTCAGCGCGGGCGCATCGTTGATGCCATCGCCCACCATGGCGACCGGCCCCATGGCTTTCAACTGTTGAATACGCTCGGCCTTGCCCTGGGGCGACAAACCCGCGTTCACCGCCTCCAGCCCAAGCTGGCGCGCTACCGCCTCCGCCGTACGCGGCTGGTCGCCGGTCAGCATATGTGGGGTGATGCCCTCGGTACGCAACCAGTGCAAGGCCTCGCGTCCGCCTGGTCGTAATGGATCGGCCAGCGCCAGTGCGCCCAGCGGGGTTTCCCCTTCGGCCAGCACCACCACCGTAGCCCCCTCCTCCTGCCAGGAAGCTACCTGTCCTGCCGCGGCTTCCGGCAGTGTCACCCTGGCAGCGGCCAAGAGCTGCAAGGTCCGCCATTGCCCCTCGACTTCAAGCTCGGCACGGACCCCTTCCCCGACCACTTGCTGAAACGCACGTAACGGCAAGCTTTCCGCTGCGCCAGCGGCCCGGCAGATGGCTGCCGCCAGCGGATGGTTAGCCTCGCGCTCCAGGCAAGCACTCCAGCGCAAAATCGTCTCGGCGCTGAGCCCAGCTTGCCAGCTGACCCTGCCATGCAGCACCGGATGGCCCTCGGTCAGCGTACCGGTCTTGTCCAGCGCCAGCTGGCGGGTGCGTGCCAGCCGCTCCAGCCCGGCAGCATGACGGAACAGGATGCCGTGACGCGCGCCTTGGCCGACCCCGACCATGATCACCGTCGGGGTTGCCAGCCCCAGCGCACAGGGGCAGGCGATCACCAGCACCGCAATCGCCGGGGGGATGGCTTGCGACAAGCTGCCACCACAGGCCCACCAGCCCAGCAAGGTCAGTATTGCCAAACCCAGCACGGCTGGCACAAACCAGGCCGCGACCTGATCGGCAAAGCGCTGGATCGGTGCGCGCGACGACTGTGCTTCCTGCACCAGACGGATGATCTGTCCCAATTGGGTCGCCTCACCCACTGCGCTCGCCTCACAGACCAGACGCCCGGCCTGCAGCACCGTCCCGGCAAACACCGTGGCCCCTGCCTGCTTGCCCACGGGCAGACTCTCGCCGGTCAGCATGGCCTCGTCCAGTATGCCCTCGCCCTCTCTCACTTGGCCATCCACCGGTACCGCATCGCCAACCCGAAGCAGGAAGCGGTCACCGGTCTGCAGCTGACGGGTGGGTACGGACAGCCAGTCCTGCGCATCATCTGACCAGCGCAGGGCCTGCTGGGGGCGCAGCTGTGCCAATGCCATCAGTGCCGCCTGGGTTTGCCGCCGCGCCCGGCCTTCCAGTGCCTTGCCCAGCATGACCAGCGTCAAGATGGCACTGCTGGCCTCAAAATACAGATGGGGCGATCCTTCACCCAGCCACAGCCAGAGCGAGTAACCGTACGCCGCGCTGGTACCCAGCGCCACCAGCACGTCCATATTGGCCGCACCGGCCCTGACCGCCCGCCAGGCTGAGCGGTAAAAGGGTGCCCCCAGCCAGCATTGCAGCGGCGTGGCCAGCAGCCATTGCCATACCGGCGGCAGCATGCCGTGCATGCTGCCCAGCAACATGCTGACCATGCCGGGCAAGAAAGGGAGGGTCAGCAGTATGGCCAGCAACAGACGGCCATGCTGCTGCCAAAAGCCCGGCGCTGGAGCCTCGGTCTGCCCCTCGACGAGTGACGCGACAAAACCCGCCTTGCCCAGTGCTGCGACCAGGGTGGCCTCCTGCAACAGCCCCGGCAAAAAGCTGAGCTGCACAGTTTCATCGGCCAGATTCAGTTGCCAATGCTGCAGCGGCAGGCGCTGCAGCTGTTGCTGCAACGGGCCAGTTTGCCCGGCGGAGGCCAGCCCCGGCACCGACCAGACCTGTACATTAGGTCTAATCCCATACCCGGTATGGGTAATTTTTTCATACAGCGACGTCAGCGTGTGCTGCTGATCGTCAAACTGCAAACGGGCCGTTTCATTGGCGAAGCTGACCTCGGCCTCGACGCCGGGAATACGGGACAGCACCCGCTCAATACGGCTGGCACACGCGGCGCAGGTCATGCCGCTGATGGGGACATCAATGCTGTAGTGGCTCATGGACTTGCCTGCATGCAGGCTTCCAGCTGAAAGGTGTCCACATCATACACCGTTAGCGCAGCTTATTTCAAATACCCCAACGGGGTATATATTTATACGGTAATTTTCATGTTGCGCTTCGGGGGGTGTGCTATACCCAAAGTGAGCACAACGGAACCACGGCGCCCAAGGAAAGAAAAGAGGATGGCTCCGGGAATTCTGCCAACAGAATGACGCCTAAGTCTTTAGGGCTGCCCGCATACCGCACAAGGAGATTGGCGCATGGACATCTTCAGCAACTTTGCCAGCCGTTATGACCGTACCCGCGAGGAAGAATACTCGCTGGAAGAATACCTGCAACTCTGCAAGACCGACCCCATGGCCTATGCCACCGCATCCGAGCGGATGCTGAAAGCCATTGGCGAGCCGGAGCTACTCGACACTCGCAATGACCCGCGGCTGTCGCGCCTGTTCACCAACAAAACCATCAAGATCTACCCGGCTTTCGCTGAATTCTACGGCGCAGAAGAGGTGATCGAGCAAGTGGTGGCCTTCTTCCGCCACGCCGCGCAGGGGCTGGAAGAGCGCAAGCAGATTCTCTATCTGCTGGGCCCGGTGGGCGGTGGCAAGAGCTCAATTGCCGAAAAGCTGAAGCAGCTGATGGAAGTGGTGCCCTTCTATGCCATCAAGGATTCCCCAGTCAACGAATCGCCTCTCGGCCTGTTCAGCGCCACGGAAGACGGCAAGATTCTGGAGGACGACTACGGCATTCCGCGCCGCTATCTGAACAAGGTGCTCTCGCCGTGGGCGGTGAAACGGCTGGAGGAGTATGGCGGCGACATCCGTCAGTTCCGCGTGGTCAAGCGCTACCCCTCCGTGCTGCGGCAGATCGCAGTGAGCAAAACCGAGCCGGGTGATGAAAACAATCAGGACATCAGCGCCCTGGTCGGCAAGGTGGATATCCGCCAGCTGGAGCTGTATGCGCAGGATGACCCCGATGCCTACAGCTACTCCGGTGGTCTGTGTCTGGCCAACCAGGGGCTGCTGGAGTTCGTGGAAATGTTCAAGGCACCGATCAAGGTGCTGCACCCCTTGCTGACCGCCACCCAGGAGGGCAACTTCAAGGGCACGGAAGGCTTCGGTGCCATCCCCTTTGACGGCATCGTACTGGCGCACTCGAATGAATCCGAGTGGAAGATGTTCAAGAACAACAAGAACAACGAAGCCTTCCTCGACCGCATCTACATCGTCAAGGTGCCGTACTGCCTGCGGGTGGCAGATGAAGTGAAGATTTACGAAAAACTGGTGCGCACCTCTTCACTGTGCGAAGCCCCCTGCGCGCCTGGTACGCTGAAGATGATGGCCCAGTTCTCGGTGCTGACCCGACTGAAAGAGCCGGAAAACTCCAGCGTATACAGCAAGATGCAGGTCTACGATGGCGACAACCTGAAAGACACCGACCCCAAGGCCAAATCGATCCAGGAATACCGCGATTACGCGGGCGTGGACGAAGGCATGACCGGTATCTCGACCCGCTGGGCGTTCAAGGTGCTGTCCAAGGTGTTCAACTTCGACAATACCGAAGTGGCCGCCAACCCGGTGCACCTGCTCTATGTGCTGGAGCAGCAGATTGAGCGTGAGCAGTTCCAGCCGGAGCTGGAGCAGAAGTATCTGGCCTATGTGAAGGAATATCTGGCCTCCCGCTATGTCGAGTTCATCGGCAAAGAGATCCAGACCGCGTATCTGGAGAGCTACTCCGAATACGGCCAGAACATCTTTGACCGCTATGTGACCTTTGCCGATTACTGGATTCAGGACCAGGAATACCGTGATCCGGATACCGGCGAGAGCTTTGACCGTGCCTCGCTCAACAATGAACTGGAGAAGATCGAAAAACCCGCCGGCATCAGCAACCCCAAGGACTTCCGCAACGAGATCGTCAACTTCGTGCTGCGGGCGCGTGCCAGCAATGCGGGCAACAACCCGCTGTGGACCAGCTACGAAAAGCTGCGCATGGTGATCGAGAAGAAGATGTTCTCCAACACCGAGGAGCTGCTGCCGGTGATTTCCTTCAACGCCAAAGCCAGTGCCGAAGATCAGCGCAAGCATGAAAACTTCGTCAACCGCATGGTGGACAAGGGCTACACCCCGAAGCAGGTCCGGCTGCTGTGCGAGTGGTACCTGCGGGTACGCAAGTCGTCCTGAGGTCCGGCGCCGACGCGATGTCGGCCCCGCCCGGCCACGCCCGACGTGGCCGGGTACATGCGGGAGAAGCACATGTACCAGCTGATTGACCGGCGTCTCAATGGCAAGCACAAGAGTGCCATCAACCGGGAGCGCTTCCTGCGCCGCTACCGCAATCAGGTCAAACAGGCCGTGACCAAGGCGGTCAAGGGCCGCAGCATTACCGATATGGAAGGCGGCGAGCAGGTCTCCATCCCCTCGCGCGACATCAGCGAGCCGGTGTTCGGCCACGGCCAGGGTGGCGTATGGGAAGGAGTGCATCCCGGCAATGAGGAGTACAGCCGGGGTGACAAGATCAATCGGCCGCGCGGCGGCGGGGGAAGCGGCAGTGGCAGCGGCCAGGCCAGCAATGAGGGCGAAGGCGAAGATGATTTCGTGTTCCAGCTCTCCCGCGAGGAATTTCTGCAGTATTTCTTTGAAGACCTCGAGCTGCCCAATCTGGTGAAAACCTACCTCAGCGCGTCGCAGGAAATGAAAACCGTACGCGCCGGCTATACGGCTGAGGGCACGCCAAACAACATTCATGTGGTGCGCTCGCTGAAAGGCGCACTCGGCCGCCGCATTGCACTCTCCAAGCCATTGCAGACCCGTCTGAAGGGCATGGAAGATTATCTGGCGGGCCTGCTGGAAGAGGACAATGACGAAAAGGATCGCCGCGAGATCACCATGTTGCGGGACAAGATTCATGTGCTGAAGGGGCGCATCCTCGGCATCCCCTTCATTGACCCGTTTGACCTCAAGTACACCAACCGGGTGAAGCAACCCCGCCCGACCAATCAGGCGGTGATGTTTTGCCTGATGGATGTCTCCGGCTCCATGGATGAGTCACGCAAGGATATTGCCAAACGTTTCTTCATCCTGCTCTATCTCTTCCTCAACCGTGCCTACGAGAAGATCGAGGTGGTCTTCATCCGTCACCACACCCAGGCAACCGAAGTGGATGAGGAAGGTTTTTTCCACTCCCGCGAAAGTGGTGGCACGGTGGTGTCCAGCGCCCTGAAGCTGATGCTGGAAGTGATTGAAGCCCGCTACTCGCCCACCGAGTGGAACATCTATGGTGCACAGGCGTCCGACGGCGATAACTGGGACAACGATTCGCCGCTCTGCAAGTCCTTGCTGTCAGACAAGATCATGCCGCTGGTGCAGTACTTCGCCTATATCGAGATCACCGACGGCCCAGAGCAGAATCTGTGGCATGAATATGTCCATGTGAAGGAGTTCCATCGCTACTTTGCCATGCAGAAGATCCGCACCCCGGCGGACATCTACCCGGTGTTCCGCGAATTGTTCAAGAAACAGTCTCCCACCGCAGCAGCCTGACGGAGCATCGCCATGTCACGCCAGCCCCTGCCCGCCCCGTCCGAATGGACGTTTGAGCTGATCGAGCGCTACCACGAGGAAATTGCCCGCGTAGCCGCCGGATATAAACTGGACACCTATCCGAACCAGCTGGAAATCATCACCTCTGAGCAGATGATGGATGCCTACGCTTCTGTGGGCATGCCGGTGCTGTACCACCACTGGTCCTATGGCAAACACTTCCTGTCGACCGAGAAATCTTATCGTCGTGGCCAGATGGGGCTGGCGTACGAGATCGTCATCAACTCCAACCCCTGCATCTCCTACCTGATGGAGGAGAACACCATGCCGATGCAGGCACTGGTGATCGCCCATGCGGCTTATGGGCACAACTCCTTCTTCAAGGGTAATTACCTGTTCCGCACCTGGACCGATGCCTCTTCCATCATTGACTATCTGGTGTACGCACGGAATTACATTGCTGATTGCGAGCAGCGCCATGGTATCGACACCGTGGAAGACTTGCTGGACTCCTGCCATGCCCTGATGAACTACGGCGTCGATCGCTACAAACGGCCACAGCGACTGTCGCTCGCACAGGAGGCCGCACGCCGGCGTGACCGCGAGGATTACCTGCAATCGCAGGTGAATGAGCTGTGGCGTACCATGCCGCGCCAGGCCGTACATGAGCAAGACACCGAGCCACGTCGCTTTCCGGATGAACCACAGGAGAACCTGCTCTACTTCATCGAAAAGCATGCCCCGCTGCTGGAGCCCTGGCAGCGTGAGGTGGTGCGCATTGTGCGCAAGGTGGCGCAGTATTTTTACCCGCAGCGACAAACACAGGTGATGAACGAGGGCTGGGCCACCTTCTGGCATTACACCATCCTCAACACCCTGTTTGATGAGGGTCTGGTGACCGATGCTTTCATCATGGAATTCCTGCAATCCCACACCAATGTGGTGTACCAGCCCCCGGTGAGCAGCCGCTGGTACAGCGGGATCAACCCCTATGCACTGGGCTTCGCCATGTACCGCGATCTGCGGCGCATCTGCGAGAACCCGGATGACGAAGACCGTGAGTGGTTCCCCGATTTGGCAGGTAGCCCATGGCTGGAAACGCTGGACTTTGCCATGCGCAACTTCAAGGATGAGAGCTTTATCTCGCAATACTTGTCGCCACGTCTGATGCGGGAGCTACGGCTGTTCTGCGTGCTGGATGATGATAGTCGCGACAAACTGGAGGTCAGCGCCATCCATGATGACCAAGGGTACCGCCATATCCGGCAAACGCTATCCGAGCACTACAATCTGTCGCAGCGCGAACCCAACATCCAGGTGTGGAATGTCAATGTGCGTGGTGACCGCAGTCTGACCCTGCGCCACTTCCAGCACCAGCGCCGCCCGCTGAACGGCAATACCACCGAGGTGCTCAAGCATGTGGCACGCCTGTGGGGGTTCAATGTGCATCTGGAGAGTGTGGACAACGACGGCACCGTGACCCAGACTTGGGATTGCCTGCACGAAAAACGCGTCTGAGCTGACAGAAAAGCGCGCAGGTTACCGACCAAGCCAGCAAGCCCTGACTGGAGTACACCATGCGCCGATTCTTCCTGTTGCTGTTCTGCCTGCCTTGCCTGAGCTGGGCGGGCTCCGGCAATGATGCCTTTAACCATGGCCAGTCCAGGCTGGCCTTGCAGCGCTATCTGCAAGAGGCCAAGGCCGGCAACCCCACCTCCCAGTACAACTACGGCGCCATGCTGGTGAATGGCGATGGAACCCGAGCCAACCCGAAAACCGGCGGCCAGTGGATACGCAAGGCCGCTGAACAAGGGTTTGCCGAAGCCCAGTATCGACTGGGCTGGATGCTGGAGCGCGGGCTGGGCATGAAGAAAGACCTGCCGCAGGCCATCGACTGGTATCGCAAGGCGGCCGAGCAGAATCAGGTGGACGCCCAAATGGAACTGGCCAACCGTTACTTCAGTGGCGCGGCCTTGCCACGTGATGATGTGCAGGCGGCCCACTGGTATCGGGAAGCGGCACGGCGCGGCGACATTGCCGCCCAGTATGTGCTGGGCAGCCTGTACGAGAAAGGTTATGGGGTGGAGGTTGACCTGCAGGAAGCGCTGAACTGGTATCAGGAAGCCGCCAATCAGGGCGACATTGCCGCCGTCAGCAAGGTACGGGAGCTGAGCGAGCGCCTCAAACTGACCCGCTGACCTCCATCAGGGCTGCTGCGGCTCCTGGTCCCGCAGCAAATGCTCCAGTGCCGCCCGCAGTGCCGGATAACGGAAGCGGTATCCCATGCTTTGCATGCGCCGTGGCAGCACTCGCTGCCCGGTGAGCAGCAAATCGGCCATCTCGCCCAATGCCAGCTTCAGCGGCCAGGCCGGCAGCGGTAGCCAGGCAGGCCGCCCCAGTACTTGCCCGGCGGTGCGGGCGAACTCGGCATTGATCACCGGCTCCGGCGCGGTCAGATTGTAAGGCCCGCTGGCCTCGGGCGTGGCCAGCAGCGTCTCGACGATGCCCAGCCAGTCTTCCAGATGGATCCACGACAGCCACTGCCGGCCGCTGCCCGTGCGCCCGCCGATGCCGAAGTGGAATGGTTTCAGCATGGCCGGCAAGGCCCCTCCCGCATTGCCCAGCACCAGCCCGGTCCGCAGCAGCGCCAGGCGGACGCCCAAACGGGTAGCGGCCTCAGCACTACGCTCCCAGTCCTGGCACAGGGTAGACATGAAGATATCCTGCCCCTGCTGCTGCTCATCCAGTTCCTCATCACCATGCACACCGTAGAAACCGATGGCGGAACCGGACAGCAGGACTTCAGGGCGCTGCGTTCGGCGGGACAGCCAGGCCAGCAGGGTATCGGTCAGCGCTATCCGGCTGTCACGCAGCAGCTGTTGCCGGGCCGGACTCCAGCGGCCTCCGGCGATAGGCGCACCGGCCAGATTGATGATGCCATGCAAGGGTACCGTATCCGGCAGATCGTCCAGGGTGCGAAATACGGAGACCCGCCCCCCGAACAGCCGCTCGGTGCCTGCCGGGTTTCGACTCCAGACACTGACCTGTTGCTCGGCATCCAGC
Organism: Leeia aquatica; assembly: GCF_012641365.1. Taxonomy (NCBI): domain Bacteria; kingdom Pseudomonadati; phylum Pseudomonadota; class Betaproteobacteria; order Neisseriales; family Leeiaceae; genus Leeia; species Leeia aquatica. Next base: position 1,214,565 of record NZ_JABAIM010000001.1, read on the forward strand.
AGGCGATGCACCAGTGCTTGGCCAAGAAAACCCGACCCGCCGGTCAACAACCAATGGCGTGGCTGGGTGAAGAATTGTTGCCGACGCAGCTCCAGCGCATCGAACCGCCCACTGCCTGCCTGTTGATCCACCCTGCCCCCTGCCCAGAAACACACTGCCCCCATGATGACATCAAGGGGGCAGTGTGTACAACCGGCCAGACGGCGGCGACTACATGCCGAGCCAGTGCGGCAGGAACAACGACACCTGCGGTACATAGGTCACCAGCAGCAGGAAGCCGATCATGGTCAACAGCCACGGCAATACCGCGACCGTCAGCTCGGAAATACCCATGCGGGTAATGCCGGATGCCACGTAGAGGTTGAGCCCTACCGGCGGATGGCACATGCCCACCTCCATGTTCACCACGATCAGGATGCCGAAGTGCACCGGGTCAATGCCCAGTTTCATCGCCACCGGGAACAGGATGGGGGCAAAGATCAGCACGATGGAAGACGGCTCCATCAGGTTTCCGGCCAGCAACAGCAGCACGTTGACGAACAGCAGGAAAGCAATCGGGCCCAGCCCCTGTCCAATCAACCAGTTCGCCATGTTCTGCGGGATGTTTTCCGAGGTCATCAGGTAAGAGAACAGGGCTGCATTGGTGATGATGTAGAGCAACATGGCACTCATGCTGGCCGAATCCAGCAGTACCTTGAACACCCGGCGCAACGGCATGTCACGGTAAACGAAAACCGCGATCACAAAGGCGTACACCGCACTCATGGCCGCCGCTTCGGTGGGGGTGAACTTGCCGCTGTAAATGCCGCCCAGCACCACCACAATCAGCATCAAGCCCCAGATGCTCTTGTAAAAAGCCCGGCCACGCGCTGCCCAGCTGGCTTTGGGCAAGCGCGGGTAGTTGTTTTTCCAGGCCAGGTACCAGGTGGTCAAGCCCAACAAGAAGGCCAGCAACAACCCCGGCACCACGCCCGCCATGAACAGCTGGCCGACCGAGGTGTTGGTTGCCACCGAATACATCACCATCACGATGGACGGCGGGATCAGGATGCCGAGCGCACCGCTGGTGGTGATCACCCCGGCACCAAAGCGGCTGGGGAAGCCTTGCTTGACCATCGCCGGCAGGATGATGCTGCCAATCGCCACCACAGTGGCCGGGCTGGAGCCGGACACCGCTGCAAACAGCGCGCAGGCCATCACCCCGGCCAACCCCAGCCCGCCGTGCCAGTGCCCGACCATGCTGGAGGCAAAGTCGATCATGCGCTTGGCCACCCCGCCATGGGTGAGGAAATTTCCGGCCAGAATAAAGAAGGGGATCGCCATGATTTCGAACTTCTCGATCCCGGTAAACAGCTTTTGCGCCACCACGGTCACCGGCGCATCGGTAAAGGTGAAGAAGAAGGTCAGTACCGTGAGGCCAAGGGAGATGGAGATCGGCATGCCGGTCAGCATCAGCACGATCAGCAGGGTCAGAATGATCAGCGCACTCATGCTTGCGGTCCTTTGCGTTGATTCAGGTCTTGCGGGACCAGATTGGCGTCGTCCAGCACATCTTCCATGCCATCGACGTGGCTATGGTCATGCTTGGGCAAGGCACCGGTGCGGGCGAAGGACACCAGCACCTGCAGAAAACGGAAGCACATCAGTGCCGACCCCAGCGGGATGGCGAGATAGACAATCCATTGCGGCCATTCCAGCACTTCGGTGGTGGAGCCATACTCATGCACTTCGCGCACCAGACCATAGCCCATCCAGCCAATGGTGCCGGTAAACAAGGCACCGCAGGCCAGCCCAAACAGGATGAAGCCGTAGCGGTAGCGGTCGGACAAACGATTGATCAGCACATCGACACCCACATGGATGCCGGTACGCACGCCGTAAGCCGCGCCGAACTTGGCCATCCACACGAACATGTAGATGCACAGCTCCTGTGCCCAGCTGACATTGAGCTGAATCATGGCATCCTGAATGCCAAACGCGGTGATCCCGGACAGGTAGCGCTGCACTACCGCCATGAAGATCACCAGTGTGGCACCCGCCATCAGGAACGCAATCAGCGTTTCCTCCAGCCGGTCCAGCAGCCTGGACAACAGTTTAAAAAGGGGTTTCATGGATAGCCTCCAGCCTGTTTCAGGCGCAAACGAAGGGCATCCCCCCGGCCAAAGCCGGTTGGTGCATCATCAGACAGGGGAAAGGGGGCCGCCCTGTCGGACGGCCCGTTCAGGATTTACAGTTTCGCAGGATCGAAACCGGTTTCCTTGTAGATTTTCTTCACCAGCTCGAGGCCAACCCGGTCGTCCATCTGGTCGTGCACCTTGACCAGGGCCTTTTTCATTTCATTCCGTTCGGCCACCGTCGGCTCGTACACCACGGTTTTGCCAGACGCTTTCACCTTGGCCAGCGCCTCTTCATTTTCCTTCTGAGCGATGGTATTGGCGTATTGGGTGGCGTTGAACATAGACTGGGTCAGCGCAGCACGCACGTCTTCCGGCAGACCGTCCCAGAACTTCTTGTTCACGATCACCGCATAGCCCAGATAGCCATGGTTGGTGAGGGTGACGTGCTTTTGCACTTCGTGCATCTTTTGGGTGTAGAAGTTGGACATCGGATTTTCCGTGCCATCCACCACCCCGGTCTGCAGCGCCTGGTACACCTCGGAGAAGGCCATCACCTGCGGATTGCTACCCAGTGCACGCATTTGCGCGTCCAGCACCTTGGAGGCCTGGATACGCATCTTCAGCCCCTTGTAATCGGCCACCGTATGCAACGGTTTGTTGGCGCTCATTTGCTTGAAGCCGTTGTCCCAGAAGGCCAGCCCGGTGATGCCTTTGCTTTCCAGCTTCTGCAGCATGCCCTGCCCAATCGCACCGTAAGTCACCTTGTGCAATTCCTGGTAGTTGTCAAACAGGAAAGGCAGGTCAAATACCTCGAACTCCTTCACTCCCAGCGGGCCAAACTTGGCCAGACTGGGCGCCAGCATCTGCACAGACCCGAGCTGCAAGGCTTCCAGCTCTTCCTTGTCCTTGAACAGCTGGCTGTTCGGATAAATCTCGATCTTCACCCGGCCTTTCAGCCGCTCTTCAGCCAGTTTCTTGAAGTATTCTGCCGCCTTGCCTTTCGGGGTATCGGCCGCCACCACGTGGCTGAACTTGATCACAATCGGATCAGCCTGTGCTGCCAAGCCAGGTACAGTCAGCGCAGCAGCCAAAGCTAGGGTTTTCCATTGCAGTTTCATCTTCGTATCTCCATGCAGTGCAGATGGGAACAGGCCTGTTATTCATCAGGCCCTTTATGTTGTGCGGGCAGTATCCCGCTTGTTGCCCTCGTCCACCATTGGGGAAACCCTTGATCAGGGAATTCCCGCATCAATCGGCCAAACCATCGCCAGCCGCAGCTGAACGCGGTACGCTAGGGCATGGCATTCCGTTTCCACACCCGCTGGCTCTGGGCCATGCCCAATCTGGTACTGCTGCTGTTCCTGCTGGCAGCAGGGGGCTTTGTTTATCTACTGCAGCACAATGAACTGGGCGAGCGGCGCGATGCCTTGATCGTGGATGCACTGTGGCAGGAGCAGACGTTGCGGCTGCATCTGGAAAGCCAGCGCAACCAGTTGATCGAACTGGCGCATGCCACCCAGAGCGAGGGGCTGGATGAGGACCAGTTGTCTGCACGCAGCCTGTTCCTGCTGTCCGAGAACCCGGAAATCATGGGCATGGTGCGGCAGGACAGTCTGGACCGCTCATTATGGGTGTACCCGCCGCTGGCCAATGCCGCGCTCGACAGCATTTTAAGCACGCCGGAGGCACGGCAGGCGCTGCGCCAGGCCCACCTGACCGGTCGCCCGGCCTACAGCACAGCCATATTCAGCCCCACCCGGGAATACGTTTTTGTTCTCTACGCGCCAATCAGTGATGGCAAGCGCTATGCCGGTGCACTGGCCAGTGTGCATTCGCTGAAAGGCCTGCTGGAGCAGCAAGTACCATGGTGGATTGCCAACAAATACCAGATCAGCATTGTCGATCTGGACGGCAAGGGGCTGGCCGCCAAATTTGACCAGCGCATCCCCGGCAGTGACCTCAGCCACGAGCTGGCCTTTGACCCGCCCGGTGGTGGCCTGCGCATGCGCGCCACCAGCTACCAGCAGGCCTCCCCCATTCTGCAGCGTGCCCTGCTATGGGTGCTGATCGGGCTGGCTGGCGTCATGCTGTGGTCAATGTGGGCCTTGCGGCGCCACATTCGGCAACGGCTGGAGGCCGAGCGTGCCCTGCGGCAGGAGATGTCCTTGCGGCGGGCGATGGAAGACTCGCTGGTCAGCGGCATGCGCGCCATGGACATGCATGGCAAGCTGATCTACGTCAATCGCGCATTCTGCGAGATGGTGGGGCTCAGCAGCGAGCAGTTGCTTGACCAACAGACCCCCATGCCCTACTGGGCGCCTGAGGCGCAGGATGATTGTGCCGCCATCTACCAGTCCATCCTCGCAGGGCAGTGCCCCCCCAATGGCTATACGGCCCGCTTCATGCGGCAGGATGGTGAGCGGTTTGACGTCCGGATCTATGCCTCGCCGCTGATCGACAGTCAGGGCAAGCAGAGTGGCTGGATGAGCTCCCTGTACGACATCACCGAGCTGAAGCGGGAACGGGAGGCACTGAAAGCCTCACATGAGCGCTTCATGACGGTACTGGACGGGCTGGATGCCATGGTCACGGTGGTCGATCCGGATAGCCACGAGGTGCTGTTCAGCAATCAGCGGGTACGTACCTGGCTCAGGCTGGCCTCCGACAGTGCTTACTGCATCATTCCCTTGCTGCCCCTGCCCTATCAGCACGACGACGGCGAAGCCTGGGATGCCATCGGCCAGCGCTGGTACCATATCCAGCGCCGCTTGCTACTGTGGGTAGATGGTCGCCCGGCCTGGCTGTCCATCGCCACAGACCTGACGGTGCTGCGCAGCATGCAGGAGCGTGAGCAGCAGCAGGCGCAGCAGCTGCAGCACACCGCACGCCTGATCAGCATGGGCGAGATGGCTTCCAGCCTGGCGCATGAGCTGAACCAGCCACTGGCGGCCATCTCCAGCTACAGCACGGGTTGCCAGAACTTGCTGGAGCAAGGCACCACCAGTCCGGAGGCGCTTCGCCTCGCCTTGGGCAAGATCAGCGAGCAGGCCAGACGTGCAGGCGGCATCATCCGTGGCATCAGGGAATTCGTGCAGCGCCGCGAGCCCAAACTGGGCGCCTGTCAGCTCAATGACATGATCGACAACGTACTCTCCCTACTTAGTGCAGAGCTGCGCCATACTGGCACCCAGGTACGCTACCGGCTGGTTTCCCTGCCCGATATTCAGGCTGACCGTGTGATGCTGGAGCAAGTGCTGTTCAACCTGGCAAAAAATGCCATTGAAGCCATGACCAACCGCCCGGCTTATCAACGCAAATTGACCCTTATCAGCAAGCAGCTGGACCATCATGTCTGCATCACGGTTGCCGACCGGGGGCCTGGCCTCAGCGAAGCGGAGAAGCAGCAGCTGTTCACGGCCTTCTACACCACCAAAGCGCAAGGCATGGGCATGGGGCTCAACATCTGCCGCAGCATTGTGGAGTATCATCAGGGGCGCCTGTGGGTTGAAGACAATCCCGGCGGAGGCTGCCGATTCAGCTTTACCCTGCCATTGCCACCAAGGGAGGTGGACCATGTCGAAACTGCCTGAGCTACCCCAGTTGATCGCCCTGGTGGACGATGATGATGCCATCCGCGATGCGCTGAGTTGGTTGTTTGCCTCGCGCCAGCTGAGCATCGAGACTTTTGCCGACCCGGCGGCCTTTCTGGGCAACTACGACCCGCACCGCTACGGTTGCCTGTTGCTGGATGTACGCATGCCGCAACTCAGCGGCATTGAGCTGTTCGAGAAACTGAAAGCCTCCGCCTATTGCCCGCCCGCCCTTTTTCTCACCGGCCACGGCGATGTGCCTTTGGCGGTGCAAGCCCTGAAGCTGGGGGCAGAGGATTTCATCGAAAAACCCTTTGATGACAACGATTTGATCCAGCGTGCCCAGCTCTGCCTGCAAAAAGATGGACAGCTTCGTATGACATGGCATAATGAGCGGGAACATGAGCGGCGTCTGGCAAGCCTGACGCAACGCGAGCGTGAGGTGATGCAATTGATTCTGCTGGGGCGCCTGAACAAGGTCATCGCGGATCAGTTGGGCATCAGCATGAAAACGGTTGAAGTTCACCGCGCGCGCGTGCTGGAGAAAATGGGTGTACGTTCTGCAGTCGAACTGGCAGCCATGCTGAAACCGTAGAGGTATCATTGACTTTTGCAGGGCGAGAACCTAAGCTGGCACCATATATTTCGTTCTCAGAATAAAATATATGTCCACTGAACCTAGAACCGCCCTGACAACCGTCTTGCAAGCCATACGGGAAACCAACCCGGTGAGCCGCGCGACCTTGACACGCCTGACCGGCCTGTCGGCGTCGGTGGTGTCGACCAGCACCAAATTGTTGCTGGAGCGGGGTTTGCTGCAGGAGCATGGTACGCATCAGGATAGTCTGGGGCGTCCTCAGGTGCTGCTGCGGATCAACCCCGGCTATGCGCTGGCGGTCGGGATGGCCCTGTCGTGGAGTGGCCTGCACGCGGTGTTGACGGACCTGGAAGGCAATGTACTGGCGCGGGATACGGTGCAGCTGACCAGTAACCAGCCAGAGCAGATCATTTCCAGTTGCGCCAGCCTGCTGGGTAGCCTGCGCAATCAGCGCCGCTTTCGCAACAAGGAAGTAGTGGGTGTAGGGCTGGCCCTGCCCGGCTGGATCGACAATGCAACGGGGACCTGCCTGAAGTCCACGGTGCACGGCTGGCAAGGCGTGCAGTTTGGCGCTCGGCTGGAGGATGCGCTGGACCTGCCGGTGTTCATGGAAAACGACGCCAACGCCTTGGCGGTGGGTGAGAAGTGGTTTGGGCTGGCGCGTGGTTTCGATAACTACGCGGTGGTCACCCTGGTGGGCGGGATTGGCGCCGGTATTTATACCGGTAACCAGCTGTACCGGGGATCGCGCGGTGCGACGGGTGAAATTGGCCACGTCAGCATTGTGCCAGGCGGTGCACTCTGCACCTGCGGCAAGCGCGGCTGCCTGGAAGCTTTGGCTTCCATCCCGGCGCTGTTGCAGCAGTCGCACCGACTGGGTTTGGGGGAAACGCTGGATGAGCTGGTGCACGCGGCCGAAACCGGTCAGCGCGAGGCCCAGATCCTGTTCAGCGAGGCAGGACGCTATGTGGGGCATGCTTTGTCGATGCTGACCCACTTGCTGGATCTGCAGGCAGTGATTGTGACGGCGCCGGTGGCGTACCTGAACCACTATCTGCGTTCTGCGCTGGAACACAGTTACGCTGAGAATAGTGTGCTGTTTGCCGACACCGGCTTGCAGCTGCTGTATCAGGAGGAAGATTCGGACATTTGGGCCATGGGTGCCGCCAGTCTGGCCATCCAGTCCTTTTTTGAACGTGGCGGGGTTTCGGCACAAGCCAGCTGACACCGCAATGAATTCAGTCTGCGTTTGCAGACGTACCAGCTCCAAGGTAGCGGTGATTTACCGCACGCCGGCATGCTCTGCATGACCGGCGATTTTTTTGCCCATTCTAGCCCGATTCCACCTGCCCGGCCCAAACAAAAACACCCCGCCAGGCGGGGTGTTTGGGTCAGCACAGCAGTCCTGTCAGGCAAACAGGCATGCCGCCTTGGTTTCGCTGGCCACCTGCCGCAACTCGGGCACATCCTTGCTGCAACGCTCCTTGGCCTGCGGGCAGCGGGTACGGAACACGCAGCCAGACGGCGGGTTGATGGGCGAAGGCAGGTCACCACTCAGCAGCTGAATCACCTTCTTGCGCTCCACTTCCGGATCTGGAATCGGGATCGCCGACAGCAAGGCGCGGGTGTAAGGATGGGTTGGCGTATCGTACAGCGCATGCTTCTCCGCCAGCTCCATCTCCTTGCCCAGGTACATCACCAGGATACGGTCGCTGATGTGTTTCACCACCGCCAGATCATGCGCGATGAAGATCAGTGCCAGGCCCATTTCCCGCTGCAGTTCACGCAGCAGGTTGATGATCTGCGCCTGGATCGACACATCCAGCGCGGACACCGGCTCGTCACAGATCACCACCTTGGGCTTGAGGATCAGCGCACGGGCAATGCCGATACGCTGGCACTGACCACCGGAGAACTCATGCGGATAGCGGTTGATCTGCTGCTCGGTCAGGCCGACCCGCTTCATCATCTCCTTGACCCGAACCATCACCTCATCGGACGACAGTTCTGGCATATGGGTGCGCAGCGGCTCACCGATAATCTGCGCAATAGTCATGCGCGGATTCAGTGAGGCCAGCGGGTCCTGGAAAATCATCTGGATCTCACGGCGTACCGGCAGCCAGTCCCGCGCAGCCGCACCATGCATCTCCTTGCCCATCCATACGATACTGCCTGAAGTCTCGGCACCTTCGTGCAGATTCAGTACCGCACGTGCCAGGGTGGATTTGCCACAGCCGGATTCGCCCACCACACCGAGGGTTTCCCCGGCGTACAGGTCAAACGACACGCCGCTGACGGCCTGCAGCTTGCGCTTGGGTGACCACGGCCACTGCTTGTCGCTCTTGACCGTAAAGCGGACACGGATGTCGCGTACCGACAGAATGGGCTTCTCGCCCGGTTTGCGCTCAGCCATGAACCACCTCCTTCTGCTGCATCACCTTGATTTCAGTTTCCGGGCGATGACAGGCTCGCAGCTGGGTAGCGTCCCGCACAGACGGCTGCAGCGCCGGCAACACGGAAGCACACTGCTCGCTGGCCAGCGTACAGCGCTCACTGAACGGGCAGCCCTTGGGCAAGTTGGCCATATTGGGCGGATTGCCCGGAATGGACACCAGCTCATCCCCTTCGTGGTCCAGACGCGGCAAGGCGCCCAGCAGACCCACGGTATAAGGGTGGGTTGGATGGTAGAAAATCTGCTGGGCATTGCCGTGTTCCATCACCCGGCCACCATACATCACCATCACGTCATCACACAGACCCGCCACCACGCCCAGATCATGGGTAATCATGATGATGGCCGTGCCAAAGTCGCGCTGCAGCTCTTTCAGCAGGGTGAGGATCTGCGCCTGCACCGTCACGTCCAGCGCCGTGGTCGGCTCGTCGGCAATCAGCAATTCCGGCTCACACAGCAGCGCCATGGCAATCATCACCCGCTGACGCATGCCGCCGGAAAACTCGTGCGGATACATGGTGACCCGACGTGCGGCTTCCGGAATCTTGACGGCATCCAGCAATTCGACCGAACGCTTGCGAGCGTCCTTGCGGCTCATGCCCTTGTGCAGCTCCAGCACCTCGGTCATCTGCCGCTCGACCGTCAGGTACGGGTTCAGCGCCGTCATCGGGTCCTGGAAGATCATCGAAATGCGATCGCCACGGATCCGGTTCAACTGCTTGGGCGACATGGCCAGCAGGTCCTGCCCTTCGTACAGGGCCTGACCGGTGGTACGACCATTCTTGGCCAAGAGGCCCATGGTCGCCAGCACCGTCTGGCTCTTGCCGGAGCCGGATTCACCGACGATACCGAGGGTCTGCCCCCGGTCCAGCTCAAAATTGACCCCGTTCACGGCATAGACCAAACCGTCGTTGGTCTTGAACTGCACGCCGAGGTTTTTCACCTGTAACAGACTCATGATGGTTTCCTCAGCGGTCTTTCGGGTCCAGCGCGTCGCGCAGGCCGTCACCGATGTAGTTGAAGCAGTACAGCGTGATCGTCAGCAAAGTGGCCGGTACCAGCAGGATGTAAGGTGCCAGCTCCAGCTTCTGGATGCCGTTACCGATCATTGAACCCCAGCTACTGTCCGGGAACTGTACCCCCAGCCCCAGCACCGACAGCACCGATTCGGTCAGGATCACACCCGGAATGGTAATCGAGGTGTAGATCACGACCACACCGAGCAGGTTCGGCACAATATGGCGCATCACGATCTTCCAGGTCGGTACTCCAATGGCGCGCGCCGCCTCGATAAACTCCTTGGACTTGATCGACAGGGTCTGACCACGGACCACACGCGCCATGTCCATCCAGGAAAATACCGTAATGGCAATCACCACCAGACCAAACTGGTTGCCAAAGATCTCGCTGAAGCGAACCCCAAACAGGGTCACAAACAGGATGGCAATCAGCAAATAAGGGATGGCGTACATCATATCAACAATACGCATCATCACCGAATCCACCCGGCCGCCGACAAAGCCGGCCACCGATCCCCAGATCACCCCTACCACAACCGAGGTGAGGGTCGCCAGCAAGCCGATGAGGATGGATACCCGCCCGCCATGCATGGACATCACCAGCAAGTCGCGGCCTTCGTCGTCCACGCCAAAGTAATGCCAGTTCTGCAGGGTCGGTGGTGTACTCATCGCACCCCAGTCCGAATCAATCAGTTTGTGCGGAGACAGGCTGGGCACCACCATACAGGCCAGCACAATCACCGCCAGCACGAACACACTCAGCACCGCGGCCTTGTTGCGCCAGAAGCGGATATAAGCATCCCGCCACGGGCTGCGCCCCTTTACACTGCTGGTCATGCTGCTCTGAGCCATTTCCACCAGCGCATTCCGTTGTTCTTGTTTAACCATGATGCACCTCAATAACGGATGCGCGGGTCAAGCCACGCGTACAGCAAGTCCACCAGCAGGTTGACCAGCACCGCCAGCACCGTCACCAGCACGACCAAACCCAGAATCAGGGTGTAGTCACGGTTGGATGCAGCCGTTGTAATCAGCTTGCCGAGGCCCGGCAGGGAGAACACGTGCTCAGTCACCACCGCAGCGGTGATCGACGAAATCGCCATCGGCCCAATCGCAGAGGCCACCGGGATCAGCGCGGGCTTCAGCGCATGCCGCAACACGATGGTTCGGGTCGACAGACCTTTGGCACGAGCAGTCCGGATGAAGTTGCTGTTGAGCACTTCAATCAGGCTACCGCGCATGACCCGCCCGGTAGTGGCCATATTGATAATGGTCAGCAGCGCAATCGGCAGCACCATGTATTTTGCGCCGAAATCGTTCCAGCCACCGGCCGGCAGCATCGTCCACCAGATGGCAAAAAACAGGATCAGTATCGGGCCAATCACAAAAGAAGGGACCGTACTACCCACGCTGATCTTGAACATCAGCAGGTAATCCACCCAGCTATTCTGACGCAGTGCCGCCACAATACCGGCCGAAACACCCAGCAGCAGCGCAAGCAGAATGGAAATGCCACCAATGGTCAACGACACCGGCAAGGCATTGGCCACGAGGTCATTGACCGACCAGTCTGCAAAGCGGAAGGAAGCCCCCAGATCGCCATGCAGCAGATTGTTCAGATAACTGAAGTATTGCTTGTACCAAGGCCAATCCAGATGGTACTTGGCTTGCAGGTTGGCCAGCACCGCTGCGGACAGCTTGCGCTCACCATCAAAAGGACCACCGGGGGTGATGCGGACCAGCACATAGCAGACCGTCACCGCAACCCACAAGGTGGGAATCGCCGACAGGATACGGCGAAGGGTATAAGACCACATTTTCAGGACTCTCCAAAACGCGCAAGCGGTCAACGCATGGTCTGCTCACGGGGAACAGGTGTGACAACATACCGGGCAGCAATCATGCTGCCCGGTATGGTCAAGCGTCATACAGGCTTGCGTTACAGCAACCGGCACGCACGGCTTGCGCCGTGCGTGGCGTCCGGCGGTACAGCTTTGCACTGTACCTGACCCTTACATCAACCGCTTAGTGCTTGATGATGTACAGGTCTTTGCTGCGGAAACGGTCCATCGGGTTCATGGTGGAGTAGCCGCCAACATACGGCTTCACCAGACGCGGCAGGGTGTACTGCAGCAGCGGGATCATCGGGTAATCCTGCATGATCATCGCAGCGGCTTGGGTGAACAGCTTCTTGCGCTCAGCCGGGTTCAGCGACTGGTTGCCCTTCAGGATCAGCTCGTCGGCCTTCTTGTTGCAGTTCTTGTTGTCGTTCTGATCAGAACCACACTGCACCAGGGTCAGGAAGGTGGTCGCGTCGTTGTAGTCAGCCACCCAGCCGTTACGGGCAATCTGGAATTCACCGTCATGGCGCTTTTTCAGCAGCGCCTTGAATTCCATGGCTTCCATGTCCATTTCAACGCCCAGCTTGGTGCGCCACTCGGAGGCCACGAACACGGCCATCTTCTTGTGGTATTCGCTGTTGTTGTAGCTGAACTTGATCTTGGTGCCCGGTTGCACGCCGGCAGCAGCCATCAGCTTCTTGGCTTCAGCCACGCGCTTGTCCATCGGCCAGGTCGACCAGTCGTACACACCGGCATCGGCACCGGCCACACCCTTCACGATCACGCTGTAAGCCGGAGCCTGGCCATCAGCGGTAATCTTTTGTCCCAGGATGTCACGGTCGATCACCATCGACAGTGCCTTGCGCACGCGCACATCCTTCAGCAGCGGGTCGGTGTTGTTGTAAGAATAGTAACGCAGGCCCAGCATGGTGCCGTTCTTGATTTCCTTCGGCAGTTCGGTCTTGAACTTGTCGAAAGTGCCCGGCGGCAGCTGGTACACCCAGTCGTTTTCACCCGATTGATACAGCTTCACGTCAGCATTGCCGTCTTCGATCGGCAGGTAGGTCACCTTGGTCAGCTGAACGTTGGCCTTGTCCCAATACTGTGGATTCTTTTCCAGCACAACCTTGTTGTTGACTTGCCAGTCTTTCAGCACGAAAGCACCGTTGCTGACCATATTGCCCGGCTTGGTCCATTCCTTGCCGAACTTCTCAACGGTCGCCTTGTGGATCGGGCCCAGGTTCAGGTTGGACATCAGGTCCGGCATGAAGCCCACCGGGTACGGAGTCTTGATTTCCAGGGTGTACTGATCAATGGCCTTCACGCCCAGCTCGGACGGAGCCTTCTTGCCATCAACGATTTCCTGGCCGTTGGCGATGAAAATGCCGTAGGTCGATGCGTAGGGGGAGGCGGTCTTCGGATCAACGAAACGTTGCATGCCGTAAACGAAGTCACCGGCAACCACGTTGTCACCGTTGGACCACTTGGCGTTCTTGCGCAGCTTGAACACCCAAGTGGTCGGATCCACTTGCTTCCAGCTCTCAGCCACGCCCGGCACCACTTTACCAACGCTGTCGGTCGCGGTCAGGCCTTCAAACAGGTCACGGGTCAGGTTGTTGGCACCCACCGACTCGGCCACAGCCGGGTCCAGGGTTTCCGGCTCGGAGCCGTTGTTACGTACCAGTTCCTGCTTGGCGTGCAGTTGGGTACCGGCCGGCACCTTGGCTGCCCACACGCTGCCAGCAGCGAAGCACAGTGCCACTGCACCCGCCATCATCTTGATCGACATGTTTTTCATCGCTCTCGGTCTCCTTGCTTGACTGCCACCATCTGGGCGGTGGACAGCGTCACGTGATTGAGAATTACGCTGCCCGAAACCAGTCGGGCCTGGCCTGCGCAATTTATGCACAAAACGGCGGCATTATGCCCCCGCGTCTGGAGACCGGCAAGCGGTGGCCATCAAATTTTTTTACCTTGCAATCCGTGCGATTACGGAAGCATATCGGGGAAATTACGTAGATCTAGGCTGGGTGCGCCTTAGCAGAGAATTTTGACCGGCGTATGACAGGCCGGCGCAGAGGAGTGCCCATTCATTCTCCAACAAGCCGAGTGATGCTGACAACCACTTTTTGCTGTCCGTGTTGCTCCCACGCGACGTCCAGATCATAGAGCGCGACACCGTAGCGGCGTCCTTCCGCTTGATGGTAAGCCGGGCGAGGATCGTAGCCCAGTGCGGCGGCAATCACGTTCGGCAGTTCCGGCCAGCGCTGCCGGTGCTCAAGCAGCTGCGCTTGCGCAGCCTCACTGTAGGTGATGGGCGACTGCTGGGGCGGCGCATCCACATAGCCACCACGGGCATCCGGTATGGCATCCGCAAAGGGAATATAGGGCTTGATATCCAGTATCGGCGTACCATCCAGCAGGTCTGCGCCACTGACCTGCAACACCACGCCCGCCTCCAGGCGAACCTGATGCAGGGCGACCACCGACAAACCAATCGGATTGGGCCGGTGGGTGCTGCGGCTGGCAAACACGCCGACCCGCCGGTTACCCCCCAGCCGTGGTGGCCGCACGGTCGGCCTCCAGCCGCGATCGAGATTGGCATGAAAGGCGAATAACAGCCACAGGTGCGAAAAGCCCTCCAGTCCCTGCACGGTCTGCGCGATATCATAGGGGGGCAGCAACACCACTTCACTGCTGATGCCCGCCGTCAGACCGGACTGGCGAGGGATACCAAACTTCTCGCGAAACGGTGAGCGCACCACCGCCACCGGCTGCATGGCGAGGGCGGCGGGGCTGTGCATCAGGCGTACCAAGCGTCCGTCAGCGCTTCCACTTCCACTTCGGCCACATCCTTGCGTGCCTGCAGCCATTGCTGCACAGCGGCGCGTTGCGCTTCCGTGACCGAGCCACGACGCGCGTCCAGCATCACATAGCCTTCCAGCACTTCAGCGGTCGGCTCGTGGAAGCCACCACCAAAGATCAGGTTTTGCCCTTCAATGGCTTCGGTCAGAAAGTCATCCAGCAGGTACATGCGCGCATCGCTATCCAGCCCGGCTTGCAGGCGGATGCTGACACCGAAGCCCAGCTCCTGCCATTGTCCCAGGCGCAGCTTCTTCAATTGACGGGGTTTATAACGGGAAAGACGAGACATTCAATCACACTCCATAAAAGCAATTCATGCTGCGCAGGCAACACATCGGCTGCGCAGTCTGGCGCAAGGGCTGACGATGGTCAACCGGTCATCCGTTGGCGCCGCAGCACTTCTTGTACTTTTTGCCGCTGCCACAGGAGCAGGGATCATTGCGCCCCGGCGCCTCGGCAGCGCGCAAAGGCTGATTGGACAGCACCGCCCCCAGCTCTGCAGCCAGCTGCAGCTGGCCATCGGCATCAGTACGCCAGTAGCGGTACAGGGTCAGCAGCAAGGCGGGCAGCTGGTCAATCCGCCGCTGCCGTGCCTTGGCCGACACCGGTTCCAGATCCTCATTGCCTGCCAGCTCGATCACCGGCATCAGCAAAGGCTCCAGCATGTCCTCACGCTCCGGCTCGCCGAACCAGGCCTGCTCGCAATACTCCAGCCCGACCAGAAAACCTGCCGCCCACCACTCGCCATTGAGCGGCACATCCTCGTCCTTGCTGATTTCCCACTCATCCACCAGCGGCTGGTACGGGGTTGCCGACTGGGTCACGGCTTGCTCCAGCTGCACGGCTACCGTAGCAAAATGCCGCCGCAGCAAGCTGGTGACACGCTCGCGCTCCGCCTCATCAGCAAATTTCGGTTCCTCACCTTCACCCCACACCACCGGCAACCAGTCTTCCGCCGCCACCAGTTGCGGTCCGGTCACCAGCGCACAGAACAGGCCATCGACCGCCTCCAGTGGCAGGCAATCGTCACCCGTGGCATCCGACTGCAGAAAATCGGACAGAAATTGCAGTTCATCCCCGCTCAGCGAGGTCAGTTTGTCATTCATCATGGGCTTTCATGTGCAACCGTCGTCCCGCTTGCGCCCCCGAACAGGTTTGCAAAGCGTAAAGACGCCGGGTAAGGAAAAAAGTCGTCAATCTGCCCAGCCCGGATGCGGCGCTGCTTTTCACGCCAGAATGCCGGGTCAAGCAAATCACGGTGGTGTTTGAGGAAAACCTGCCGCACTTCGGCATTATTCAGCAAAAAGCGGCCAAACTCTTCCGGAAACACATCATTACGGGCTACCGGGTACCACGGCTCGCTGGCCATTTCCATCTCCGGGGTGGGCGCCTCCGGAATATCGCGGAACTGGCAATCGGTCATGTACTCGATTTCATCATAGTCATAAAAAATCACCCGGCTGTAACGGGTCACACCAAAGTTCTTGTACAGCATGTCACCGGGGAAGATATTGGCGGTGGCCAGATCCTTGATGGCATTACCGTATTCAATGATCGCCTGCTCGCGCTGATCGGACGTGGCGCTGTTCAGGTAGAGGTTGAGCGGTACCAGCCGCCGTTCGATATAGAGGTGTTTGATCACCACCGTATCGCCCTCTTCTTCGGTCACCAGTGCCGCATGCTGGCGCAGCTCCTGCAGCAGCTCATCGGTGAAGCGCGCGCGAGGCAGCGCCACATCGGAAAACTCCAGCGTATCCGCCATGCGCCCCACCCGGTCATGCTGCTTCACCAACAGGTATTTGGCCTTGACCGTGGCCCGATCAATATCCTTGGGCGGGGCAAAACTGTCCTTGATGATCTTGAACACATAGGGATAAGACGGCAAGGTGAACACCAGCATCACCATCCCCTTGATGCCGGGCGCGATGATGAAGTCATCCTGCGAATGGCGCAAGTGGGTCATCAAATCGCGGTAGAACATGGTCTTGCCCTGCTTGGCCAGCCCCAGCATGGTGTACAGCTCGGCACGCGATTTGTTGGGCAGCATGCCGCGCAGGAACTGGACATAACCGCTGGGCACCGCCATATCGACCATGAAGTAGGCCCGCGACAGGCTGAACAGCACCGAAATGCGCCAGATGTCCATCAGGATGCAGTCGAGGTACAGCTTGCCTTCCGCATCATGCAATACCGGGATCGCAAACGGATATTCCTGATTGCCATTCACCCCTTTGCCGATGATGTAAGCGGCCTTGTTGCGGTAGAAGGCGGAATACAGCACCTGAATCTGCAGATTGGCCTCGGCATGTGGCCAGCCACCCAGCTGCGCCTTCAGGGTGCGCATGACGTAGTCGATGTCACGGTCCAGATTGGCAAACGGTCGTTGCCAGCCAAAATCCTGCACCACTTGCTTCAGGGTACGCCGTAAGCCGTTTCGCTGCGGGTAGTAACTGGTATAGGTCGGGGGATCGCTGTGCAGGTACTCGGTACTGACCGCAGGCCGGACAAAGATGAAATCGTTGTGAAAGTAGGTGCGGTGCAGAATCTTGCAGAATACCGAGTTGAAAAAGGTTTCCGCCAGTTCCGGCTGCTTGTGATCGACCAGCAGACCGATGAAATACAGCTTGGCTTGCGCCCAGCAGCCATCATCCAGGGTCTCGGCGTCAAACTCGCGGTGCAAGCGCTCTACCGTTTCCAGCACCCGATCATCGTAGAAGGCGATCCGGTCGCGGTTGGCACCTTGCACCGCCACCCAGTCCGCCGCTTCAAACCGGGCTTTGGCTCCGGCAGCCAACTCACGAAACAGGTGATAGTGGCGATTGAAGCCTTCCACCAGCACCCGTGCAATCTCGGCGGCCACGCCGCCCTGCCCTGCATAGTCTGCCATGCTCATCCCCCTGCCAGGTTACAGGGAGATGATACCTGATGCGAAGGCAGATTGTTGCGCAGCAGCAAATCAAACCAGTGGCGTCACCGTGTAGTCCGGCCATCCAGCTTGCAAGCGCGATGCGGGCGGGGCTTCGGCGGTACCCCAGTATTCTTCCATATGCTCAATCAAACCCTCCGCTGTCACGGTAAACAGGGTATTGGCAAAGAAGATGGTGCTGCCGTGCTCCACCCGGATGATGCTGTGTACCCGGCCATCCAGCAGCACATTGACAGCCAGCAAGTGCAGTGTCCAGCCCTCCGGGTATTCGCGGTTGGCACGGATGATGGTATCCGCCGAGGCGAGGCGCTCGCCACTGGCTACCCAGTCACAACAGGCCCGATCGACCAGCAGCGCACGCGCGCCCGCCCAGTCGCGCGCCTGAAAACTGTGCCAGAGTTGGCATACCACGGATGCAGCCAGATTGGAGTGAGCAGGTGAAGACAGGGACATGATGACCTCCGGGTTAAACAGGAAGCCACTCTAACAGAACGAATGTTCTATATCAAGCCCGTCAGCAGATTACGCCGCCGCCCAGGCATTCCTCGCCCCGATACAGCACCACCGACTGCCCCGGCGTCACCGCCCACTGGGGTTCGTCAAAGCGCACCTGCATGCGGCCATCCGCCAGCGCAGTCACTTCACATGCCGCATCCTGTTGCCGGTAACGGGTCTTGGCCGCCAGCCGTTCCCCCACCGCCGGTGGTGCCACGGTCCAGCTCAGGTCGGTGGCTTCCAGCTCCAACTTCAGCAGTAGCGGGTGATCGTGACCTTGCACCACGATCAGCACATTGCGCTGCATATCCTTGGCGGCGACAAACCACGGCGTGCCCTCGCCCTCCGCACTGCCACCGATGCCCAGCCCTTTGCGCTGGCCCAGCGTGTAGTACATCAGCCCAATGTGTTCGCCCATCCGCTTGCCTTCCGGGGTTTGCATCTCACCCGGCTGGCGCGGCAGGTAGCGGTTGAGGAAGTCACGGAACGGGCGCTCGCCAATGAAGCAGATGCCGGTGCTGTCTTTCTTGCTGGCATTCGGCAGGCCAATCTCGGCAGCAATGCGGCGCACCTCGGTCTTGTGGATGCCGCCCAGCGGCATCAAGGCGCGTGCCAGCTGATGCTGCTGCAAACGATAGAGGAAATAGCTCTGATCCTTGCCAGGATCCACCCCTTTCAGCAGGCGCGACGGACCGTCACCATGCAGCACCTGCGCGTAATGGCCGGTAGCAATATAGTCAGCCCCCCGAGCCATGGCGTGATCCAGAAAGGCCTTGAACTTGATCTCGGCGTTGCACAGCACATCCGGGTTCGGCGTGCGACCTGCGGCATACTCGGCCAGAAAATAGGCGAACACCCGGTCCTTGTACTCGGTGGCGAAATTGACCAGATCAATGTCGATGCCCACCAGATCGGCCACGGCAATCGCATCGTTGGCATCTTCCTTGATCGAGCAGTACTGGTCGTCGTTATCGTCTTCCCAGTTCTGCATGAAGATGCCATGCACCTCATGCCCTTGCTGCTTGAGTTGCCAGGCGGTGACCGATGAATCCACGCCGCCAGAGAGACCGACGACGATACGTTGCTGCGTCATGCTGTGTTCATTCCTTCAGGATTACCCACACAAATGGGGGCAACACCACGGTCCTTCAAGGCTGCAGCTCATATACCCGCCAACGGGCGTAAGGATCCGTCGTCGCAGGTGCTGCTGTACGCGGCGCATCACTGAGGACCGTCTTACCTGGTGTGGATGTGACGGCCGCAACCAGCACCGCCCGCTCATCGCCAAGGCTATCCGGCAACAGCTCGTTCACCGCCAGCACTTGCCCTTCCGGCAGATCGTCGGGCCAGGCACCGGCCAGCCACTCCGACAAGCCGAACACCACCGCAGGATGGCCATTGTCAAAAAACCAGTTATCGACCACATACTCATCGGAACTGCCCCGCTCGATGAGGTGCGCGCTGCGGTGGTAGTTGAAAATCAACGGTGCGCGCTCAACAAAGTGGCCGACATCATGAAAACGCAACCAGCCCTGGCGTGACATGAGTTGCAGGTAATTGGTGGTGGTCGCGGCATGGTCGTAGCAATCCATGCGCCCTTCGACACCGGACTCCATGCCGCCATTATCGCCCCGGTCGTTATGGATGGGGGTTTCACGCCCCATCAACCGCGCCAGTTCACCCACAGCCAGCGCCACGGCGCGCCGCTCACTGCGTGCGTCTGCCACTTTGGCAAAATAGCGACCTACCTGCTGCAACTGCCCGTTCGACAAGAACACCGATTGCTGCACCTTGCAGCCGTAGTTATAACAAATATCGACCGCCTCAGCGGCGACCTGCCCACTGGTCATCAGGCCCAGCAGCAGCGCGCTGGCCGCCACGCCACTCCGCCACCCCATTACGCCCCCTCCACCAGCACCGACAGCGGGAAGCGCTGTCCGGCCAGATAGTCTTCCACACAGCGCAGCACCAGCGGGCTACGCAAGCGCTCCGGCTGGGCACGCAATTCATCAGCCGTCAGCCAGACGGTTCGCAGGATGCCATCATCCAGCGTCAGCGCAGGGTCAGCCTCACCCACGCTGCCGATCACTGCCACCCGCAGGTAGGTCAAGGTCGGCAGGGGCAGCCGGTAAATGCCGAGCATTGCCTGCGGCGTGAAAGCACGGCAGGTTTCTTCGCGGGTTTCGCGCACCACGGCCGCCAGCAAAGACTCGCCCTCCTCCAGGTGCCCGGCAGGCTGATTAAGACGAACGCCGTCGGCGGTGGTTTCCTCCACCAGCAGGAAGCGGCCCTGCTGCTCGACGACGGCGGCTACCGTCACGTTCGGTTTCCACACCATGGCGTGCGGTCCTTGCTCCGGGTTTGACAACAGCGGCAGATTGTACCACTGGCGGCGCACTCACCTGCAGCACCCGCTGCTCGCCAGGTTGCAGGCCATCCAGAGCCCACTCGCCAATCCGGACCCGGATCAGGCGCAGGGTCGGCAGCCCCACCTTGGCCGTCATGCGGCGCACCTGGCGGTTCTTGCCTTCACGGATGGTCAGCTCCAGCCAGCTGTCCGGGATATGCTTGCGCACCCGGATGGGGGGCTGGCGCGGCCAGACATCCGGTAATGCCAGCCGCTGCACTTGTGCAGGTAGTGTGACGAAATCCCCCAGATTCACACCCTCACGCAGTGCCTGTAGCTGCAACTCATCTGGCTCACCTTCCACCTGCACCCAGTAGGTCTTGGGCAGTTTGTGGCGCGGATCAGTAATGCGATGATTCAACCCACCATGGTCAGTGAGCAGCAACAAGCCCTCGCTGTCGGTGTCCAGCCGACCGGCCGCATAAAAACCGGGGCGATCAATCAGGCTGGATAGGGTGGGATGCGTCGGGTGGCCGGAAAACTGGCAAATCACGCCATAAGGTTTGTTGAGCAGGATCAAGTCTGGCATGGTCACCGGGCCTTGCTGCCACGCCGTTCATACCATCAACGGGGCAACTGGTTTGATTGCGAAGTATTTTTACGGGATAATGCCAAGGTTAACCCGCTGGCAAATACACCCTGCCAGAAAGACGGGCCAACCCTTTTCCTGCCAGCGTGGATGACTATATTACACCCGTGGCAACGACAGTGCGTGCAACACGCGCCGTCACCGCCCACCGCGCAGGCAGCAGTGTCCCTGACCAACCTCACGATGGAGTAGGCATGAGCATCCAATCGCACATCACCGTTCCGGCCGGCGGCCAGAAAATCATTCCCGGCCAGCCGATGCCGAACAACCCGATCATTCCGTTCATCGAAGGTGACGGCATTGGCGTGGACATCACCCCGGTGATGAAAAAGGTGGTGGATGCCGCCGTGGCCAAGGCCTATGGCGGCCAGAAGCAGATTCACTGGATGGAAATCTACGCCGGTGAGAAATCCACCCGCGTGTACGGCAGCGACGTGTGGCTGCCGGAAGAAACCATGGCCGCACTGAAGGACTATGTGGTGTCCATCAAGGGCCCGATGACCACCCCGGTGGGCGGTGGCATCCGCTCGCTGAACGTGGCCCTGCGCCAGGAGCTGGACCTGTATGTCTGCCTACGCCCGGTACGTTACTTCCAGGGTGTGCCGTCGCCGCTGAAACAGCCGGAACTAACCGACATGGTGATCTTCCGTGAAAACACCGAAGACATTTACGCCGGCATCGAGTGGGCTGCGGAATCCGACAACGCCAAGAAGGTCATCGCCTTCCTGCAAAATGAAATGGGCGTGAAGAAGATCCGCTTCCCGGAAACCTCCGGCATCGGCATCAAGCCGGTCTCGAAGGAAGGCACCCGCCGTCTGGTACGCAAGGCCATCCAGTACGCCATCGACAATGACCGCAAGAGCGTGACCATTGTCCACAAGGGCAACATCATGAAGTTCACCGAAGGTGGCTTCCGTGACTGGGCTTATGAACTGGCCAAAACCGAATTCGGTGCCGAGCTGATCGACGCTGGCCCGTGGTGCAAATTCAAGAACCCGAAGACCGGCCGTGAGATCATCGTCAAGGACGCCATTGCCGATGCCTTCCTGCAGCAGATTCTGCTGCGCCCGGCGGACTACGATGTGGTGGCCACGTTGAACCTGAACGGCGACTACGTCTCCGACGCGCTGGCCGCACAGGTGGGTGGTATCGGTATCGCCCCGGGTGCCAACCTGTCCGACAGCGTGGCGATGTTCGAAGCCACCCACGGCACCGCACCGAAGTACGCAGGTCAGGACAAGGTCAACCCCGGTTCGCTGATCCTCTCTGCCGAGATGATGCTGCGCCACATGGGCTGGACCGAAGCCGCCGACCTGATCATCAAGTCAATGGAAGCCGCCATTGCGGCCAAGCAAGTCACCTATGACTTCGCCCGCCTGATGGACGGCGCCAACGAAGTGAGCTGCTCGGCCTTCGGCGACGCCATGATTGCGCGCATGTAAGTTGTACTGCTGCGGTACCTCCAACAGGCCACCTTCGGGTGGCCTGTTGTTTTTCATGCGCTCAAAACAGGCTCAGCTGCCCGTTCGCCGGTGAGGGTGGCTGGAACAGGTCGCAGCGCACATCCAGACTGCGGCGCGCAAGGCCAAGGCGGCGGCAATGCAGGGCAAACTGCCGCCGCAGCATGTCGGCATAGGGGCCGCGTCCTTTCATGCGTTCACCGTAGGCGGACTGGTAATCCTGCCCGCCGCGCATCTGTTGCAGCACACTCATCACGTGCTCGGCCCGCTGCGGGTAGTGTTGCTTCAGCCACTCGACAAACAGGTCACGAATCTCCAGCGGCAGGCGCAGGATCACATAGCTGGCGCTGCCCGCCCCGGCTTCTGCAGCCGCCTGCAGCACGGAGAATACCCCGGCATCGGTCAGTGCCGGGATGATGGGCGCCACCAGCACGCCAACCGACACCCCTGCCCGATGAAGTGCCTGTACTGCCTGCAGACGTCGTAGCGGCGTGGCGGCGCGCGGCTCCAGCCGTCTGGCCAGCTCGGCATCCAGCGTGGTGACCGACAGATAGGTTTGTATCAGCCCCTGTGCGGCCAGGGCTTGCAGCAGGTCCAGATCACGCTCGATCAAGGCCGACTTGGTGATGATGCCGACCGGATGGCGGCAGTCCAGCAACACTTGCAGCAGCTGGCGGGTGATTTGCCATTGCCGGTCGATCGGCTGATAGGGGTCGGTATTGGCGCCCAGCATGATCGGGCTGGCCTGGTAGCCCGGCTTCGCCAGTTCCTTGCGCAGCAAGTCGGCGGCGTCCGGTTTGGCAAACAGCCGGGTCTCAAAATCCAGCCCGGGCGACAGGTCATGCCAGGCATGGCTGGGTCGCGCATAGCAGTAAATACAGCCGTGCTCACAGCCCTGATAGGGATTGATGGACTGGT
This sequence comes from Leeia aquatica, assembly GCF_012641365.1. Classification (NCBI taxonomy): domain Bacteria; kingdom Pseudomonadati; phylum Pseudomonadota; class Betaproteobacteria; order Neisseriales; family Leeiaceae; genus Leeia; species Leeia aquatica. Next base: position 1,237,842 of record NZ_JABAIM010000001.1, read on the forward strand.
GGAACGGGATGTCCGGGGACTGGTTCTGGCTGATGATCTGCCGTGAACGCACCACCTGCACCACGGTAGCGACACGCTCAGGCACGCCCTCCTGCAGCCGCTGCTGCTCCAGCTGTTCCGCATCCGCTTCGCGCGTCGCCTGCAGATAACGACCACCACGGTTACTCGCCGCGCCACGCCCGCGCAGCCCGCCTTGCAGGGCAACGGCATCCGTCGGTAGCGGCGCTTTAAGCGGCTTCACTTGGGCTCCCTCTGATCAATATAGAACGATCGTACTATATTGATCAGAGGGAATCAACTCATCGCATTATCCTGCTTCAACAGTTCACTGAGAGATCCAGATCCGGGAACCGATCATGGATGACCTGCAGGAAGGCCTCCACCACTTTGGGATCAAACTGGCTGCCTGCGCGTGCCTGTATGTATTGCACGGCAGCCTCCAGCGTCCAGGGCTCTTTGTAGGGCCGCTTGTGCATCAGCGCATCAAACACATCGGATACCGCCGCGATACGCGCAGACAGGGGGATCGCCTCACCCTGCAAGTGCTGCGGGTAACCACTGCCATCCCAATGCTCATGATGATTGCCCGCAATCTCGCACGCCAGCGACAGGTAGCTGACCCCATCGACCATGTCGCTGGCCTTGCCCAGGATGGAGCCACCGGTGGACGCATGCTGCTGCATCACGCCCCGTTCCTGCTCATCATGCTTGCCCGGCTTGAACAGGATATGATCCGGAGTCCCCACTTTGCCGACATCGTGCAGGATGCTGGCCATGCCGACCTGTTCGACAAAGGCCAGCGTCAGCTGCTCGCTGTAGTACCCAAGCGCCTGCAGCTCGGCCACAATGGCATCGGTCATGCCCTGTACCCGCAGCACATGCTCTCCGGTATCGGTATCGCGGAACTCGGCCAGATCTGCCAAGGCCACCACCGTCGCCGTCTGTGCCCGCTTGAGTTGCTCATACAGGTAGAGATTGTCGAACGCAGCCGAGATACGGTCACAGAACACCCGCAACAATTGCTGCTCCAGCATGGCCAGTGGCCAGGGTGGCGCAAAGCAGATCACGTACTCGCGCTGATTCTCGGTGGCGATGTACAAGGCCACCCAGTCCTCGGCAAACTGGTGGGCCTGCTGCTGCAAGGCTGTCTGGATCAAGGCTTCGGCATCTTCACGGATATGCGGGTCAGGCGTATCCAGCAAGGTCTCGAAGGCTTCTGTTGCCGCCACCACACTGAGCGGTTGATGCTTGCCGGGTATCGGCGGGGGCACCGAAACGCACAGCACCCCATCGGCGCCAAAGCCAAGAATGCCACTGATCTGGCGCAGCACCCCGGAGGCAAACTCCCGCAGTGAGTGCTTTTGGTACAGGTTTGCCGAGGCATCCAGAATCTTGCCCAGGCCCTGGCGGCTGCGCTCAATGGACAGCAGACTCTCATACGCGCGCAAAGAGGCAATCACAGTGGTGAACAGCTTCTGGCTGGTCAACTCGGTTTTGGCTTTGTAATCGTTGATGTCGTAGTCGGTGATGACCTGCTGCTCTGGTGCCTGACCGGGCTGCCCCGTGCGCAGCACAATGCGCACCAGCGCATTCTGCAGCTCTTCACGGATACGCCGCACCAGTCGCAGACCGGCATCGTCGGTTTCCATCACCACATCAAGCAGCACCAGCGCCACATCGTCCCGACTGGAAAGTACCTCGAAGCCCTCGGCCCCCGAGTAAGCACTGATGAACTGCAGATTGCGCCGCTTGTAGCTGACCCCCTGCATGGCCAGCCGTGTCACGCTGTGCACGTCCGGCTCATCATCCACAATCAGGATCACCCAGGGCAATGAGGAAGGCCCGAGCAGCGTGGTACCGGGCTCCTCATCCTCAATCAGCCAGTCGTCCTCATCCGGCATACTCATGTTACTCCCCTTGCCCCGCCACCCTTGGTAACAGCATGGTGAAGCGGCAGCCTTGCCCCAGCGTGCTGTCCACCTCAATACTGCCCCCCAAGCGGCGACGTACCAGGTTATACACAATATTCAGGCCCAGCCCGCTGCCCCCGCTACCACGCCGCGTGGTAAAGAACGGATCAAACAGGTGGCCGACATGCTCCGGTGCCACACCTTTGCCATTGTCCATGAACTGCAGGCGTATCCTTTCCTCATCCGGCAGGGTGACCCGGATCAGGATGGCACCATCCTGCTCGGGCTCAAACGCATGAATCAGTGCATTCATCACCAGGTTGGTGAGCACCTGTGCAATCGCGCCCGGATAGCTGTCCATTTCGCAGCCCTCCGGGCAATCCAGCGTGATGTGCACCGGGCGCCGCTTGTAGTGTGGTCGCAAACTGTCCAGCACCTCTTCAATATAGTCGTGCAAATCAAATTTGCGCCGGACTTCGCTGGTCTGATCAACCGCAATCTCCTTGAAGCCCCGGATCAGATCCGCCGCACGCAAGCTGTTGCTGGAAATCAGCGATGCGGTATCTTCCACCTGCTGCATGAACTGCGTGAGGTCCGACTTCCGCACCGCGCCCTGATCTACCAACTCTCGCATCCGGCGGACGGTTTCACTCAGGTGCGATGCTGCCGTCAAAGCCACCCCCACTGGTGTATTGATCTCGTGCGCCACGCCGGCCACCAGTCCGCCGAGCGAGGCCAGCCGTTCGGACTCCAGCAAGCTGTCCTGAGCTTCCCGTAGCTGCTGTATGGCGTTCTCGGCTTGTACTTTCTCCTGCTGCAGACTGGCTTCCATATCCCGTCGTCGTACATTTTCCTCGGTCAACGAGTAGGCGAATTCCAGAAAGGCGGCACTCACCCGCGACAGCTCATCCTGGCTGGTCAACCGAAAATCGGCTGCATTGACACCGCCGCCGCCGCCGGATGCCAGCAAGCGGGCGGTGGCCTCTTCCAGCTGGTGAATGTCGCGCATGGTGCAGAGGTAAAAGGCCAGAAACAGGTAAGCCGCCAGTGCCAGGGAAAACGCCACCAGCCCCAGCAGCGCCCATTGCTGCTGACGCTCACTGTGCAGTGCACTTTGCAGATGCGTCTCCAGCGTGCGCACAGAGCGCTGCCACGCCTCATCGGCAATCCGCCACATGCTGTTCAAGACAGGCTGCATGCCGCGCAGCAACACTCGATCCGTCAAGCGGTCCTCATTGCGCAGGCGCTGCAGGACCTCACGCAACAATTGCACCTGGGCGGCCATGCGCCGGTCATCCCGGTCCATGCGATCCCGGTCTGCTTCATCGGTGCTGCGCTCATAACTGTTGCTCAGGATCGGCAAGCTATCGGCCCAGCGATCCAGCAGATCTTGCATGGCGCCCAGCTCTTCAATGGTCAGCTCATGCTCGGGGATGGCTTTGGAGAGGGGGCGCAAACGGTATGCCACGGCACGCAGCTGTGTCTGATAGTAAGGATGCAGCACCACCACTTGCTGGCCCAGCGAGAAGCGGAGCATGCTGTTTTCCAGCACCAGGCCCGATCGCTCATAGATATCGGCACGAATCGCCTGGATGGCGGGTGGCGTACTGTTGACGCGATACTCGGCCGTCTCCAGCTGCTGCCCTAGCAAATCCTGCCGGAATGCATCCAGGGTCTGCAGCTCGCCACGCGCAGCGGCAATGTAGCGGTCGCGCCCCACTTGATCCAGTGCCTTGTTCCACAGTGCCAAGGCGGACTGAAGCGGCAGGAAACGCTCACGTTGCCGGGCGACGGGAACGCCAGGCAGGGTCAGCAAGGCCAGACCACTCAAATTGCTCTCGATCTGGCTCAGCGGCTTTAACAAGGCGATACCTTGCTGTTCCTGGATCAGGGTATTGCTGCGTTCGACCGAAGACTGCCAAAGCTGCCACGTCAGCAGCAGCATGGGCAGCAGCATACAGGCCATCACCGTCAGAAACTTGACGGGATAGCGCACCTGCTGCATCAGCCAGATGCCTGGCCGCATCAGCCCTACATGACCGCCCACCCTGCTCTCCCCGGGACGCTGCTGTACTTTTACCTTAGCAGACCGGATCGGGCTGTGCTGGGGTCAGGCGGGCAATGCAGGGTAGAGGTCGAACCGGGTGCTGTCACCACCAATGGCACCCGAAGGAGCTCTGTCGGCCAGCCAGGGCGCCCCTTTGGGACGCTTCACCACCACACGCCGGCGCGCCACCCGGCACGCCTCCAGCAGCAAACCATCGGCGTCCGGATCACCGGACAGCAGTTGCTGAAACACCTGCATGCCCTTGCGGGCACGTGCTGTCCCTCGCTTCTCCGGGAACATCGGATCGAGGAACACCACATCAAAGGCAGCATCCGGCTGTTCGCGCAGCAGCTGCAGTGCATCACCATATTGCAGCTGCATGCGGGCTACAATGTCCCCGACCTCTGGATCTTCTGCCGCACGCAACAGACCATCCTCCAGCAGTGCAGCCACCACCGCCACGCGCTCAAACATCTGCACTTCGCAGCCGAGGCTGGCCAGCACAAAGGCGTCTCCCCCTAAGCCAGCCGTCGCATCCAGTACCCGGCAGGTCTGCGTGCCTTTTAATCCAATGGCCTTGGCCACCGCCTGGCCTCGTCCACCGCCAAACTTGCGGCGATGTGCCGCCGCCCCCGCGACAAAATCGACCCGCAGCGGGCCGGGGGCCTGAGGTCCGTGGCTGAGCAAGGCCAGCCCCTGCGCATCCAGCCACAAGCTATGCGCCTCATCCCGTCGGGGGCGGCAGACAAAGCCATAGCGTTCCGCCAACAGGTCAGCAGCCGAAAGCTGTTCAGAGGCCGCCTCAAGTGGCAGGCTTGCGTTAACATCGTGATTCATCACACTCTTCCAACAAGGAACCTTCATGCGGGTGGGGGTATTGGCCTGGCTGATCGGCGTGGTCTGTTTGCAGCAACTGGCTGCGCTGCCCAGCCTCAGCCTGTTGCTATGCCTGCTGGCCCTCGCCCTGCCCGGCTTGTGCCTGTGGCGACGGTATCCCGTCTGCGGCTATCTGGGTTGCCTGCTGGCGGGCTTCGCCATCAGTGGCCTTTGGGCACTGCCTCGTGCTGCCGCCCAATCCGCCTGGCCAGCGACCGCACAGCATTACCCGGTATGCGGCACCGTGCTGGATTTACCCGAGCTGCGCCAGCAAACCCTGTGGTTCACCCTGCAACCCGATGCCCGGCTTCCCCTGCCAGACCACGCGCCCTTGCGCATCGGCTGGTACCTGGGCGGCAGTACCCTTCAGCCGGCCACACCCCATGCCGCAGAGTATTGGTGCTTCGATGCCCGCCTGCGCCCGGTACACGGTCAGTATAACCCGGGTGGCAGCGATCTGGCGGCCCACTACTGGGCGAATGGTCTCTACCGCAGCGGCTATCTGGACCCGAAGACGGCCCAGCGCCGGACATCAGCCTTGACACCGCCGCTCCGCGCGCAACTGAATGCCTGGCGTGAGGCCTTGCGCCAACGCCTGCTGGATCAACTGGGCAACCACCCGCAACGCGGTTTGATTGTGGCGCTGTCACTGGGGGATCAGAGCCTGATTCCGGCAGACCAGTGGGCGGTGTATCGGCAAACCGGGGTCACCCACCTGGTCTCGATCTCCGGACTGCACATCACCTTGTTTGCGTGGCTGGCCAGCCTGCTGGGCAGCGCCGTATGGCGACGCATGCCGGCTGCCGCAGCCCGCCTGCCAGCGCAGCAGGTTGGTCTGTGGCTGGGCTTGATGGCTGCCACGGTCTATACCGCCCTCTCCGGCCTGGCCATACCGGCAGAGCGCACCTGGCTGATGCTGCTTGTGGCTTGCTGGATGCTGTCCCGTGGCAGACGCTACCATGTGTCCGACAGTCTGGCGGTGGCATTGTGGGTCATCCTGATCACCGATCCCTGGGCCGTGCTCTCCAGTGGCTTCTGGCTGTCATTTGGCGCAGTGGCCTTGCTGGTCTGGCATGGCAGTGGTCGTCAGCCAGGGCGGTGGTACAGCGCCCTGCGTAGCCAATGGGCCATGTTTGCCGGCATGCTGCCACTGCTGGTGTACGGGTTTGGGCTGCTGTCCCTGATTGCGCCTGTTGCCAATGCGGTGGCCATCCCCTTGGTCAGCCTGTTACTGGCCCCGCTCTCGATTGCCAGCCTGCTGCTTCCCATGCTGGCCGAGGGTACCGCCATGTTGGCACAGGGCCTGTTCCACGTGCTGGCAGTGCTGGCGCAATGGCCGCTGGCGACGCTGAGCCTCGCGGCCCCCGGAGTGCTGACCACGCTGCTGGCTGGTGCGGGGGGGCTGTTGCTGCTGGCGCCACGTGGCTGGCCGGGACGCGGCATGGGCTTCCTGCTACTGCTGCCGCTATTCTGGTCCGATCAGCTGCGTCCGGCAGCCGGCGCCATCCACCTCAGCGTACTGGATGTGGGGCAAGGGCTGGCCGTGCACCTGCAAACGGCCACGCATGACCTGCTGTACGATACCGGTGCACGTGGTAACGGTGAGCGGGTGCTGTTGCCCTATTTCCGTTCACAGGCCGTCAGTCGACTGGACCTGTTAATGCTTAGCCATGATGACAACGACCATACCGGCGCCAGCCGTGAACTGCTGCAAGGCCTGCCGACCATGGGCTTGCTGGCCAGCATGGCGTCACCACCGGATGTCGCAGGACCACGCCCGTTTCGCCACTGCCAGGCAGGGCAACACTGGCAGTGGGACGGCGTAGATTTCGCCATCCTGTGGCCGCCCGCCCATTCTTCGCCAGAATGGACCGACAACCAGCGTAGTTGTGTACTGCGGGTCACAGGGGCTTTTGGCTCGGTGCTGTTGACCGGAGACCTGGAGCAGAACGGGGAAACGGCACTGATTGCCTCAGGCGTGCCGTTACACAGCACCGTGCTGGTGGCCAGCCATCATGGCAGCAAACGCTCTTCCAGTACGGACTGGATTCAGGCCGTGGCCCCTGCGGCTGTTATCTTCAGTGCAGGCTATGGCAATGCTTTCCACCATCCTCACCCGGATACCCTGGCCCGTTTCCATCAACAAAGCGTGCCAAGCTGGCGCACCGATCTGCAGGGGGCCATTCAACTGAAGCTGGATGGTCAGGACTTGCAACCTCAGGGCTGGCTGGACTCACACCGCCGATACTGGCATGCGGTTGACCACTAGGCAGCCATTGCAGTATTGATCGGCCCGCACCTCGAACGAAGCGCGATGCAGGGTAGACAGCGTGACCGGCGGCTTGCCGGGCCGCACCAGGGTCACAATGCAATTGGCCAGTTTGGTATGCAGGCAGGTGTGGGGATGGCCGGCCACCGGGTAGCTGAAGCGGGCAAACAGCGGCAGCTGGGCCTGTATCTGACCGTGTATGCGCACACCGGACTGGCGGACGTCAAAACTCCAGACCACCAGCCCGGAATGGCTGTCTTCACGGATGCCATCTGCCAGCACATTGATCACATACACGGCTTCGGCATAGTGCAAGGTGAACACACTCATCCACGGCGCCCAGTCCTTGCCCAGGGACAGCTTCTGCGTGGAACACTCCAGATAAGCATGGTTGCTGTTGTCAAAGCCCACCACCTGCGCCCAGGCCTGCCGCTCAAACATCTTCAGCCCCTGGTCATCCAGGCGACTGCCGAGCCAACCTTTGACTTCAACTGGCTCGTTATCCAGCCACAGCATGCCGTTGAACAGCAAATGTGGCGGGCTATAACTGCTGCCATCCGGCAGCGCCGCTGGTGCAGGCAATTGATCGGCCAGCGGGTGACTGCTAAGCTCCCAGGACAGCTGATAGCCCACACCGGGCGCCGCCCCGCTCAGGTGATCCAGCCCCAGTACTGCGCGATCCATCTGCAGGCGCTCCTGCTCATAGTCGATCGCGCACAAATCCGCCGCTACCGGCAAACGCCCCCGCCACACCGAATTGCGCTCCCCGTCAAAAAAGGCCACAGAAAGCTCGCCATCCGCCGAGCTTCCGGGCTTGGGCAAGGAGTAAGACAACCACAATGCCAGTGGCCGCGTCGGATGATTGGCACGGATGATGTGCCCTGTCAGGGTTCGGGCACCTCGTTCAGGTGCAGCGGAGGGCATGGATACGTTCTCTTGCAATCAATAACGATTTGTATTCTGCATCATCTCGCACATCGCCCACCCTTCATGAGGACGAGGTTACGGATGGCTCCACGCCACAAATTCCATATAAAAACAACGGCATAAAATGGTCACCACAAGGCATCCGGTGTACCAGCCGAATCAAAAGCGGGCGAATTCCAGTATAGGCGGCTCTGGAAAATCTGCAACTGCCGAATCAGGATCAGCGCGGGTTTTGTGTCAAACCTTGATACAGTTCCAGATAGCTCTGGCTGAGCTTGTGCTGTGGCTGCAGGTTGATCAGGGGGCATGACAGCTGATGCGACTCACGTACCACCACAGAGCTGCCCAGCCGTACTGGCAGCACCGGCAAGCCCTCCGCCTGCAGGGCTTCCACCAGCTGACGCGGCAAGCTGGCGCGAGGCTGGTACTGATTGACCACAATGCCTTCCACTTGCAAATCAGGATTATGGTCATCCCGCAGCTCAGCCACATTGTCGAGCAACTGGTACAAGGCCTGCCGGGAGAAGGCGTCACAATCAAATGGAATCAGACAACGGTCTGCCGCAATGAGCGCCGAGCGGGTGTAAAAATTCAGGGCCGGCGGGGTGTCCATATAGACTTGTGCAAACGTATCGGACAGCGACGCCAGCGCATCACGCAGTTTATAGATTTTGTAGCGGGCTTCGAGCTTGTCTTCCAGCTCCGCCAACCGACGATGTGCCGGCAGCACGAACAGATTTGGAAAGGGCGTGGGGTGGACATACGCCTGCGCCGGTTTCTGGAACAGGCTGACATTGAGCACCTGCTCAAACAGCTCGGCCAGACCGGGCAGTGCCGTCGCGGCGGCCTCCCCCAGCAGATAATGGCTGGCATTGGCCTGCGGGTCCAGATCCACCACCAGCGTCGGGGTGCCTTGCGACGCAGCAATCGCTGCCAGATTGCAGGTGATGGTGGATTTGCCGACGCCACCTTTCTGGTTGAAAATCACACGCCGCATGTTCATGTCCCGAAGTTGGTTAGAATACGGGGAAACGGTACACCACTGCTTATGCTGCAGTGCATTATCCGGCAGGACCGCGTACCCTGCAATGATTCCACCCTGACCTAAAGCAAAGGCCCTCCATGTCGCACCAGGCTGACTCCGTCAAATCCATCATCTATGCGCTGACCGCCAATCTGGCGATTGCCGTTGCCAAGCTGGTAGGCGCCGTCATCACCCGCTCCGGGTCGATGCTGGCCGAAGCCATCCACTCGTTTGCCGACTGTGCCAACCAGGGCTTGCTGCTGTGGGGGCTGAAAGCAGCCAAGCGCCCACCGACTTCGGATCACCCCTTGGGTTATGGCAAAGCCATCTACTTCTGGTCTTTCATCGTGGCCTTGATGCTGTTCAGCGTCGGCGGCATGTTTTCGATCTATGAAGGCTGGCACAAGCTGCACAGCACGGAACCGCTGTCCTGGCCATGGGTGGCCATCGGCATCCTGACCTTCAGCATCATTGCCGAAGCGTTGTCGCTGGCGGGCTGCCTGAAAGAGATCAACAAGGCACGCGGTCGCCGCTCTCTCTGGCGCTGGGCGCGTGAATCCCGGCAAAGTGAGCTGATTGTGGTGCTGGGAGAAGACGTCGCAGCGCTATTTGGCCTGGTTTTTGCGCTCATCGCCATCGTGTTGACCCTGCTGACCGGCAATCCGGTCTATGATGCACTGGGCAGCATCATGATTGGCGTGCTGCTGATTGCGGTAGCGGTGTTCATCGGGGTGGAAATCAAGGGCCTGTTGATTGGTCAGAGTATTGAAGACCGTGAACAGGAAGACATTCGCCAGTGGTTGAAGGCGCGTGGCGAGATCAAGCAGGTGCTGAACCTGATCAGCCTGCAACTGGGCAACCGCTGCATGCTGGCCATCAAGGCTGAAATGGCCGAATTCACGGACCAGCATGCCATGATCCGCGCCATCAACACGGTAGAAGCGGAGCTGCGGCAGGCGTTCCCGCAAGTACAATGGCTGTTTTTCGAGCCGGATGACCGGCACTGAACCTGATATCTGAAGCTGGCAAACATGGTTTCTGTTGCACACCCTTTAGCCCATTCCGAGCAGCCACTATCGGCGGCCCTGGCAGAGCGCCTGGCGGCGCTGGAGGAGCGCTTCACCCCGGCGGAGCGTGCCACCATTGAAGCCGCGGCGCAGGTGGCGGAAACCCTGTACCGCGACCATCTGCACCCGGTCACCACCCTGCCCCTGCTGCAGCATGCGGTGGCCACCGCCATGATGGTGGCCGACCTGCGGCTGGACCACGAGGCCATCGCGGCAGCCCTGCTGTTTGCGGCGCCGGACTATCTGGTCAACTGGGAAGTGACGCTGGCGGATTTTGGCCCCGATGTGCACAAGCTGATCGACGGGCTGAGCAAGGTGCGCCAACTCCCCCTGCTGGCCGAGAGCAACCGCAGCGACCCCCGCCTGGCCGGTCAGCAGATCGAAGTCATGCGCAAGATGATGCTGGCGATGGTGGAGGATGTGCGGGTGGTGCTGGTCAAGCTGGCCTGGCGTACCCAGACCATGCACGGCCTGAAGTATGCCGACCCGGAACAACAGGTTCACATTGCCCGCGAGACCATGGACCTGTTTGCTCCGCTGGCCAACCGGCTGGGTATCTGGCAGGTGAAGTGGGAACTGGAAGACCTCTCTTTCCGCTATCTGGAGCCCGCCCGTTACAAGAAGATTGCCCAGCTGCTGGATGAAAAACGCCTGCAGCGGGAAGCCTACATCACCGATGTGCTCAACCAGCTACGGCATGAGCTGGCGCAAGCGGGCATTGAAGGTGATGTTGCCGGGCGGCCCAAGCACATCTACAGCATCTGGAAAAAGATGCAGAAGAAGCGGCTGGAATTCCACGAGCTGTACGACATCCGTGCCGTGCGCATTCTGGTACCCACCATTCGCGACTGCTACACCATTCTCGGCATCGTCCATCACCTGTGGCGACCGATCCCGGGGCAGTTCGACGACTACATCTCGCACCCCAAGGGCAACTTCTACCGCTCCTTGCATACCGCTGTCATCGGGCCGCAGGAAAAAGGCATGGAAGTGCAGATTCGCACCTTCGACATGCACCAGCATGCCGAGATGGGCGTGGCGGCCCACTGGCGATACAAGGAAGGCGGGCGTGGGGACGCCGGTTACGAAGAAAAGATCGCCTGGCTACGGCAACTGCTGGCGTGGCGCGATGAAATCGGCCATGAGGATGAAAGCAGCGATGAAGGCCCACCCGAGCTGGTGGAGCAGTTCAAGAACGAGCTGTTCCGCGACACCGTTTACGTGCTGACTCCGCAAGGCCGGGTGATCGACCTGCCCGGTGGGGCCAGCCCCATCGACTTTGCCTACGCGCTGCATACCGACCTTGGCCACCGCTGCCGAGGCGCCAAGGTCAACGGTCATATCGTGCCGCTGACCTACGCGCTGCAGAATGGCGACCGCGTGGAGATTCTGGCCGCCAAGGAGGGTGGCCCCAGCCTCGACTGGCTGCGTCACGGCTTGCTGAAGTCCAGCAAGGCCAATGCCAAGGTGCGGCAATGGCTCAAGCAGCAGCATCTGGACGTGCTGATCGAGCAAGGTCGGCAGCTGTACGAGAAGGTTCGCCTCAAGCACCACAGCCATCTGGAACTGGAAACCCTGGCTGGCCGCCTGGGATTCCGCAAGCCGGAAGACCTGTTTGCCGCCATCGGACGCGGCGAGCTGGGACCGAAGGCGCTGGGCGATGCCATCCAGACCCTGCCGGTCACCAGCAGCGAGCCAGAAGAGGCCACCGTCACGGTAGAAGACCTGATCCGCCGCAGCAAGGCGGGTGACAATGCCCAAGGCATCCTGATCGAGGGTGTCGATAACCTGATGACGGTACTGGCCAAGTGCTGCAAACCAGTGATGGGGGACGAAGTGGTGGGCTATGTCACGCGAGGGCGCGGCATCTCCATCCACCGCAAAGGCTGCAAGGCGCTGGAACGACTCGTCGCCAGCTGCCCGGAGCGGATGATCGCCGCCAACTGGGGCCAGCTGCGCGACGCACGCTTCCCGGTAGACGTGGTGGTGGAGGCACAGGACCGTAATGGCTTGCTGCGTGACGTGTCAGAAGCGTTTAGCCGCGACAAGACCCATATTACAGCGGCGCAGACCCTGTCCCACCAAGGCGGCGCCACCCTGCGCTTTACCGTGGAGATCCTGAGCCTGGAGCAACTGCGCCACCTGCTGGCGCAGCTCTCCAGCGTGCCGGGTGTCATCCGCGCCAGCCGCCGTTAACGCAGGGGGCGCGTTGTGACGCGCCCCGCACTGCTCAGCGCAGGGCCTCCCGCAAGGCCAGCAAGGAAGCCGCACTGGTTTCCGGGCGGCCATACTCCGGCGGGCGCAAGCTGCCACCCATGAATACGCGCGGATTACGATATTGCATCGGGCTATCGCACCACCCCATGGCGGCCACGTGGATTTCGCTGATGCCTGCGCCATAGCCGGTCAGCAGCGGTAACAGCCGTGGCGCGCTACGCTCTACACCCCCGCCCGGCATGATGCTGATGCGCCCTGCCGCCCGCACCAGCAGCTGCTGCAGCAAGGGTGCACCTTCAAAGGCGCTGGCCTCCTGCCCGGAGGTCAGCACGCGGGACACCCCCAGTTCGATCAAATCATCCAGCGCCGCAAATGGGTCGCGGCACATGTCGAAGGCACGATGGAACGTCACCGGCAAGCCGCCAGCCTGCTCCATCAAGATACGACAGCGCGTCACATCCACATCGCCTTCCGGTGTCAGGATACCGAACACCACCCCGTTCGCCCCGGCCTGCCGTGCGGCTTCCACATCCAGGCACATGGCTCGGAATTCATCCTCGCTGTAGCAGAAATCACCGCCGCGTGGCCGGATCATCACCATCAGGCCCAGTTCAACGGCTTCGCGCACTGCCCGGATCATGCCCAGAGAGGGGGTGGTGCCCCCTTCCAGCAGGTTGTCGCACAGCTCCACCCGCTGCGCCCCCCCGGCTGCAGCCGCCCGAGCCGACGCCACGGAATCCAGACAGACTTCGATTTGCAATGTCATGCACCCTGCTCCTGTATCTTTGCCATTCGCAAAGGCCACAGTCTGCGCCAGACCGCAGGCCCACCTGAACTGAATTCACGGCCCGTCGTACGGCGTGTTGCAACAGGGCGACACTGGTCTCAAACGCCCGCCTGCTGCAGGCGACCATGCCGTTGCCAGCACGACCGCCTGCCCTGCTTAGCGCACCACCGATACCGGCTTCCACTGTCCGGACTGGTATTGCTTGACGGTAACTGCGGCGTGTTTGATATCCCCGTTCGGATCAAACTCCACCGGGCCGATCACACCACTCATCTTCAGCTTGGCCAGGAAAGGCAGATAACGTGCAGGCTCCGTGGAGTCTGCCGCCTTCATGGCGTGTGCCAATGCCATGACCGCATCGTAGGCATACGGCGCATAAATATTGACCTCCACGCCGAAACGGGCCTTGAAGCGCTTGTAGAAATCCGCGCCTTTGCTCATCTTGTCCGCCGGCAGCCCCGCCTCGGTACAGTACACCCGGCTGTCCAGCACATTGCCGGACAGCTCGATCATGTCGCTGGAGCAGGCACCATCCCCCAGCACCAGATTGGCCTTCATCCCCAGGCGACGCATTTGCTGCAGCAAGGGTGCCGCCGTCGCATCCATGCCACCGTAGACGATGACATCCGGGTTCTTGCTGCGGATGGCGGTTAATACAGCCATCCAGTCTGTCGTCTTTTCCGTGCCATACTCCCGTGCCACCACGCTGGCAGGCGAACCTTGCAGCGACTTCTCCACCTCGGCCACCAGACCCTGCCCATAGGCAGAACGGTCGTCAATCAAGGCAAAGCGTTTGCCCTTGAGCGTCTGGAACGAAAAACGCCCCATCGCGCCACCCTGCTGCTCATCATTGGCGACCAGACGGAAGGTGGTTTTGAAACCTTGCCGGGTGTACTTGGGGTTGGTGGCGGAGGGGCTGATCTGCGGAATGCCCGCATCCGAATAGATGCGGGATGCCGGAATGCTGGCGCCAGAGGTTTCGTGCCCGACGACCCCATTCACCTTCATGTCGACCAGCTTTTGCGCCACGATGGTGGCGGTGCGCGGGTCGGCCACATCGTCCTCCGACACCAGCTCCCAGCGTACCGGCTGCCCGCCAATACGCCACCCCATCTTGTTGAGGTCTTCAATCGCCAGGCGGGCACCATTGTCGATGTCTTTGCCTGCCCGTGAAATCGGGCCGGTCAAGGGCGAGGCCTGGCCAATCCGGACCAGGGTGTCTGCACTGACGGCCGGCATTCCGGCCAGCAACAGTACGCCCAAAGCCGTCTGCGTGATCTTGCGGTTCATGTGTGTCTCCTTCTCCGTGGTTTACAGGTTGATCCTGCTTGTTTATGCGACTGCGGTCCGCTGCTGCTGCCGTTCTCGGCAGGCCGCACCAAACGTGGTAAAGATGTGGGTGGACAAGGCATCCTGGCCCACCAGGGCTTCCGGGTGCCATTGCACCGCCAGATTGAAACCGGGGGCCGAGGCATCACAAAAGGCCTCAATCAGCCCATCCGGCGCCACCGCTTCCACCGTCAGCCCGGCTCCCAGCACGGCCACACCCTGTTCATGCAGGGAATTCACGCGGACCTCGTCCACGGCACACCCGCGCTGCAATATTCCGCCTTGCCGCAAGCGCACCGAGTGACTGAGGGCATACCAATCGGCCAACGGCCGGCTGTGATCCCCCTCGCGGTGGTCCAGCGCGCCCGGCTGCTCATGCACCGCCGGATGCAGCGTGCCGCCATAGGCCACATTCATTTCCTGAAAGCCGCGGCAAATGGCCAGCAGCGGGATGCCGCGCGCAATGATGCGGGGAATCAACCGCAGTACTGCCTGATCCCGCTCCTCATCCTCCAGGGTGCCTGCCGGGGCGGGGGCCGCCCCATAACAAGCAGGGGCCACGTTTGAGGCACTGCCGGTCAGAACCACGCCGTCCACTTCCTCCAGCAGGCACGCATCCAGCCCTTCCGGCATGCCAACCGGCCACAGCCAGGGCAAGCCTTCGGCAAACTGCTGCACCGCACGCACATAGCTGTGCGACACCGAGTTGGCGGCATGGTGGCGATAGACGATCCGGTCACTGCATATGGCAATGCGGGGCAAGGCGGTGGGCATGGACATGCTCTACGGGTATCTGGATGGTGTAATGAAAACAGTCCGCGGCATTTGCGGAAAGCCATTACAATCGAAAGCTGCTTTTGCACAGGACGCAAAACCATGGATCAGATCGTTGCACTTCGCAGCCTGCTGCAAGTGGTGCAGCATGGCAGTTTCTCGGCGGCGGCCCGGTCGCTGTCGGTCGCAGTATCCTCCCTCACCCGGCAGATTGACGGCCTGGAGCGGGATCTGGGAACGCGCTTGCTGATCCGCTCCACCCACGGCTTGCATTTGACGGAAGCCGGTGAGTGGCTGCTGCAGAAATCACGGCTGCCGCTGATGGACGTAGAAGCCGCCCTGCAGCAGGTGAGCGCTCTGGATCAAGCTTTGCAGGGCCGCATCAAGCTGACGGCCCCACTCAATTTCGGGCGTCGCCTGCTGCCGCCGCTGCTGGTCAGCTTTCTGCAGCAGCATCCTGCCGTCGAGATTGACCTCAGGCTGTCCGATCACTACCAACGGATCGCGCTGGAAGGTTTTGACATGGGCATCCGTGTGGGACAACAGCACGACCCGGATCTGCTGGTGTTCCCGGCTACCGCCCACCGCCCCATCCTGTGCGCCAGCCCCGACTACCTATCGCGCCACGGTACCCCAGCGGAGGCCCGTGACCTGCACCAGCATGCTTGCCTGCCGCAGATCGTGCTCGACCAGCCTGCGAGCTGGACCCTGCTGGTGAACGGAGAAGCCTGGAAGTTTGTACCCCGTGGCCCGCTGCAGTCGGATCGCTCAGAGGTCTTGTATGAGGCCGCGTGTGCCGGCCTTGGCATCGCGGACATGCCGTACTGGCTGGCGAGTGAGGCTTTGCAACAAAGTCGGCTCGTGCAAGTATTGCCCCAGCATCCTTTGCTATCCCCACTCGGCGATCAGGTTTACATCGTGATCCCGCCGCACCGTCGGCAGTCTCCCCGGGTGCGTGCACTGCGTGATCATTTGCTGCTGCATCTGGCCAAGGTGGATGATGCCTGAGCTCGCTCACCGGCCACGCCGGATCGGATTGTCGCTACGTCCGCAACAACTGACTGGTAGATCAGGTTTTTTTCCTGCTTTTTCTGGTTGAAGCTGTTGCAACTGCGCTACAATCCGGCACGATGCATTTTTCAGAACTTGGTTTAAGCGAAGAGATCATGCGTGCGATAGCCGATCAAGGCTACGACGCACCGACTCCTATTCAGGCGGCGGCCATTCCGGCCGTCATGGGCGGTCGCGACCTGTTGGCCGCGGCACAGACCGGTACCGGCAAGACCGCAGCGTTCACGCTGCCGATGCTCAACCGGCTTCGGCCCTACGGCAACACCAGCCCCTCGCCTGCCCGTCACCCCCTGCGCGCGTTGATCCTGACGCCCACCCGTGAGTTGGCCGATCAGGTGTTTGCCAACGTACAGAGCTACAGCAAATACCTGCCGCTGCGCTGCACGGTGGCTTTCGGTGGCGTTGCCATGCCGCCGCAGACCACCGCGCTGCGCAATGGCGTCGAGATCCTGGTGGCCACCCCAGGCCGTTTGCTGGACCATATCCAGCAAAAGAACGTGCAGCTCAACCAGGTCGAGTTCCTGGTACTGGATGAAGCCGACCGCATGCTGGACATGGGCTTCATTGACGACATCAAGCGCCTGATGGGCATGCTGCCTGCCAAGCGCCAGAATCTGCTGTTCTCGGCCACCTTCTCGCCGGAAATCAAGGCGCTGGCTGATCAGCTGCTGGATAACCCGCAAGTGGTGGAAGTGGCACGCCGCAACGCCACCAATGCCAATGTGACCCAGCTGCTGTACAAGATGAAAGAGGAGCAGCGCTATCCGCTGCTGCTCAAGCTGCTCAAGCATCACGACATCCAGCAGGTGCTGATTTTTGCCCGCACCAAGCAGACCACCGAGCGACTGGCCCGCCAGTTGCAACGGGACCGGGTGTCGGCCGTCTCCATTCATGGTGACAAGACCCAGCAGGCCCGTCTCGAATCGCTGGCCGCCTTCAAGGAAGGTCGCGCACTGGTGATGGTCGCCACCGACGTGGCCGCACGCGGGCTGGACATTGACCTGCTGCCCTTCGTCATCAACTACGAGCTGCCCAACACGCCGGAAGACTATGTACACCGCATTGGTCGTACCGGTCGGGCGGGTGCGCTGGGTACCGCCATCTCGCTGTCCGCACCGGATGATGAACGGTCGCTGGCCAATATCGAAAAGCTGATCAAGCAGCCGCTGTCGCAGCAAGACAGCGACAGCCTGCTGGCACCGCCGCCTCGCCCGGTTCGGGAAGTGGTCAGTGAAGGCCGCCGCGAGCGTAGCCGGGACAGCGATGGTCCGCCCGAGCTCAGCAACTGGCCCACCACACCGCGCCGCGATCGCACCCCACAGATCGCAGCCTTGTTCCTGCCGCCACAACGCGTGGTCAGCCCGGATACGGGCGACACCGCCTGATCTGCATGTCCAAGGTGGACCCTGCGCTGTTGGCACAGCTGCGGCAGATACCCCTGCTGCAGGCCATGCAGTTGCAGGTAATCCAGGCGGACATGGACGGCATCCACTTCAGCGCGCCGCTGGCAGCCAACCGCAATGATAAAGGCACCGCTTTTGCCGGTAGCCTGGCCAGCCTTCTGACCCTGTCCGGCTGGGCCATGACCACACTACAGGCCCGGCACGCCGGCTTTGATCTGGCGGTGGCGGTCAGCCATAGTGAACTGCGCTATCTCCTGCCGGTCACCGATACCCTGCAGATCGTCTGCCCGCCCCCCACTCCTGAAGCCCTGCATCACTTCCTGCACGCCCTGCAACACAAAGGGCGAGGCCGCCTGCCGCTGGAAAGCCAGGCGCTGACGGCAGACCGCCGCGTCGCGGCCTGCCACCTTGGTCAGTTTGCGGCCTTCCCTCGCCCACACGCCTGAGCCTTCCCTGTCCGGAATGACAGGTCCCCACGGCTAGCGCTTTTCGCCATGCTGCCGACGGATTATTGTTAGGAAGCAGTCGCCCGGTGTGGCGCGGTTAACGGCTTAGGGATGCAACACAATTTTTCATGAGTGCAGAATGTGTGCTGTTTGCGCCGCATCCGGCGCGCCATGCCTTGATCCGGTCCTACTGGCCGGACAGTCTGGCCGCGCCCTGCACCCTCTCCCTTTTGCCTGAAGCGCCCCTCCCCGCCTGCCTGCTTTATGATCTGCATGACAGCCCCATGGCAGACCTGCAACGGCTGCTTGACTGGCGTCAGCATCATCCGGACGTACCACTCATCCTGCTGGGGGCAGACTTGCAGCACGAGGCGGTATTGCGTCTGCTGCAGGGTGGCGCGGGCGACATCCTGCAAGATCCGCTGTTACCGGCACTGCCGCACTACCTGCACCGTATTTTGCAGCAGGCACAACTGGATGCAGCGATCGACACGCTGCTGCTCGAGACGGCAGGCTTGCAGGGGGCTGACTTTTTGCAGGCCCTGGTCGAAGCACTGGCCCGGCTGCTGCAGGTCGATCAGGCGTATGCATCCACCCATGACCCGGTGCAACCCGACTGGCTGTGCACCGTCGCAGGCTGGCGTCGGGGGCAACCGGTCCCCCCGGTGCGCTACCCGCTGAGCGGTTCTCCCTGCGAACAGGTACTGCGGCAGGGCAAGCTGTGCTGTTACCCGAATGATGTGCAGACCTGCTTCCCGGAAGATCTGATGCTGCAGGAAGATGGGCTGGTTGGCTACATTGGCTACCCCTTGCGGGACCGGCAAGGCCAGGTCATTGGTCTGGTCAATGTTCTGCACCAGCACCCGCTGCATCCGTCGGCGCAATTGCGCACCATCCTGCGCCTGTTTGCTGCCCGTGCCGGCACCGAGCTGGAGCGCTTGCGCACGGCCGACCAGCTACAGGACACCCAGGGGCTGTTGCAGCATGTGTACGCCCACGCGCCCATCCTGCTCTGCCAGCTGGATCCGGCAGGACATGTACAGCAGGCCAACCCAGCCCTGGAACAGGCGCTGGGTAGTGCACTGCCTTTTCTGCATGGGCAACCGTGGCATGTCCTGTTCCAGCAGCCCGCCATAGCAGACTGGCAGCAGCCCCCGCAGCAGCTGGAAACCAGCCTGCCGGCCGCCAGCGGCAAACAGACCTACAGTTGGGTGTTTGCCCCTCGGTGCACCGCAGAGGGCTCGATCCGCGACATTCTGGCGATTGGCACCGACATGACGCAGCGCAAACAAAACGAGCAGGCGCTGCGCGACAAGGCGACCGCACTGGAAGCCACCAACCGTGAACTGGAAGACTTTGCCTTTGTGGCCTCACATGACCTGCAGGAGCCCTTGCGCAAAATCCTGGCGTATAGCGACTTGCTACAGCAAGAATGTGCAGCCTACCTGCCCGATACCGGGCAACAGTACCTGCAGCTGATGAACAAAGCCACCCAGCGCCTGCAACAGCTGATCCGGGATTTGCTGCAGTTGTCACGGGTCACCCGCAGTCAGCGCCGCTTTGAAGCGGTGTCACTGACGGATGTGCTGGAGCAGGTGCAACAGGATCTGGAGATCCCTTTGCGGGACACCCAGGCCCGCCTGCAGATCGAGGGTAGCCTGCCCACCCTGACCGGCGATCCGGTGCAGCTGCAGCAAGTGTTCCTCAACCTGCTCAGCAATGCCCTGAAGTACACCCGCCCAGACGTACCACCCGAAATCCGGATTCATGCGGAGCCTTACCGCCTGCCCCACCGCAAACCGCAGTGGCGCATTCTGATCTGCGACAACGGCATTGGCTTTGAGCAGCAATATGCTGAGCGGATCTTCAAGGTTTTTCAGCGCCTGCATGGGCGTGAGCAATACGAGGGGACGGGCATTGGCCTGGCCATCTGCAAGAAAATCGTTGAGCGGCACCGTGGCCAGATCACCGCTGAAGGCCGCCCCGGCGCCGGGGCGACGTTTATCCTGGATTTGCCGGCTTAAGGACATCCGCCATGCCTGATCTGATGCGCCCGATTTCCCTGCTGATTGCGGATGATGACCAGGAAGATTGCCTGCTGACCCGCAAGGCACTGGAAGCTGCCCGCCTGCACAACCAGCTGGAGTTTGTGGCAGATGGTGTCTACCTGATGCAACGACTGCAACAGTCACTGCAGAACCCGGAGATGGCGCTACCCGACCTGATCCTGCTGGACCTCAACATGCCGCGCATGGATGGCCGCAGTGCCTTGCAGGCCATACGCAACCACCCGCAGCTACGCCATTTGCCCGTGGTGGTGCTGACCACTTCGCGTGAGGAGGAAGATGTCTTTCGCAGCTACGACCTGGGCGCCAACTCCTTCATCACCAAGCCGGTGCTGTTCGATAACCTGGTCGCGGCCATGCAGTCATTGGGCCACTACTGGCTGAGCATCGTGCAGCTGCCCAAACACCCGGTGGCATGATGCGCACACCGCTGATCAAGGTCTTGCTGATTGATGATGATCCGGAGGAGCGGCTGCTGATCCAGCCTTTGCTGCGTGCGGAGGAACAGGTCCGCTACCAGCTGGAGCAGGTAGCGGACTACGACACAGCACGCAAGCGCATCCTGCAAGGCCACGATGACGTCTATCTGGTGGACTACCATCTGGGCGCCCATGACGGTATCGGGCTGATCGAGGAAATGACCGCGCTGGGCTGCACGCGCCCCTTGTTGCTGTTGACACATCAGGATAGCCTCAGCATCGACCAGCAGGCCATGCTGAAAGGGGCCGCCGACTACCTGCCCAAGGGTGAGCTCAGTGCACCGTTGCTGACCCGGGCCATTCAGCACGCGCTGGAGCGCAAGCGGCATGAGCGCCTGCTGCGCACCATGGCCATGCACGATGCCCTCACCGGTTTACTGAACCGGACAGGGGTCTACGACTACCTGGAGCATGCACTGGCCCGCTGCCAGCGCGATGACCGTCAGCTGGCGGTGATGTTCATCGACCTGGACCGCTTCAAGGAGATCAATGACACGCTAGGTCACCGGGTGGGCGATGCCTTGCTCATCGGTATTGCCCATCGCTTGAAATGTGCCCTGCGGGTGCAGGACATGGTAGCCCGCATCGGTGGTGATGAGTTCCTGGTCGTGGCCGAAGGCTATCAGCGCAAGCAGACCCCTGCGCACATTGCCGAAAAGATCCTGATGGCACTGCGCGAGCCTTTCCCGCTGGAAGGCAAGCCCTACTTTGTTACCTGTTCCATCGGCATTGCCACCTATCCGGATGGCCCAGCCGAAGCGGAAACCCTGATCCGGGATGCCGACACGGCCCTCTACAGCGCCAAAGACAGTGGCAAAAACACCTATCACTTCTTTACAGAGGCCATGCAGCAAAGCATCCGCGAGCGCCGGGATATCCATAATCATCTGTTGCAGGCCATGCAGCAAGATGAGTTCGAGCTGTACTACCAGCCGCAATTTGCGCTGGGCACGGGTGAGGTGGTGGCGCTGGAAGTCATGCTGCGTTGGCGACACCCACAGCAGGGCTTGCTGCAGCCGGAAGCATTCCTGGGTCACGCCGAAGAGCTGGGGTTGATGCAGCCTTTGCTGGAGTGGACGTTACAGTCACTGGCGCAATTCCAGGCACAGCTACCCGAGTCGCTGCAAACATCACTCCGCTACGGCATCAATCTGAGTGGGCGCCTGTTGTTGCGCGACCCCTTGGTCGAATTGTTGCAGCAATGGTGCGACCGGAGTGGCATTCTTCCGCAACAGCTGGAACTGGAAATCAGTGAGGAAGCCTTGCTTGAGTTGCACCGCAAGCAGGATCGCCGCCCCTTGCGCTTGCAACAGGCAGGATTTGGCCTGGTGCTGGATCACTTTGGTACCGGCTATGCCTCCTTTGGGCAGCTCCAGCACTACCCCATTTGCGGCATCAAGGTAGACCGTGAGTGCACACAGCAGTTGCTGGATAATGAAGTGGTCCGTGCCGTGGTGGAAGCCACCCGACATGTCGCCCACTCCTTGCAACTGCACGCGGCAGCCTGTGGGGTGGAAACCCCGGCCCAATTGATGCTCTTGCGCGAGCTGGGCTTTGACCGCGTGCAAGGTCAGCTTCCCCACCCTCCCCGGCCTGCAGCCCATATGCTGGAACAATTGCAGCACACCTTGCGCCTGCGCTGAAGGCATGGGCAAGGGCATGCTATGCTGTGATCATCCGCCCTGAACGAGACCCGTCATGCCCTCCATGCTGACCATGCATGCCATCATTGTTGATAACCGTAGCCCGGAGCGGAGTCTGCGCTGGCAGGAAATTGCCCGTCCTCAGCCCGCCCCTCATCAAGTCCTGATCAAGGTAGCGGCTTGCGGGGTCAACCGTATGGATCACCTGCAACGCATGGGGCATTACCCGGTTCCCGATGGGGCCTCACCGCTGTTGGGAGTGGAAGTCTCCGGTGAAGTAGTGGCGTGTGGTACGCAAGTCAGCCAGTGGCAGGTGGGTGACCTGGTCTGTGCCCTGCTCGATGGTGGCGGCTATGCGGAGTATGTCGTGGCGGATGCCCGGCTTTGCATGCCGATCCCGATCGGCTGGACACTGGAAGACGCGGCCTCCTTGCCCGAGGCTTTGTTCACGGTACAAAACACCTTGTATGACCATGCCCATTTGCAGCCCGGAGAATCAGTATTGATCCATGGCGGCAGCAGCGGCATCGGCGTCTACGCTTTGCAATGGCTGGCTGCAGCGGGCCACCCGCTCTATACAACGGCCGGCAACGACGAGAAGTGTGCCGCCTGCCTGCAGCTGGGGGCGAAGCAGGCCATCAATTACCAGCAGCATGATTTCACCCCTTTTATCGAGTTGGCCGGCGGGGTGGACGTGGTGATGGACATGGTCGGTGGTGACTATACCCTCTCCCATCAGCGCTTGTGCCACACCGGTGGACGCATTGCCATCATTGCATTCCAGGGGGGGCGCCATAGTGAGGTGGACCTGGGTTTGATGCTGGCCAAGCGTTTACAGCTGTTTGGCGTGACCCTGCGGGCGCAGTCCACCGAGCGCAAGATTCGCATGGCGCAGCAGATACGCCAAACGGTATGGCCCATGCTGGAAGATGGCCGGATCAAACCCATGGTGCATGCACGCTATCCGATGGCCGACGCCGAACAGGCGCATCATGCGCTGCTGCAACATCGGCATGTGGGTAAACTGCTGTTGCTGAGCAAAGGCGCGGCCTAAGCACTATACTGAAGATTACTTCCGCGGGAATCTGTCATGCTGACTGCCGCCTTACCCAATCTGCACGCCTGGGCGCTTTATCTGGAGCGTGCACCACTGCCCGTGCTCCAGCGCACCGTGGATGAGCTGGCGGCACTCCATCAGCGGCTGGACCAGATTACGGGCCGGGATTTGTCACGTGTCATCCTGCACGATCCGATGATGACCTTGCGGGTTTTACGCTATCTGCAATCGCACCGTGCTCCCAGCCAGCAAACTGAAGTCACCACCATCGCCCATGCCATCATGATGATGGGGCTCGGGCCCTTTTTCCGCGCCTTTCAGGACTTGCCCACACTGGAAACCCATCTGCAGCCCTATCCCGATGCCCTGCATGGCGTGATGCGGGTGATGAGCCGGGCCCGACATGCCGCCTTGTTTGCCGAGGACTGGTCACGACTGCGGCATGATCTGGAATCGGACGAAGTGACCATTGCTGCGCTGCTGCACGATGCCGGCGAGATGTTGCTGTGGTGCTTTGCGCCCGCGCTGGCCAGCCAGATCCGCCAGCTGCAGCAGGACAATCCGGGCATGCGCAGTGCACAGGCACAAAAGCAGGTACTGGGCTTTCCGCTCCCCGAACTGCAGCAGGAGCTGGCGCGGCAGTGGCATTTACCGGCATTGCTGCAAGCGCTGATGGACGACCAGCAAGACCAGCGCTCACCCCGCGTGCACAATGTCGTGCTCGCCGTAGCTCTGGCTCGCCACGCAGCCAATGGCCTGCATGATGCGGCGCTGCCGGATGACTACACGGCAGTCCAGCAGTTCCTTGGTCTCAACCCGGAGCAAACCTGGGACCATATCCGGCGCATGATCCTGAAGGCAGGGCGCGAGTGGGACTGGTATGGTGTCTCACCCGTGGCTGCCTGGCTACCGCAACAATAAATACCTGACCAGAAGTCTAGTTACAGTACAAAACCTTGACCTGCGTCTAACGTTTGCCAATCTCTTCATGTTTCAATGCGCACTCGCGCAAGGAAGATGAAAATGGCAATTGAACTCTATAACGATGGTGAGCATGCCTGCCTGATGTTTGCCGACCTGGTAGACGACCCCAACGATCACGCTGTACAAGCCAACCAGTTCCTGATTGTTGACAGCGGCCACGGCGCGCTGATCGACCCCGGTGGCAACATGACCTATAACGCACTGCGCATGGCCATGCACGCCCGCTTCCCTCCCAATGGGCTGGATTATGTACTGGCCTCGCATGCCGACCCGGACATCGTCGCCTCGCTCAACAAATGGCTGGTGCACACCGAGTGCAAGGTGATGGTGTCGCAAGTCTGGGCACGCTTCGTTCCACATTTCTGCTCAATTGGCAGCACCGACAACCGCATCATCCCGATTCCCGACCCTGGCCTGCACATCCGTCTGGGCAAAAGCAAGATTCTGGCCGTGCCGGCGCACTTCCTGCACTCGGAAGGCAATTTCCAGTTCTATGACCCGAAGGCCAAGATCCTGTTCTCCGGCGATATGGGGGCCTCGATGGTGGACCACGACGATGCCATGCAACCGGTCAAAGACTTCGATGCCCACCTGCGCAGCATGCGCGGTTTCCACCAGCGTTATATGTGCGGCCAGAAAGTGACACGCTACTGGGCTGACATGGTGCGCGAACTGGATCTCGACTGGCTGGTACCGCAGCACGGTAAACCGTTCAAAGGCAAGGCCATGATACATGCCTTCCTCGACTGGATCAGCGACTTGCCCTGCGGCATCGACCTGATGACGCCGAACCATTATCGGCTACCTGCGTCGTGACCCGCGCGCTCCTGCGTCAGCGGCGCAGTAAACAAAAAAGCCCTGCAAGTGCAGGGCTTTTTTGCGCAGGCTTAAGACTTAAGCCTCAGCAGCTTCCTCAGCTACCACGTCCACATCCGGACGATCCACCAGCTCGACCAACGCCATCGGCGCATTGTCACCCTGGCGGAAGCCGAACTTCAGCACGCGCAGGTAACCGCCGTTGCGGTTCTGGTAGCGCGGGCCCAGTTCGTCAAACAGCTTGCTGACGATGTCGCGATCGCGAGTGCGGGCAAATGCCAGACGGCGGTTTGCCAGCGAGGGCTTCTTGCCCAGCGTGATCAGGGGCTCAGCCACCCGGCGCAGTTCCTTCGCCTTCGGCAGCGTGGTCTTGATGACTTCGTGCTTCAGCAGGGCATTGGCCAGGTTGCGCAGCATCGCCTGACGGTGGCTGGAAGTACGGTTCAGTTTCCGATTGCCATTACCATGACGCATGATTCAACCTTTTTAAGCTTTTTCCAGATTGGCAGGCGGCCAGTTTTCCAGCTTCACACCCAGCACCAGACCCTTGGAGGCAAGCACTTCCTTGATTTCATTCAAGGATTTGCGGCCCAGGTTCGGGGTCTTCAACAGCTCGGTCTCGGTACGCTGAATCAGGTCACCAATGTAGTAAATATTTTCTGCCTTCAGGCAGTTGGCCGAACGAACGGTCAATTCCAGATCGTCCACCGGACGCAGCAGGATCGGGTCAAACTGCGGTGCTTCCGGCTGAGCCACTTCAGCAGTGGTCCCTTCCAGATCAGCAAACACCGACAGTTGATCCATCAGGACACGTGCAGCATAGCGCACGGCCTCTTCCGGATCGATCGAGCCGTTGGTCTCGATGTCCATCACCAGCTTGTCCAGGTCCGTCCGCTGTTCCACACGGGCGCTTTCCACCGCGTAGCTGACACGACGTACCGGGCTGAACGAAGCGTCCAGCAGCAAGGTACCCAAGGCACGACCTTCGTCGTTCTTGGCACGTACGTGTGACGGCTGATAGCCGCGACCGGCTTCCACCCGCAGTTCCATCGACAACTTGCCGTTAGCGGTCAGGTTGGCGATCACGTGATCCGGATTCACCAGCTCAACATCATGGCTCAGCTGGATATCACCGGCCACCACCGGGCCCGGGCCTTCCTTTTTCAGGTTCAGCACCACGGAAGAACGGTTGTGCAGCTTGAACACGATACCCTTCAGGTTCAGCAGCAGGTCGACAACGTCTTCCTGCACACCATCCAGCGAAGAATATTCATGCACCACGCCGTCAATCTTGACTTCCGTTACGGCATAGCCCGGCATCGAGGACAGCAGGATGCGGCGCAGCGAGTTGCCCAGCGTGTGACCGTAGCCGCGCTCAAACGGCTCCATCACCACCTTGGCGTGCTCAGCGGTGAGGTTTTCGACCTCGATCACACGGGGTTTCAGAAATTCATGTGCACTGCTATGCATAGTCGATTCCCAGTAATGGCAGACGGATTACTTGGAGTAGTATTCGACGACCAGTTGTTCGTTGATGTCGCTCGACAGTTCCGAACGTTCCGGTGCGCTCTTGTACGTACCTTCCATCTTCTTCGGGTCGACCGAAACCCAGCTCGGGAAGCCGATGGACTCAGCCAGTGCCAGTGCTTCAACGATACGGGTTTGCTTCTTCGACTTCTCACGAACGGACACCACATCGCTGGCCTTCACTTGGTAGGAGGCGATGTTGACGCTCTGGCCGTTCACCAGGATCGCGCAGTGGCTCACCAGCTGGCGTGCTTCTGCACGCGTGGAGCCAAAGCCCATACGATAAACGACGTTGTCCAGGCGGCTTTCCAGCAGCTTCAACAGGTTTTCACCGGTCGAACCCTTGCGGCGGGCGGCCTCTTCAAAGTAGCGGCGGAACTGACGCTCCAGCACGCCATAAATACGGCGGATCTTCTGCTTTTCACGCAGCTGAACAGCGAAATCGGACTGACGCTGACCGCTCTTGGCGCCATGCTGGCCCGGAGCGACATCAATCTTGCACTTGGAATCAATCGAGCGACGAGCGCTCTTCAAAAACAGGTCAGTGCCTTCCCGGCGGGACAGTTTGCACTTTGGACCAATATACCTTGCCACGAATGTTCTCCAATCGTTGGATGATTAGATGCGACGCTTCTTCGGCGGACGGCACCCGTTGTGCGGGACCGGCGTCACGTCGGAAATGCTGGTGATCTTGAAGCCGAGTGCGTTCAGAGCACGCACTGCGGATTCGCGACCCGGGCCCGGGCCCTTGATACGCACTTCCAGGTTTTTGACTCCATACTCCTGAGCCACTTTGCCAGCTTGCTCAGCAGCCACCTGCGCAGCAAACGGGGTACTCTTGCGAGAACCCTTGAAGCCAGCGCCACCCGCCGTCGCCCACGACAGGGCGTTGCCCTGACGGTCGGTGATGGTGATGATGGTGTTGTTGAAAGAAGCGTGTACGTGGACGATGCCTTCCGCAACACTCTTCTTGACCTTCTTGCGCACGCGCGCAGCAGTAGCCTTAGCCATGAGTGATCCTTAGATTACTTCTTGTTGGAAACGACCTTGACCGGACCCTTGCGAGTGCGCGCATTGGTGCGGGTACGCTGGCCGCGCACCGGCAAACCACGGCGATGACGCATGCCGCGGTAGCAGCCCAGGTCCATCAGTCGCTTGATGCTCATCGTCACTTCACGGCGCAGGTCACCTTCAACGGTGAACTTTGCGACTTCGTCACGCAGCTTTTCCATGTCAGCGTCGCTGACGTCCTTCATCTTGGTGCTGTAACCAACACCAGCCTTGTCACAAATCACCCGCGCACGAGTGCGGCCGATACCATAAATGGCGGTCAGCGCGATCTCAGCATGCTGATGATTCGGAATATTTACGCCTGCAATACGGGCCATGAAACACCCCTAAAAAATCAGTGATTATAATCAAACAAACTTGTCAAGGTCAAATCAGCCTTGACGCTGCTTGTGCCGAGGGTCGCTGCAGATGACACGCACAACGCGGTTGCGACGAATCACTTTGCACTTGCGGCAAATTGGCTTAACAGAAGCTTGTACACGCATGATGAATTCCTACTCTCTATTGCCCGGTTACTTCGCCCGGAAAATGATCCGAGCCTTGCTCAGGTCATAAGGGGTCAGTTCAACGGTTACCTTGTCGCCCGGCAGGATCTTGATGTAGTGCATACGCATCTTGCCGGAAATATGTCCCAGAATGACATGGCCGTTTTCGAGCTTCACCCGGAACGTTGCATTGGGTAGGTTCTCAAGAACCTCGCCCTGCATCTGGATTGTTTCTTCCTTTGCCATTCAACCAACCCGTCTTAATTGGCGCCCTTGAAGTTGGCTTTCTTCAAGAGACTTTCGTATTGCTGGGACATCATCTGCGCCTGGACCTGAGCCATGAAGTCCATCGACACGACGACAACGATCAGGATTGACGTCCCCCCAAACAGGATCTGGGTATTCAGGGCACTGGACAGGAAGTCGGGGATCAAACACACCGCCACCATGTACAACGCACCCGTCAACGTCAACCGCAACACCACCGCCTCAATGTAACGCCCGGTTTGCTCACCTGGACGCACACCTGGCAGTACGGCACCACTCTTCTTCAGGTTGTCTGCCATGTCCTTCGGGTTGAAGGTCAGGGCGGTATAGAAGTAGCTGAAGAAAATGATCGCAGCGGCAAACAACACCATATGCAACGGGCTACCCACCTGCATCATGCTGGAAATGTCTTTCAACGCCAGCATCACCGGGTTTTCACTGTTACCCGCAAAACCGGTAATGGTCGTCGGGATCAACAGCAGGGTCGAGCCAAAGATGGCGGGCATCACACCCGACATGTTGACCTTCAGCGGCATGTGGCTGGACTGCGCCTGCATCACCTTGTTGCCCACCTGACGGCGCTGATAGTTCACGATCAGCTTGCGCTGACCCCGCTCCACAAACACCACCGCAGCGACAACCAGCAAGGCAAACACCAGCAGCAGGATCGACCCCAGAATCCAGCGGGAATCGCTGGCAGCCAAGGTCAACACATGGCTGATGGCACCCGGCAGGCCCGACACAATACCCGCGGTGATCAACACCGAGATACCATTGCCCAGACCCCGTTCCGTAATCTGCTCACCCAGCCACATCAGGAACATCGAACCCGCAACCAGGCTCACCATGGTGGTCAGCACAAACTCTGCCGGGCTGACATTAGGCAAGCGCAGCGCCATTTGCGAGCGCGCCATGAAGAAGGCCCAGAACAGCGCCAGCACCAACGTCGCATAACGGGTGTACTGCGTAACCTTGCGGCGGCCTGCCTCACCATCTTTCTTCAGCTCCTTCAGCGACGGCAGCATTTCTGCAGCCAGTTGCATCAGGATCGAAGCGGTGATGTAAGGCGAAATGCCCAACACGAACACCGACGCACGCTGTACCGCGCCGCCGGAGAACATGTTGAACAAGCCAGCCAAACCGTTCTGGTTATCCGAGAACAGCTTGGCCAATTGCGCCGGATCGATGCCCGGAATCGGGATATAGGTCCCGATCCGGTACACAATCAAGGCCAGCAGCAAAAACCACAGCCGCTGCTTCAGGTCACCAAACTTGCCCGCAACAGCGGCCAACGGGTTTGCATTAGCCATGGTTGGTCTTATTCACCCACCGAGCCACCAGCAGCAACGATGGCTGCTGCTGCACCCTTGGTTGCCAGGACGCCGGACAGCTTGTAAGCGCGGTCAACCGTACCGGACAGAACCAGCTTGGCACCCTTGGCACGGCCGGAAACCACACCGGCTTGCTTCAGGACCAGCAGATCCACATCGGTCACCGGCAGCTTGGCCAGCTCGGACAGACGCACTTCCACCACATCGCCACGGGTCAGGGAGTTGAAACCGCGCTTCGGCAGGCGGCGTTGCAGCGGCATTTGACCGCCTTCAAAGCCCACCTTGTGAAAACCGCCGGAACGGGACTTCTGACCTTTGTGACCACGGCCAGCAGTCTTGCCCAGGCCGCTGCCGATACCGCGACCGACGCGACGCTTGGCGTGCTTGCTGCCTTCAGCCGGCTGAATCGTGTTCAAAAACATGTTAACCCTCGCACTTCAGCAGGTAATGAACCTTGTTGATCATGCCGCGGTTTTCCGGGGTATCCAGCACCACAGCGCTGCTGCCGACCCGGCGCAGACCGAGGCCACGCACGCAGGCGCGGTGGGATTCCAGACGACCGATCAGGCTCTTGACCAAGGTCACCTTGATGGTTTTCTTGTCAGACATGGCCTTACCCCAGAATTTCTTCAACGGTCTTGCCGCGCTTGGCAGCAATGTCCGCAGCGGTCGACATGGCCAAGAGGCCATTGATCGTCGCACGAACCACGTTGTACGGATTGGTCGAACCGTGGCACTTGGCGGACACATTGTGCACGCCCATCACCTCGAATACGGCACGCATCGCGCCACCAGCCTTGATACCGGTACCATCAGGTGCCGGCTGGATCATCACGGTGGTTGCACCATGACGGCCCACAGCGGTGTGGTGGAAGGTACCATTCTTCATCGGCACCTTAGCCATCTTGCGACGTGCTTCTTCCATTGCCTTTTGCACGGCAACCGGCACTTCTTTCGACTTGCCCTTGCCCATGCCGATGCCACCGTCTCCGTCACCCACCACGGTCAGTGCAGCGAAGCCCAGAATACGGCCACCCTTCACCACCTTGGTCACACGGTTGACGGAGACCATCTTTTCGCGCAAACCCTCGTTGCGATCGTCCATCTCAACTTTGGCCATGATTACCTCGATTAGAACTCAAGACCGTTGGCGCGGGCTGCATCAGCCAGTGCCTTGATACGGCCGTGGTATTGGAAGCCAGAGCGGTCGAACGCAACCTGAGTGACGCCGGCAGCCTTCGCCTTTTCAGCGATACGCTGGCCGATCAGCTCTGCCGCTTTGATGTTGCCGCCATTGCTCAGCGACGTGCGCACATCCTTATCCAGCGAAGAGGCAGCAGCCAGCACTTCCGAGCCGTTAGCCGCAATGATCTGCGCGTAGATATGGGTGTTGCTACGGTACACCGTCAGGCGAACTTGCTTCTGCTCTGCAATGCGTGCACGGGTTTTGCGTGCGCGGCGCAGACGAGACTGTTTCTTATCCATGACCTGGCCCTAATTATTTCTTCTTGGTTTCTTTGATCACCACCACCTCATCGGCGTAGCGGATCCCCTTGCCCTTGTAAGGCTCAGGAGAACGGTACGCGCGAATTTCGGCAGCAGTCTGACCAACACGCTGTTTGTCCGCACCCTTCAGCACAATTTCAGTCTGCGTCGGGGTTTCGGCCTTCACACCTTCCGGCAGCTTGTGTGCCACAGGGTGGGAGAAGCCCAGCGTCAGGTTCACCACGTCGCCGGCAGCAGCGGCACGGTAACCCACGCCAACCAGCTGCAGCTTGCGCTCGAAGCCCACGCTCACGCCTTTGACCATATTGGCCACCAGCGCGCGCAGCGTACCGGACATGGCACGTGCGTGACGGGTTTCTTCAGCCGCGGAAAACACCAGGTCATTACCGGTTTGTTCCACCTTGACTGCACCCGTCAGCGCCTGGCTCAGCGAACCGAGCGGGCCCTTGACGGTAATGTCGCCAGCGGTGATGGTTGCGCTCACGCCGCTAGGCAGGGCAACCGGATTCTTAGCTACTCGAGACATTCGCTTACCCCCTTATGCCACGACGCACAGCAGTTCGCCGCCGACGCCTTGTGCACGGGCCTTGCGATCGGTCATCACGCCACGCGAGGTGGAAACGATGGCCACGCCCAGACCGTTCATCACGGTCGGCATGTCGTCACGGCCCTTATAAATCCGCAGACCAGGACGGGAAACGCGCTCGAGGCGCTCAATGACCGGGCGACCTGCGTAGTAACGCAGTTCGATGGTCAGAGTTTTCTTGTTACCCGCTTCATCAGCCACGGAGAACGCATCCACATAGCCTTCGTCCTTCAGCACGGCGGCAATAGCCACCTTCAGGGAGGACGACGGCATTGCCACAGACGACTTGCCAGCCTGCTGGGCATTCCGGATGCGAGTCAGCATATCCGCAATCGGATCACTCATGCTCATTTGTACTTACCTCGCTTACCAGCTTGCTTTGGTCATGCCCGGCACTTCGCCGCGGAAAGCTGCATCACGCAACTTGCTGCGACCCAGACCGAACTTGCGGAACACGCCACGCGCACGACCGGTGAGCTGGCAACGATTACGCAGACGCACCGGGCTGGAATTGCGCGGCAGCGCTTGCAGCTTGACGCGTGCGGCGAAACGTTCTTCTTCGCTCAGCGACTGGTTGTTGATGATGGCAATCAGCGCTTCGCGCTTGGCGGCAAACTTGGCCACCAGCTTTTCACGCTTTTCTTCACGGTTGATCAACGCCAACTTAGCCATGACGCCCTCAGTTCTTGAACGGGAAGCGGAACGCAGCCAGCAGAGCGCGAGCCTCGTCGTCCGTCTTCGCAGTAGTGGTAATGGTGATGTTCATGCCACGCAGTGCGTCGACCTTGTCGTAGTCGATTTCCGGGAACATGATCTGTTCCTTGACGCCCATGTTGTAGTTGCCACGGCCATCAAAGGACTTGGCAGACACACCACGGAAGTCGCGGATACGCGGCATGGCGATGGTCACCAGGCGATCCAGGAATTCATACATCCGCTCGCGGCGCAGGGTAACCTTGCAGCCCACCGGGTAGTTGTCACGAATCTTGAAGCCGGCAATCGACTTCTTCGACAAGGTCACCACCGGTTTCTGGCCAGCCAGCTTC
Organism: Leeia aquatica; assembly: GCF_012641365.1. Taxonomy (NCBI): domain Bacteria; kingdom Pseudomonadati; phylum Pseudomonadota; class Betaproteobacteria; order Neisseriales; family Leeiaceae; genus Leeia; species Leeia aquatica. Next base: position 1,270,853 of record NZ_JABAIM010000001.1, read on the forward strand.
TGCATGTCGGCCACGGCGAATTCCATCACCTTCTTGTCGGCAACCGCTTCACCCACACCCATGTTCAGGGTGATCTTTTCGATCCGCGGCACTTCCATGATCGACTTGTAGCCGAACTGTTTAATCAGTTCCGGCACCACCGTCGACTTGTAGTAATCGTACAGACGCGCCATCTTTACGCCCCAACCTGTTCGCCATTGGACTTGAAGACACGCACTTTCTTGCCATCTTCAAGCAGCTTGAAGCCGACGCGGTCGGCCTTCTGCGTTGCCGGGTTGAACAGCGCCACGTTCGAAGCGTGCAGCGGCTTTTCAACAGCAACAATCCCGCCAGCCACACCCTTGACCGGGTTCGGCTTGACGTGTTTCTTGGCAACGTTCACACCCTCGACGACGATATAGCCATCGGCCTGAACCACCTTCACGGTGCCACGCTTGCCCTTGTCTTTACCGACGATCACGATGACATCGTCGCCTTTGCGAATTTTCTGCATGGTGACCTCTTAGATAACTTCCGGCGCCAGCGAAACAATCTTCATGAAGCGCTCGGTACGCAGCTCACGCGTCACCGGCCCGAAAATCCGGGTACCGATCGGCTCGAGCTTGTTGTTCAGCAGCACAGCGGCGTTGCTGTCGAACTTCACCAGGGAACCGTCAGCACGACGAACGCCCTTGGCAGTACGCACCACCACAGCACTGTAAACATCGCCCTTCTTGACACGACCACGCGGCGCCGCATCCTTGATCGACACCTTGATGATGTCGCCAATGGTTGCATAACGACGCTTGGAGCCGCCGAGCACCTTGATGCACATTACAGAGCGTGCACCGGTGTTATCCGCGACATCGAGTCGGGTTTGCATTTGAATCATGGTATTTAAACTCCAACTTATTCCGTTTGCGACAATCGCAGCCGGCCAGTTTTGGACCCCGTAGAAAGGGGTGTGGCGCGGATAGCCGCGCCACAAAGAACCGGCATTCTAAAGCAAACGGAATCGGTTTGCAATAGAAATATCAGCGAGCTTTCTCAACCAGCTGCTTCACGGTCCATGCTTTGGTCCGGGAGATCGGGCGGCACTCTTCAATCACCACCACGTCACCAATACCATACTCGTTGTTTTCGTCATGTGCGTGATACTTCTTCGACAGACGAATCACCTTGCCATACAGCGGGTGCTTCACGCGACGTTCGACCAGGACCGTAACGGTCTTGTTCATCTTGTCGCTGACAACACGACCGGTCAGCGAGCGGTTAACTTTCACATCAGTCATGTTATTCCGCCTTTTCACGCAGAAGGGTACGAACGCGAGCGATGTCGCGGCGTACGTTCTTCAGTTCGCTGGTCTTGGCCAGTTGCTGAGTGGCATGCTGCATACGCAGGCCAAATTGCGCCTTCAGCAGCGACAGCAGTTCTTCCTGCAGCTCTGCCGGGCTTTTTGCACGCAGTTCAGAGGCTTTCATTGTTGACCCACCATTCTGACCACAAAGGTCGTCAGGAACGGCAGCTTGGCTGCCGCCAGACGGAAGGCTTCGCGGGCAACTTCTTCGCTCACGCCGTCCATCTCATACAACACCTTGCCCGGCTGGATTTCTGCAACCCAGTATTCCGGACTACCCTTACCGTTACCCATCCGCACTTCAGCCGGCTTGGAGGAGATCGGCTTGTCCGGGAACACACGGATCCAGATACGGCCACCGCGCTTGATGTAACGGGTCATCGCACGACGGGCAGCTTCGATCTGACGCGCGGTCAGACGGCCACGGCCGGTCGCCTTCAGGCCGAATTCGCCAAAGTTGACGTTCGTGCCACGGGTCGCGATACCCTTGTTGCGACCCTTCTGTTGCTTGCGGAACTTAGTCCTAGTTGGCTGCAGCATGTTTAGCCCCCGGCTTGCGAGATTTCTTTTCCGGCTCGGCAGGTGCAGCCACTTGAACCGGCTGGCTACCCATTTCGCCCTTGTAAACCCAAACCTTGATACCGATGATGCCGTAAGTGGTCTTGGCTTCAGACACGGCATAGTCGATGTCGGCACGCAGGGTGTGCAGCGGCACACGGCCTTCGCGGTACCATTCGGTACGGGCAATTTCGATACCGTTCAGACGGCCAGCGCTCATGATCTTGATGCCCTGGGCACCCAGACGCATGGCGTTTTGCATGGCACGCTTCATGGCACGACGGAACATCACGCGCTTTTCCAGCTGCGCAGCAATGTTGTCAGCAATCAGCTGAGCATCGGTTTCCGGCTTGCGGACTTCTTCGATGTTGACGTGCACCGGCACGCCCAGCATCTTTTGCAGTGCGCTGCGCAGACCTTCGATGTCCTCGCCCTTCTTGCCGATCACCACGCCCGGACGGGCGCTGAAAATGGTGATCTTGGCGTTCTTGGCAGGACGCTCGATGACAACGCGGCTCACGGCTGCGTGGCTGAGCTTCTTCTTCAGGTACTCACGTACCTGCAGGTCTTCGTTCAGCATCTTGCCGAAGTTACGGCTGCTGGCGTACCACTTGGAAGCCCAGTTTTTGGTAACGGCCAGCCGGAACCCGGTCGGATGAATTTTCTGTCCCATGGCTATTCCTTATTCACCAACAGTCAGCGTAACGTGACACGTCTGCTTCTCGATGCGGTTCCCACGGCCCTTTGCACGGGCGGAGAAACGCTTCAGGGAAGGACCCTTGTCCACGTAGATCGTGGTGATCTTCAACGTGTCAATGTCAGCGCCTTCGTTATGCTCGGCGTTGGCAATCGCGGATTCCAGCAGCGCGCGAATCAGGGTGGCACCCTTCTTCGGCGAGAACTGCAGGATGTTCAAAGCCTGGTCCACGGACTTGCCACGGACCAGATCAGCCACCAGACGGCATTTTTGCGCCGAGAGGCGAGCATTCTTCAATACAGCAGAAACTTGCATGACGCCCCCTTAGCGCTTTGCCTTCTTGTCGGCAGCGTGACCCTTGAACGTACGGGTCAGCGCGAATTCGCCGAGCTTGTGGCCAACCATGTTTTCGTTCACGTACACCGGAACGTGCTGACGACCGTTATGAACGGCGATGGTCAGGCCCACGAAATCCGGCAGAACGGTGGAACGACGAGACCAGGTCTTGATCGGGCGCTTGTCGTTGGTCGCGCGCACGGTCTCGACTTTCTTGAGCAGGTGACCGTCAACAAACGGGCCCTTTTTAATGGAACGTGCCATGTTGATTACCCTTTATTCGAGAAGCGGCGACGTACGATCATGCCGGTAGTCCGCTTGTTGCTGCGGGTACGCAGGCCCTTGGTCTTCTGACCCCACGGGCTGACCGGATGACGACCAGCGGAGGTACGACCTTCACCACCACCATGCGGGTGGTCGATCGGGTTCATCGCCACACCGCGAACGGTCGGGCGAATACCACGCCAACGGATGGCGCCGGCCTTGCCGTAGGAGCGCAGGCTGTGCTCTTCGTGACCCACTTCACCGATGGTCGCGCGGCAGTCCACGTGCACCTTGCGGATTTCGCCAGAGCGCAGACGCAGCTGAGCGTACAGGCCTTCGCGAGCCAGCAGCTGTACCGAAGTACCGGCGGAGCGAGCCAGCTGGGCACCCTTGCCCGGGCGCATTTCCACCAGGCAAATGGTGGTACCCACCGGGATGTTGCGCAGCGGCAGGGCGTTACCTACCTTGATCGGGGCTTCAGAGCCGCTGATCAGCTGTGCACCCACCTTCAGGCCTTTGTTGGCCACCACGTAGCGACGTTCGCCGTCGGCGTAGCACACCAGCGCAATGTGGGCGGTACGGTTAGGATCGTACTCGATGGTTTCCACAGTTGCCGGGATGCCATCCTTGTTGCGACGGAAGTCGATCACGCGGTAATGGTGCTTGTGACCACCGCCACGATGACGGGTGGTGATATGACCGTTGTTGTTACGGCCGGACTTCTGCGACTGGCTTTCCAGCAGCGCAGCGTGCGGGCGACCCTTGTGCAGACCCGGGGTCACGACCTTGACAACGGCACGGCGACCAGCGGAAGTCGGTTTTACTTTAACGATAGCCATTATGGACTCCTTATTCGCCAGCCGCGAAGTTGATTTCCTGGCCCGGCTTCAGGCACACGAAGGCCTTCTTCCAGTCCTTGCGGCGACCCATGACCTTGCCGAAGCGCTTTTGCTTGCCCTTCATGTTGGCCACTTGCACCGATTCAACTTGCACCTTGAACAGCAGTTCGACTGCCGCCTTGATTTCCGGCTTGGTAGCATCCTTCACCACCTTGAACACCACTTGCTCGAACTTGTCGGCCAAGCGGGTGCTCTTCTCGGAAATCTGCGGAGCCAGCAGCACTTGCATCAGACGTTCTTGATTAAAGCTCATGCCAGCCACTCCTCAAACTGCTTCACCGCTTCACGGGTCAGCACAACCTTGTCAAAGCGCACCAGGCTCACCGGATCTGCTTCGGGCACTTCCAGCACCAGGGCGGACACCACGTTGCGAGAAGCCAAGAACAGGTTTTCGGTGATTTCGTGCGACACCAGCAGGACGTTTTCCAGACCCATGGCTTTCAGCTTGCCCACGAATTCCTTGGTCTTCGGCGCATCGATTGCCAGCGCATCCAGAACCAGCAGGCGGTCTTCACGCACCAGCTGCGACAGGATGGCGGCCACACCGGCGCGGTACATCTTGCGGTTCACCTTCTGGGTGAAGTTTTCTTCCGGCAGGTTCGGGAAAATCTTGCCACCGCCACGCCAGATCGGGCTGGAAGCACGACCGGCACGAGCGCGACCCGTACCCTTCTGGCGCCAGGGCTTGCGATTGGACTTTGCCACTTCGCTACGACCCTTTTGCGCACGGTTACCGCTACGGCCGTTGGCACGGTAAGCGGTCACCAGCTGGTGCACCAGATCTTCATTGTAATCACGGCCAAACAGGGCGTCGGAAGCTGTCAGCGACCCCACCACTGCACCGGTATCATTGATAACTTTCAGTTCCATTACGCACCCGCCTTCACACTGGGACGTACCACCACGCTGCCACCCTTGGAGCCTGGCACCGCACCCTTCACCAGCAGCAATTGACGCTCAGCGTCAACCCGCACCACTTCCAGGCACTGCACGGTACGCTTCACGTTACCGTACTGACCGGCCATTTTCTTGCCCGGCAGCACGCGACCCGGATCCTGCGCCTGACCGATGGAGCCCGGCGTATTGTGGGAGCGGGAGTTACCGTGGGAAGCACGGTTGGAAGAGAAGTTGTGACGCTTGATCACACCGGAGAAGCCCTTACCTTGGGTGGTACCGGTCACATCGACCAGCTGACCCGAAGCAAACAGCTCAACCGACAGGGCCTGACCCGGCTGGAAAGAAGCCAGCGCGTCAGCGGCCACGCGGAACTCGGCCAGTTCCTGCGCTGCTTCAACCCCAGCCTTGGCCAGGTGACCAGCCAATGCCTTGTTGATACGGCTGGCTTTTTGCTCGCCCACTGCAATTTGCAGGGCGGCATAGCCATCCACATCCGGGGTCTTGATTTGCGCAATACGGTTGTGCGACAGATCCAGCACCGTTACCGGGATGGTTGCACCATCATCGGTAAAAATGCGGGTCATGCCGACCTTGCGACCGACAAGTCCTAAACTCATAATAATTTCCTTTTCAGGCTCGGTTACGATTGACCGAAAAATGAAAAACGGGCTCGCAATAGAGCGAGCCCGCGATTCTAACAGCAGTTGCAGATTATTGCAACTTGATCTCTACGTCGACCCCAGCCGGCAGGTCCAGCTTCATCAACGCGTCAACCGTCTTGTCCGTCGGGTCCACGATGTCCATCAGGCGCAGGTGGGTACGGATTTCGAACTGGTCACGAGACGTCTTGTTCACGTGCGGCGAACGCAGCACGTCAAAACGTTCGATCTTGGTCGGCAGCGGAACCGGACCCTTGACCACAGCGCCAGTGCGCTTGGCAGTGTCAACGATTTCCTGGGCCGAGCGGTCGATCAGTTGATAATCGAATGCCTTGAGGCGGATGCGGATCTTTTGGTTCTGCATGATAGTCGCCTTTGATTATTCGATGATCTTGGCAACCACACCGGCGCCAACCGTGCGACCACCTTCGCGAATCGCGAAGCGCAGACCGTCTTCCATCGCGATCGGGGCGATCAGGGCTACCTTGATCGACACGTTGTCGCCCGGCATCACCATTTCGGTGCCTTCCGGCAGCTCAACCGCACCGGTCACGTCGGTGGTACGGAAGTAGAACTGCGGACGGTAGCCGTTGAAGAACGGGGTGTGACGGCCGCCTTCATCCTTGCTCAGCACGTAGATCTCGGCGCTGAACTTGGTGTGCGGGGTGATGGAACCCGGCTTGGCCAGCACTTGGCCGCGCTCGACTTCTTCACGCTTGGTGCCGCGCAGCAGCACGCCAACGTTGTCACCCGCTTGACCTTGGTCCAGCAGCTTGCGGAACATTTCCACGCCGGTGCAGGTGGTCTTGATGGTGGCCTTCAGACCCACGATTTCCACTTCTTCGCCGACCTTGATGATGCCGCGTTCAACACGGCCGGTCACCACGGTACCACGACCGGAGATGGAGAATACGTCTTCCACCGGCATCAGGAAGGTGCCGTCGATGGCGCGTTCCGGTTCCGGGATGTAGCTGTCCAGTGCGGCGGCCAGCTTGAAGATGGACGGTTCGCCGTATTCGGACTGGTCGCCTTCCAGCGCCAGCTTGGCGGAGCCGGTCACGATCGGGGTGTCGTCACCCGGGAAATCGTACTTGGACAGCAGCTCGCGCACTTCCATTTCGACCAGTTCCAGCAGTTCGGCGTCGTCCACCAGGTCTGCCTTGTTCAGGTAGACGATGATGTACGGCACGCCAACCTGGCGGGCCAGCAGGATGTGTTCGCGGGTTTGCGGCATCGGGCCGTCAGCTGCGGAGCACACCAGAATGGCGCCATCCATCTGGGCGGCACCGGTAATCATGTTCTTCACGTAGTCGGCGTGACCCGGGCAGTCCACGTGTGCGTAGTGGCGGCCTTCGGTTTCGTACTCGACGTGTGCGGTGTTGATGGTAATACCGCGGGCCTTTTCTTCCGGCGCGCTGTCGATCTGGTCGTAGCCCTTGGCTTCGCCACCGAACTTCTTCGACAGAATGGTGGTGATCGCTGCGGTCAGGGTGGTCTTGCCGTGGTCAACGTGACCAATGGTACCTACGTTGACGTGCGGCTTGGTCCGCGTGAATTTTTCCTTAGCCATCTTGATTCTCTTCCTTAGCTATAGAGTGAATATGCTTACTTCTTGCTGTTGATCACGGCGTCGGCCACTTGGCGCGGCGCTTCAGCGTAGTGCTTGAATTCCATCGAGTAGGTTGCACGACCTTGCGACATGGAGCGCAGCGTGGTCGAGTAACCGAACATGGCGGCCAGCGGAACTTCAGCCTTCAGCATCTTGCCACCTGCCGGGTTGTCATCCATACCCTGGATGATCCCGCGGCAAGAAGACAGATGACCCATGATGTCACCCATGTACTCTTCCGGGGTTTCGATTTCCACCGCCATCATCGGCTCCAGCAGCACCGGCTGAGCCTTGCGCATACCGTCCTTGAACGCCATGGAGGCGGCCAGTTCGAACGCCAGCTGCGAGGAGTCCACATCGTGGTAGGAACCGAAGATCAGGCGAACGCGAACGTCCACCACCGGGAAGCCGGCCAGAATACCGCTCTTCAGGGTGTTCTGGATGCCCTTGTCGCAAGACGGGATGAATTCGCGCGGAATCACGCCACCCTTGATCTCGTCGACAAACTCGTAGCCACCGCCTTCGCCCATCGGCTCCAGCTTGATCACCACGTGACCGTACTGACCCTTACCACCGGACTGCTTGACGTGCTTGGCTTCTTGCTCAACCGAAGCACGGATGGTTTCACGGTAAGCCACTTGCGGGGCGCCAACGTTGGCTTCAACGCCGAATTCGCGCTTCATGCGGTCAACCAGGATTTCCAGGTGCAGTTCACCCATGCCGGAAATGATGGTCTGGCCCGATTCTTCATCGGTACGCACGCGGAACGACGGATCTTCCTTGGCCAGACGACCCAGTGCCAGACCCATCTTTTCCTGGTCAGCCTTGGTCTTCGGCTCAACGGCAACGTGAATCACCGGCTCCGGGAATTCCATGCGTTCCAGCACGATCACATTGTTCGGATCGCACAGGGTTTCACCGGTGGTCACATCTTTCAGGCCGATGGCGGCAGCGATGTCGCCAGCGCGAACTTCGTCAATTTCCTTGCGGTCAGCCGCGTGCATCTGCACGATACGGCCAATACGCTCTTTCTTGTCCTTGACCGAGTTCAGCACGGTATCACCGGAGTTCACCACACCGGAGTACACGCGGAAGAAGGTCAGCTGGCCGACGTACGGGTCGTTCATCAGCTTGAAGGCCAGGGAAGAGAATGCAGCGGAGTCATCCGCAGCACGCGAAGCCGGGGCACCGCTCTCGTCCGTACCTGCAACCGGCGGAATGTCGGTCGGTGCCGGCAGATAGTCGATCACCGCATCCAGCATGGCCTGCACGCCCTTGTTCTTGAAGGCGGTGCCACACATCATCGGCACGATTTCGCTGGCGATGGTACGCGCACGCAGACCGTGCTTCACATCTTCAACGGACAAGTCACCTTCTTCAAGGTACTTGTTCATCATGTCTTCGGAGCATTCGGCGGCGGCTTCAACCATCTTCTCGCGCCATTCCTGGGCAGTCGCCTGCAGGTTGGCCGGGATGTCGCGCAGCTCGAACTTCATGCCTTGCGAAGCTTCATCCCAGTAGATGGCCTTCATGGTGACCAGGTCGATCACGCCTTCGAAGGTGTCTTCAGCGCCGATCGGGATCTGAATGGCAACAGGGTTGGCCTTCAGGCGCAGCTTCATCTGGTCAAAGACGCGGAAGAAGTTGGCACCTTGACGGTCCATCTTGTTGACAAAGGCGAGCCGGGGCACACCGTACTTGTTGGCTTGACGCCATACGGTTTCCGACTGCGGCTGCACGCCACCTACCGCACAGTACACCATGCAGGCACCATCCAGCACACGCATGGAGCGCTCCACCTCAATGGTGAAGTCCACGTGACCCGGGGTGTCGATGATGTTGATGCGGTGCTCGGGGTACTTGCCGTCCATGCCCCGCCAGAAGCAGGTCGTCGCAGCGGAGGTAATGGTAATACCCCGTTCCTGCTCTTGCTCCATCCAGTCCATGGTGGCTGCACCGTCGTGCACTTCACCGATTTTGTGCGACACACCGGTGTAGAACAGAATGCGTTCGGTGGTCGTAGTCTTGCCGGCATCAATGTGCGCACTGATGCCGATATTGCGATATCGTTCGATAGGTGTCTTGCGTGCCACAGCTCACTACCTTGTCAACAAGTTGATAAAGAACATCGGGTTCACAAACCCACCGCTTAGAAGCGGTAGTGAGCAAACGCGCGGTTGGCTTCAGCCATGCGGTGCACTTCGTCACGCTTCTTCATGGCGCCGCCGCGGCCTTCCGCTGCGTCAAGCAGTTCACCAGCCAGACGCTGGTCCATCGACTTTTCGCCACGCTTGCGAGCCGCTTCGCGAATCCAGCGCATCGCCAATGCCATACGACGAGCCGGACGCACTTCCACGGGAACCTGATAGTTCGCGCCACCAACACGACGGCTCTTCACTTCAACCATCGGCTTGGCGTTCGACAGTGCCTGGGTGAACACTTCCAGCGCGTCCTTGCCGGACTTCTTGCTGATTTGCTCCAGAGCACCGTACACGATACGCTCGGCGACGGACTTCTTGCCGTCTTCCATGATCGTGTTCATGAACTTTGTCAGGTCTTTGTTACCAAATTTCGGGTCCGGCAAGACTTCACGCTTGGGAACCTCACGACGACGTGGCATGTTACTTCCTTTACTAACGGTTCAGTTGAGTGGTTTGGCCACTCGCGATCATCCATCAGATGATCACTTACTCGACGGACGGGCCGCCGCGAAAAAATCCAATCAGGCCTTCGGGCGCTTTGCACCGTACTTGGAACGAGCCTGCTTACGGTCCTTAACACCTGCGGTGTCCAGGCTACCGCGCACGGTGTGATAACGCACACCCGGCAAATCCTTCACACGACCACCGCGGATCAGCACCACCGAGTGTTCCTGCAGGTTGTGGCCTTCACCACCGATGTACGAAATCACTTCGAAGCCGTTGACCAGACGCACCTTGCAAACCTTACGCAGTGCGGAGTTCGGCTTTTTCGGAGTGGTGGTGTACACGCGGGTGCACACGCCACGCTTTTGCGGGCAGGAATTCAGTGCCGGCACCTTGCTTTTTGCCGGAGCACTTTGGCGCGGTTTACGCACCAGTTGGTTAATAGTTGGCATTGTTTCTTCCTGACAAATGAACAGGCGACGCACGAACGCCGCCCACCGTAAAGACCGCGGATTCTACGCTCTGGAATAGCGGCTTGTCAAGCAAGCCGCTGATTCTCCGGCAAATTTCAGACCAGCTGTTCAGCTTGCCCGTCCACGCCCTCACCTTCTGCTGGCACAAACTGCTCTTCCGCCAGCAGCTCGCCGCTTTCCTTGCGGCGGCGTGCCGTGTGGTACGCCAGGCCGGTACCGGCCGGAATCAGGCGACCCACGATCACGTTTTCCTTCAAGCCACGCAGGTCGTCCTTCTTGCCCATGATGGCGGCTTCGGTCAGCACGCGCGTGGTTTCCTGGAACGATGCAGCCGAAATGAAGGAGTCGGTCGACAGCGATGCCTTGGTAATACCCAGCAACACATTGTCAAACTCGGCCGGCTGCTTGCCTTCTGCCACCATGCGTTCGTTTTCGGTCAGCACCTCTGCACGCTCGACTTGCTCGCCTTGCAGGAAGGCGGTGTCGCCGGCGCTGGAGATCACCACGCGACGCAGCATCTGACGCACGATCACTTCGATGTGCTTGTCGTTGATCTTCACACCCTGCAAGCGATACACCTCTTGCACTTCTTCGGTGATGTAGCGCGACAGGGCTTCGATACCTTGCAGGCGCAGGATGTCGTGCGGATCCACCGGACCGTCGACAATCACTTCACCCTTGTTCACCACCTGACCGTCGTGGACCAGCACGTGCTTGTCCTTCGGAATCAGGTATTCGTGTGCCACGCCATCCAGATCGGTCAGCACCAGGCGTTGCTTGCCCTTGGTGTCCTTGCCGAACGACACGGTACCGGTAATTTCCGCCAGCATGCCGGCATCCTTCGGCGAACGGGCTTCGAACAGCTCGGCCACGCGCGGCAGACCCCCGGTAATGTCGCGGGTCTTGGAGCTTTCTTGCGGGATACGTGCCAGCACGTCACCCACGTTCACATCCTGACCATCCTTCACCGAGATAATGCAGCCCACCTGGAAGGTGATGTTCACCGAGGTATCGGTGCCGCTCAGCTTCACTTCGTTGCCGTTGGCGTCCAGCAGCTTCACCTGCGGGCGCACGCCCTTGGTGGAGCCGGCACGACGCTTCGGATCAATCACCACCAGCGTGGACAGACCGGTCACATCGTCGATCTGCTTGGCAACGGTCACACCCTCTTCGACGTTCTCGAACTTCACCTGACCGGCGTATTCGGTAATGATCGGACGGGTATGCGGGTCCCAGGTGGCCAGCACTTGACCTGCCTTCACCGGTGCACCATCGGTCACTTGCAGCATGGCACCATACGGCACCTTGTGACGTTCGCGCTCGCGGCCATTTTCTTCCTGAATCACCACTTCGCCGGAGCGGGAGATGGCAATCAGTTCATTCTTCACGGTGGTCACATAACGCATCGCGCCGGAGAAGCGGGCAATACCGTTGGACTTGGTTTCCACCTGGCTGGCCACTGCTGCACGCGACGCCGCACCACCGATGTGGAAGGTACGCATGGTCAGCTGGGTACCCGGCTCACCGATCGACTGCGCGGCCACCACACCCACCGCCTCACCCACGTTCACCATGTGACCACGGCCCAGATCGCGGCCATAGCACTTGGCACACAGGCCGTAGCGGGTGTCGCAGGTCAGCGCAGTACGCACCTTCACTTCGTCGATGCCCAGCGCTTCGATGCGTTCGACTTCATCTTCGCCCAGCAGGGTGCCGGCTTCGTAGACGGTTTCGCCGCTTTCCGGGTTCACCACGTCCACTGCTGCCACACGGCCCAGAATCCGCTCACGCAGGGCTTCCAGCACGTCACCGCCCTGCACCACGGCCTTCATGGCCACGCCATTCTTGGTGCCGCAATCCTGCTCCACCACCACCAGATCCTGGGTCACGTCGACCAGACGACGGGTCAGGTAACCGGAGTTGGCGGTCTTCAACGCGGTATCGGCCAGACCCTTACGGGCACCGTGCGTCGAGATGAAGTACTGCAACACGTTCAGGCCTTCACGGAAGTTCGACGTGATTGGCGTTTCAATAATCGAGCCATCCGGCTTGGCCATCAGACCCCGCATACCGGCCAGCTGACGAATCTGCGCTGCAGAACCCCGGGCGCCGGAGTCGGCCATCATGTAAATGGCGTTGAAGGACTCTTGATCCACCGTCTTGCCTTCACGGTCGACCACCTTCTCGGTTTTCAGCGCGTTCATCATGGCGGTGGCCACACGGTCACCGGCACGACCCCAGATATCCACCACCTTGTTGTAGCGCTCACCCTGGGTCACCAGACCGGAGGTGTACTGTGCCTGGATCTCGTTGACTTCCTTCTCGGCTTCGGCCAGCAGGGCCAGCTTTTCCGCCGGGATCAGCATGTCGTCAATACAGATCGAGATGCCGGCACGCGTAGCATAGGTGAAACCGGTGTACATCAACTGATCGGCGAAGATCACGGTGTCACGCAGGCCGCAACGACGGAACGAGGCGTTGATCAGCTTGGAGACTTCCTTCTTCTTCAGCGCCTTGTTGACGAAGCTGAACGGCATGCCCTTCGGCAGAATCTCCGACAGGATGGCACGGCCCACCGTGGTTTCATAGCGGGTCAGCTTGTTGACCAGCTCACCCTCTTCGTTACGCTCCCACTCGCGGATGCGCACGCTGATACGGGTGTTGAGCTCGATCACCTTGTTTTCGTAAGCACGCAGGGCTTCGGCCACGTCTACAAAGGCCATGCCTTCACCACGCCCGTTGATCTTGTCACGGGTGATGTAGTACAGACCCAGCACGATATCCTGCGACGGCACGATGATCGGGTCACCGTTGCTCGGCGACAGCACGTTGTTGGAGGCCAGCATCAGGGTGCGGGCTTCCATCTGTGCTTCCAGCGACAGCGGCACGTGAACGGCCATCTGGTCACCGTCAAAGTCGGCGTTGAAGGCGGAGCAGACCAGCGGATGCAGCTGGATGGCCTTGCCTTCGATCAGCACCGGCTCGAATGCCTGGATACCCAGACGGTGCAGGGTCGGCGCACGGTTCAGCAGAATCGGGTGCTCGCGGATCACATCTTCCAAGATGTCCCACACCACCGGGGTTTCCTGCTCGACTTCACGCTTGGCCGCCTTAATGGTGGTGGCAATGCCCATGGCTTCCAGCTTGTGGAAGATGAAGGGCTTGAACAGCTCCAGCGCCATCTTTTTCGGCAGACCGCACTGGTGCAGACGCAGCTGCGGACCCACCACGATCACCGAGCGGCCGGAGTAGTCCACGCGCTTGCCCAGCAGGTTCTGACGGAAACGACCGCCCTTACCCTTGATCATGTCGGCCAGCGACTTCAGCGGACGCTTGTTGGCCCCGGTCATGGCCTTGCCACGACGACCGTTGTCCAGCAGCGAATCCACCGCTTCCTGCAGCATGCGCTTTTCGTTGCGCACGATGATTTCCGGTGCCTTCAGCTCCAGCAGGCGCTTCAGACGGTTGTTCCGGTTGATCACGCGGCGGTACAGGTCGTTCAGATCGGAGGTCGCAAAGCGCCCACCATCCAGCGCCACCAGCGGGCGCAGGTCCGGCGGCAGCACCGGCAGCACTTCCATCACCATCCATTCCGGCTTGATACCGGAACGCTGGAAGGCCTCCAGCACCTTCAGGCGCTTGGCAATCTTCTTGATCTTGGTTTCCGAACCGGTGGCATCCAGCTCGCGATGCAGACGCTCCACCTCGGAGGTGAGGTCGATGGCACGCAGCAGGGCACCGATCCCTTCCGCGCCCATTTCAGCACGGAATTCATCGCCGTATTCTTCCACCTTGTCGAGGTAGTCTTCTTCGGTCAGCAACTGCGCCTTGTTCAGCGGGGTCAGACCGGGATCGATCACCACATAGGCTTCGAAGTACAGCACGCGCTCGATGTCGCGCAGCGTCATGTCCAGCACCATGCCCAGACGCGACGGCAGCGACTTCAGGAACCAGATGTGGGCGGTCGGCGAAGCCAGTTCGATGTGACCCATGCGGTCACGACGCACCTTGGCCAGCGTAACTTCCACGCCGCACTTCTCGCAGATCACACCGCGATGCTTCAGGCGCTTGTACTTGCCGCACAAGCATTCGTAATCCTTGGTCGGGCCAAAGATACGGGCACAAAACAGGCCGTCGCGTTCCGGCTTGAACGTACGGTAGTTGATGGTCTCCGGCTTCTTCACTTCACCGAACGACCAGGAGCGGATCTTCTCCGGCGACGCCAGACCGATCTTGATCGCGTCAAATTCGTCGTCCTGCGTGACCTGTTTGAAGAGATCGAGCAAACCTTTCATATATCCTCCAAGTCGCAGAGGGCCGCAGCCCTCCACTGGCGTTCGGTGTTATTGGCGTTCCAGATCCATGTCGATACCCAGCGAGCGGATTTCCTTCACCAGCACATTGAAGGACTCCGGCATGCCTGCATCGATCTTGTGATCGCCCTTGACGATATTTTCGTAGACCTTGGTCCGACCGGTAATATCGTCCGACTTCACCGTCAACATTTCCTGCAGCGTGTACGCCGCACCGTAAGCTTCCAGCGCCCACACTTCCATCTCACCGAAGCGCTGACCACCGAACTGGGCCTTACCACCCAGCGGCTGTTGCGTCACCAGCGAGTACGGGCCGGTAGAACGGGCGTGCATCTTGTCATCCACCAAGTGGTGCAGCTTCAGCACGTGCATGTAGCCCACGGTCACCGGGCGCTCGAACTGCTCGCCGGTGCGGCCGTCATACAGGCGCAGCTGGGTCTTGGTCGGAGTGAAGCCCAGTACGGCAGTACGCGGGTCGCTGTCCGGGAAGGCCAGGTCCAGCATCGCCTTGATTTCGGACTCCTTGGCACCGTCGAACACCGGGGTGGCAAACGGCACACCGCCACGCAGGTTATGCGCCAGTTCCAGCACTTCCTGATCGGTCAGGCCCTGGATGTCTTCCTGCTTGCCGCTGCTGTTGTACATATTGTCGAGGAAGCCACGCACTTCGCTGACATTGCGCTCCTGACGCAGCATTTCGTCGATGCGACGGCCCAGACCCTTGGCTGCCCAACCCAGATGGGTTTCCAGAATCTGACCCACGTTCATCCGGGACGGCACGCCCAGCGGGTTCAGCACGATGTCCATCGGCGTACCATCGGCCATGTGCGGCATGTCTTCCACCGGCACGATGCGCGATACCACACCCTTGTTACCGTGACGACCGGCCATCTTGTCACCCGGCTGCAGGCGACGTTTCACCGCCAGATACACCTTGACCATCTTCTGTACGCCCGGCGACAGTTCGTCACCTTGCGTCAGCTTGCGCTTCTTCTCCTCAAACAGCTGATCGAAGTCCAGACGCTTCTGCGCCAGGATGTCCTTCTGCTGTTCCAGCTGACGGGCAGCATCTTCGTCGGCCAGACGAATGTCGAACCAGTCGTGCGAAGCCATGCCTTCCAGGTACTCGGCGCTCAGTGCCGTGCCCTTGGCCAGCTTCTTCGGACCGCCGTTGGCCACCTTGCCGATCAGCATCTTCTTGATACGGGCAAACGCATCGCCTTCCAGAATACGCAGCTGGTCAGCGAGGTCGATCTTGAAGCGCTTCAGTTCATCGTCAATGATGGACTGGGCACGCGCGTCACGCGGAATGCCTTCGCGGGTGAAGACCGACACACCGATCACGGTACCGCTCATGCCGGTCGGCACGCGCAGCGAGGTGTCCTTCACATCAGACGCCTTCTCACCGAAGATGGCCCGAAGCAGTTTCTCTTCCGGGGTCAGCTGGGTTTCGCCCTTCGGCGTCACCTTGCCCACCAGCACATCACCGGCTTCCACTTCGGCGCCGATGTGTACGATACCGCTCTCATCCAGACGGCCCAGCATGCGCTCGGACAGGTTCGAGATGTCACGGGTGATTTCTTCCGGCCCCAGCTTGGTATCGCGCGCCACCACCGACAGCTCTTCGATGTGAATGGTGGTGTAGCGGTCATCGGCCACCACGCGTTCGGAGATCAGGATCGAATCTTCGAAGTTGTAGCCGTTCCACGGCATGAAGGCCACCAGCAGGTTCTGGCCCAGTGCCAGCTCGCCCAGGTCAGTCGAGGCACCATCGGCGATCACGTCGTTACGGCCAACCTTGTCGCCCACCTTCACGATCGGGCGCTGGTTGATGTTGGTGTTCTGGTTGGAACGGGTGTACTTCACCAGATTGTAGATGTCGACACCCACTTCACCAGCGCTGGTTTCATCGTCGTTCACGCGGATCACGATACGGCCCGCATCGACATAATCCACCACACCACCACGGTCCGCCTTCACTGCCGTGCCGGCATCCACCGCCACGGTGCGCTCAATACCGGTACCCACCAGCGACTTTTCCGGACGCAGGCAAGGCACAGCCTGACGCTGCATGTTGGCACCCATCAAGGCCCGGTTGGCATCATCGTGCTCCAGGAACGGGATCAGCGAAGCGGCCACCGACACAATCTGGCTCGGTGCAACGTCCATGTACTGCACGCGGTCCGACGTTTCCAGGATGGTTTCACCCTTTTCACGGCAGGTGATCAGCTCATCGGCCAGGCGACCTTCTTCGTCCAGTGCCGAGTTGGCCTGGGCGATCACATAGCGACCTTCTTCAATGGCGGACAGGTATTCGATCTGGTCAGTCACCTTGCCGTCCACTACCTTGCGATAGGCGGTTTCCAGGAAGCCGTACTCGTTGGTACGCGCATAGATGGCCAGCGAGTTGATCAGACCGATGTTCGGGCCTTCCGGCGTTTCAATCGGGCACACACGGCCATAGTGGGTCGGGTGCACGTCACGCACTTCAAAGCCAGCGCGTTCGCGGGTCAGACCGCCCGGGCCCAGCGCGGACACACGGCGCTTGTGGGTGATTTCCGACAGCGGGTTGGTCTGGTCCATGAACTGCGACAGCTGGCTGGAACCAAAGAATTCCTTGATGGCGGCGCTGACCGGCTTGGCGTTGATCAGGTCATGCGGCATCAGGTTTTCAGATTCGGCCTGCGACAGACGCTCCTTCACAGCACGCTCAACGCGAACCAGACCGGCGCGGAACTGGTTCTCGGCCAGCTCGCCCACCGAGCGCACGCGACGGTTACCCAGGTGGTCGATATCGTCGACTTCACCACGGCCATTGCGCAGCTCAACCAGAATCTTGATCACGGCGACGATGTCTTCGTTCGACAGCGTACCGGTGCCGAGGATTTCCTCACGGCCGATACGACGGTTGAACTTCATGCGACCCACCTTGGACAGGTCATAGGTTTCGTCGGCGAAGAACAGGCGCTGGAACAGCATTTCGACCGCATCTTCGGTCGGCGGCTCGCCCGGACGCATCATGCGGTAGATGGAGATGCGCGCGGCATTGCGGTCTGCGGTTTCATCCAGACGCATGGTCTGCGAAATGAAGGCACCAAAGTCGAGGTCGTTGGTGTAAATCACTTCCAGACGGGCGATACCGGCGATCTGCATCTTGTTCAGCAGCGACTCGGTAATCTCTTCGTTGGCCACGGCCAGGATCTCACCGGTGGCCGGATCAATCACAGTCTTGGCCAGCACACGGCCCACGGCCATTTCATCCGGCACGCTCAGGCTGGTCAGACCCGCCGCAGCGATATCCTTGATGTGCTTGGCGGTGATGCGCTTGTCCTTGGCAACGATAACTTTGCCCGAAGCATCCTTGATGTCGAACTTGGCTACTTCGCCCTTCAGGCGTTCCGGCACCAGTTCCAGACGCACTTCTTCACGACCCAGATGGATGGTGTCAAAGGAGAAGAATTCCGCCAGGATGTCTTCGTTGCTGTAGCCCAGCGCGCGCAGCAGGATGGTCACCGGCATCTTGCGACGGCGGTCAATCCGGAAGTACAGCAGGTCTTTGGCATCGAACTCGAAGTCCAGCCAGGAGCCGCGGTAAGGGATGATACGTGCGGAGAACAGCAGCTTGCCGGAGCTGTGGGTCTTGCCCTTGTCGTGCTCAAAGAACACGCCCGGTGAACGGTGCAGCTGGGAGACGATCACCCGCTCGGTACCGTTGATGATGAAGGAACCGGCTTTGGTCATGAGCGGAATTTCGCCCATGTACACTTCCTGCTCTTTCACTTCCTTGATGGTCGGCTTGCTGGCATCCCGGTCCATGATGGTCAGGCGCACGCGTGCACGCAGCGGTGCAGCAAAGGTAATGCCGCGCTGCTGACACTCGGTCATGTCAAACGGAGGGGTGCCCAGCATGTAGCTGACAAACTCCAGACGGGCATTGCCCGAGTGGCTGGAGATCGGGAAGATGGAGTTGAACGCAGCCTGCAACCCTTGGCTTTCGCGGGATTCCGGCGCACGATCCGCCTGCAGGAATGCTGCGTAAGATTCAATCTGGGTTGCCAGCAAGAACGGAACGTCAAGCACACTCTCACGCTTGGCGAAACTCTTGCGGATGCGTTTCTTCTCTGTAAAAGAGTAACTCATAGAGACTCCATGGAGGTAAATGCCGCAGAAAGCAAAGAACAGCTCACTTGCACGGCCAACAAATCGGCTGTTGTTTGCACTCTGTGAAATGCCGATTCAGGTCTTGCAGCCCGAACCGGCACAAAGCAAACAAGGCCGGCGGTCTCCCGCCAGCCTGGTTTGCCGCAATCAAGACAATTACTTGATTTCTGCCTTGGCGCCGGCTTCTTCCAGTTGCTTCTTCATGGCTTCTGCGTCGGCCTTGCTTGCGCCTTCCTTCACGGTCTTCGGAGCACCGTCCACCAGGTCCTTGGCTTCCTTCAGGCCCAGGCCGGTCAGCGCGCGAACAACCTTGATGACGTTAACCTTGTTGTCGCCAGCAGCGGCCAGGATCACGTCGAACTCGGTCTTCTCTTCAGCAGCGGCAGCAGCGCCACCAGCAGCCGGAGCAGCCACAGCCATAGCGGCAGCGGACACGCCGAACTTCTCTTCGAACGCCTTCACCAGGTCGTTCAGGTCCATCACGGTCATCGCGCCAACGGCTTCGAGGATGTCTTCTTTGCTAATTGCCATTTTCAAATCACTCCTGCAATCTTTAAATCGTATCTAGTCGGATTCACCCACACGGATGAATCAAGCGGCTTCGGTTTCGCCCTTTTGAGCAGCCAGTGCAGCCATGGCGCGAGCAAAGCCCGACACCGGTGCCTGCATGACACCCAGCAAGCGAGCCAGCAGCTCATCACGGCTCGGAATGGAAGCCAGCGCTTGCACGCCTGCCTTGTCCAGTACCTTGCCTGCGAAGCTACCAGCGGTCAGAACCAGCTTGTCGTTTGCCTTGGCAAACTCGTTCAGCACTTTGGCGGCAGCCACCGGATCTTCGGAAAAACCGTAGATCAGCGGGCCGGACATTTGCTCAGCGAGGCCGGCAAAAGGCGTACCTTCCACAGCACGGCGCACCAGGGTGTTTTTCAACACGCGCAGGTAAACACCGGACTGACGGGCATTGGCACGCAATTGCGTCAGCTGACTGACCTTGACACCACGATATTCAGCCAGAACAATGGTCTGAGCCTTGGCAACTTCTGCCGCAACTTCAGCCACAACGGCCTTTTTATCTTCGAGATTGAGACTCAAGGTCTATCCTCCTATCAAACCCGAAGTCGGTCAGAAACCGACTTCACCTCGGCGACCTTGGCTCAGGAATGATTCGTACTGCATGAATTCGTATCCTTTACCCGGGATCACCATCTGCGCAGGCAGGCATTCCAACAGCGAATGCCAATTACGGCGAACCACCTGCGGTCTTTGACGATCTGCATCACTCATACGGCAGCGAGACAGCCCAAAGTACGGCCAGCCCGAAGGCCGGCCGTGTTACTGCATTACTGTGCGGCCAGGCTGGCGGTGTCGACGCGAACACCGATACCCATGGTGCTGCTCACCGCAACCTTGCGCAGGTAAACACCCTTGCTGGAAGCCGGCTTGGCTTTTTGCAGGGCTTCGATCAGCGCATTCAGGTTTTCACGCAGGGCAGCAGCTTCGAAGGAAGCGCGGCCCAGGGTGCAGTGAATGATACCGGCCTTGTCGGTACGGTATTGCACCTGACCTGCCTTGGCGTTCTTCACGGCGGTAGCGGCGTCCGGGGTCACGGTACCGACCTTCGGGTTCGGCATCAGACCGCGCGGGCCGAGGATCTGACCCAGCTGACCAACGATACGCATGGCGTCCGGGGTAGCGATCACGATATCGAAATCGAGCATGCCGCCCTTGATCTGTTCAGCCAGATCATCGAAGCCCACCACGTCCGCACCGGCGGCCTTGGCCGCTTCAGCGTTAGCGCCCTGTGCGAACACGGCGACGCGAACGGTCTTGCCGGTACCACGCGGCAGCACCACGGAGCCACGAACCACTTGGTCCGACTTACGAGCGTCCACACCCAGGTTCACCGAAACGTCTACCGATTCGTCAAACTTGGCGGTCGCGGTTTCCTTGATCAGGGACAGTGCCTCATCAACCGGGTACAGCTTGGTGGAATCCACCTTGGCACGCAGTGCCTTTGCGCGCTTGGAAATCTTCGCCATGATCAGCCCTCCATTTCCACGCCCATGGAACGGGCGCTGCCAGCGATACAACGAACCGCTGCGTCCAGATCGGCAGCAGTCAGGTCCGGCATTTTGGTCTTGGCGATTTCTTCAGCCTGAGCACGGGTCAGCTTGCCCACCTTGTCGGTATGCGGCTTGGAGCTGCCCTTTTGCAGGCCAATGGCCTTCTTGATCAGGGTGGTGGCCGGCGGCGTCTTCATGATGAACGTGAAGGACTTGTCCGCGTAGGCGGTAATCACCACCGGAATCGGCAGACCCGGTTCCAGCTTCTGCGTTGCGGCGTTAAAGGCCTTGCAGAATTCCATGATGTTCAGACCACGCTGACCCAGTGCCGGACCGATCGGCGGCGACGGGTTTGCTTTACCAGCGGGCACTTGCAGCTTGATCAAGCCAACAATTTTCTTTGCCACGTTAATACTCCTGAATGTGGGTCAAGCGCAGGCGATCAACCTGCTCCCCGTTGATGCAACAACACCCCGCACCAGGCGGGGTATCGCTTTACGCTGCCCAGAAGATCAGATCTTCTCGACTTGCGTGAAATCCAGCTCCACCGGAGTAGCACGACCAAAAATGGTCACCGATACCCGCAGCTTGCTCTTGTCGTAATTCACTTCTTCCACCGAACCATTGAAATCGGTGAACGGGCCTTCGGTCACCCGAACCGCCTCACCCACTTCAAACAGGATCTTCGGCTTCGGTTTCTCCACACCTTCCTGCATCTGATGCAGGATTTCGTCCACTTCCTTCTGGCTGATCGGGGCCGGGCGCGTCGCCGTGCCACCCACAAAGCCGGTCACCTTCGGCGTGCTCTTCACCAAGTGCCAAGTTTGGTCGCTCATCTCCATCTCGACCAGCACATAGCCCGGGAAAAACTTGCGCTCGGTGATGCTCTTGTGGCCGCCCTTGACTTCCACCACTTCTTCCACCGGCACCAGAATGCGACCAAACTGGTCTTGCAACTCGCTGCGGGAAATCTTGTCCTGCAGAGCGCGCTGCACACTCTTCTCAAAACCGGAATAGGCGTGCACGACATACCAGCGCATTGCCATGTTCTACCCTTACCTGTTCAACAAATAGCTATAAACGATCTTGGACAAACCCCAGTCCACCACTGACAGGAACACCGCCAGCAGCAGCACAAACACCAGCACCACGCCGGTCATCTGCAGGGTTTCCTTACGGGTTGGCCACTGAACGCGCCTGGCTTCCTTGTACGAATCATGAGCATACGCACGAAAGCGCCCACCCAGATCGCTGGTTGCCATCAGGCCCAGTGCCGCAAGCACCGTTACCAAAACAATAGCCCCGCGCGCCACGCCAGGGAGGCTGTGCAGGGTGTAAAACGCAACAAGGCCAGCCGCAACCAACAGCAGGGATGCGGCCAGCTTGGCTTTGTCAGTCGAAGTCATTATGGCTTGAAAGCTCTTGTCAGCACCCCGTAAGGCTAGGGTGTATGGCAGGCCAGGAGGGTTTCGAACCCCCAACCCTCGGTTTTGGAGACCGATACTCTACCAATTGAGCTACTGGCCTGAAGTGGGTGCAGTAAGGTACTGCACCCGTAACGCTTTGTCAAACTTATTCGATGATCTTGGCAACCACACCGGCGCCAACCGTGCGACCACCTTCGCGAATCGCGAAGCGCAGACCGTCTTCCATCGCGATCGGGGCGATCAGGGCTACCTTGATCGACACGTTGTCGCCCGGCATCACCATTTCGGTGCCTTCCGGCAGCTCAACCGCACCGGTCACGTCGGTGGTACGGAAGTAGAACTGCGGACGGTAGCCGTTGAAGAACGGGGTGTGACGGCCGCCTTCATCCTTGCTCAGCACGTAGATCTCGGCGCTGAACTTGGTGTGCGGGGTGATCGAACCCGGCTTGGCCAGCACTTGGCCGCGCTCGACTTCTTCACGCTTGGTGCCGCGCAGCAGCACGCCAACGTTGTCACCAGCCTGACCTTGGTCCAGCAGCTTGCGGAACATTTCCACGCCGGTGCAGGTGGTCTTGATGGTGGCCTTCAGACCCACGATTTCCACTTCTTCGCCGACCTTGATGATGCCGCGTTCAACACGGCCGGTCACCACGGTACCACGACCGGAGATGGAGAATACGTCTTCCACCGGCATCAGGAAGGTGCCGTCGATGGCGCGTTCCGGTTCCGGGATGTAGCTGTCCAGTGCGGCGGCCAGCTTGAAGATGGACGGTTCGCCGTATTCGGACTGGTCGCCTTCCAGCGCCAGCTTGGCGGAGCCGGTCACGATCGGGGTGTCGTCACCCGGGAAATCGTACTTGGACAGCAGCTCGCGCACTTCCATTTCGACCAGTTCCAGCAGTTCGGCGTCGTCCACCAGGTCTGCCTTGTTCAGGTAGACGATGATGTACGGCACGCCAACCTGGCGGGCCAGCAGGATGTGTTCGCGGGTTTGCGGCATCGGGCCGTCTGCCGCGGAGCACACCAGGATGGCGCCGTCCATCTGGGCGGCACCGGTAATCATGTTCTTCACGTAGTCGGCGTGACCCGGGCAGTCCACGTGTGCGTAGTGGCGGCCTTCGGTTTCGTACTCGACGTGTGCGGTGTTGATGGTAATACCGCGGGCCTTTTCTTCCGGCGCGCTGTCGATCTGGTCGTAGCCCTTGGCTTCGCCACCGAACTTCTTCGACAGAATGGTGGTGATCGCTGCAGTCAGGGTGGTCTTGCCGTGGTCAACGTGACCAATGGTACCTACGTTGACGTGCGGCTTGGTCCGCGTGAATTTTTCCTTAGCCATTGCGCAAATCCTCTAAGTCTCTGAATTCGAATGCGACAACCGCATGACATCGGTTGGTGCCCATGGCCAGAATTGAACTGGCGACCTCTCCCTTACCAAGGGAGTGCTCTACCCCTGAGCTACATGGGCGCTCACAGAAATCGTTGGAGCGGGTGAAGGGAATCGAACCCTCGTCGTAAGCTTGGAAGGCTTCTGCTCTACCATTGAGCTACACCCGCCTAACTGCCAAGTCGAGGTCCTGATGCTTTGCAGCCAAAATTCACCACACCGCCGACCGCTACTGCAATCCTTCTGGTGGAGAGGGCTGGATTCGAACCAGCGTACTCGTAAGAGGACAGATTTACAGTCTGTTGCCTTTAACCACTCGGCCACCTCTCCAGAAGAGACGCGCATTATGAGGAAACCACCCCACCCTGTCAACACCTCCCCATGCAATTTTCTCAGGTTTTTTCACACCCGTAGTGGGACTCAAAAATGGCATATATATCACGCGCGCGTAAGATCGAAAGGCCACTTGACGTGGCCTGCACGACGCAAGCACGTCTGGGGGGATTGGCTTCGTTCCATCCACACCACCCGCCCTAGCCTACCCTGCACCCTGGCGCCGGTGCGCTGAAACACCGCTTTGGATGTTTTTTCAAAAAAGGGTTGACGCGGGGCCGGATATCCGATTTAATGCGCGTCTCTTGTCGCTGACAAGAACGGCCAAGTAGCTCAGTTGGTAGAGCAGCGGATTGAAAATCCGCGTGTCGGTGGTTCGATTCCGCCCTTGGCCACCACAATTCATCATGACCTGATCCCTCTCTGTGATCACGGCAAATTCGGGGTGTAGCTTAGCCTGGTAGAGCGCTACGTTCGGGACGTAGAGGCCGGAGGTTCGAATCCTCTCACCCCGACCAGTCTTGTTTTCCCCGCTATACTGTCCATTAACAGTCTTTCACTTTTTAATACGCGCCCTAGACGGTAAGATTCCGCCTTTATTTCCCTGTCATTTCTGCGTTTGCCGCCGAAGTGGATAAGCACATGCTGGCCGAACTTGATCTTCGCGATAATCCTTACGCCGAGCAGCGTCGCAAGGGCTTCCGCTGGCTGAAATTTGATGCGCCGCTGGAAGAAGCCTACCTGGCCTATTTGCTGCAGCGTTATCAATTGCCACGCCGTATTGGCGGCATCATCCTGACGCTGGTTTTGCTGTTTTTTCTTGCGCAAGACATTCACTTTGCCCTGACGCATTACGTCCCCACCCTCAGCGGCGCCTTGATAGCGCTGCGCCTGATCTGCATCGCCGCCATTCAGTGTTGTGCCTGGATTGGTGAGCGGCAAACCTCACCCATGCAAAGTCAGCGCTGGATCATTTATGGTTTGCTCTCGCTGAGCCTTTGTACGCTGGCGTCTACCTTGCTTTACCAGCCTGTCCTGCTTGGCCTGGGTATCCCGGTGGCGCTGGACACCAATTTTCTGCTGCTGATCGCCATTTTCTTTCCGATCGGTCATAACTATTGGAATGCCGTCAAGCTGGCCTTGCTGGTCTGCATCAGCAGCTGGCTCATGTTGGCCCTGATGCTCAGTCCCGAGGCCATGCCTGATTTCTGGCACCTGCTGCCTTACCAGGTGACGGCCCTGCTGGGTCTGGCTGGCATGCGTTTCTCGCACGATCACGCCACTCGAGCCCAATTCCTGACCCGAGGCATCCTGAATCATCTGGCGGGCACGGATGGCTTGACCGGCCTTTTGAACCGTCGGGCTTTTGAGCTGCGCGCGCAGCAATCGTTGCAGCAGGCTCAGCGTGAACACAAGGGCACGGCGCTGCTCCTGATGGATGTGGATCATTTCAAAGCTTACAACGATCTGTATGGCCACCCGGCTGGCGATCAGGCGCTACGCCAGATCGGCCAATTGCTGCAGCAGCAGCTGCAGCGTGGTACCGATCTTGCTGCACGTCTGGGGGGTGAGGAATTTGCCATCCTGCTGCATGATTGCAGCGCCCAGCATGCACAACAGGTTGCGCGACGTATCATTCATGAAGCCGAGCATCGCCTGGCCATTCCGCATGCCCACTCCAATACGGCGAGCCATGTCACCCTCAGCTTGGGCTATGGTCTGGCCGAACCTGGCGAAACCCTGGCGGAACTGTACCAGCGCACGGACTTTGCCTTATACCGTGCCAAATCCAGCGGTCGCAATCGCGCCGAAGCGGCCACACCCGGCTCGCAGATCCCCTTCCCTTTCAGTGAGTGAATACCTGCCTGGCCCGTTGTGCCACAATGCGCACTTTTGCGGAGGCACACCATGGATCAAGCTGCGCGCGTCACCATTCCACTGGATAAATCCTGGCGACTGCTCAATCACGGCCCCACCGTGCTGGTCAGCTCCGCCAGCGGCGACCGCCGCAACGTGATGTCCGCCGCATGGTCGATGCCGCTGGATTTCTCGCCACCCAAGATTGCCATCGTCATCGACAAGGCCACGCTGACACGAGAGCTGGTCGAAGCATCCGGAGAGTTTGCGCTTTGCATCCCGCCTCGCACCCTGGCCGCCTCGGTGGTCTGGGCAGGGCAGCACAGTGGCCGGGACGTGCAAGGTGACAAGTTTGCACACGCCGGTCTACGCACCTTCCCGGCCAGCCGGATTGGCGCCCCCTTGATTGAAGATTGCCTGGGCTGGCTGGAATGCAAGGTCATCAGCGAGCCTGACGTGCAAGGCAAGTACGATCTGTTTCTGGCCGAGGTCGTCTCCGCCCAGGCCGATGCGCGCATCTTCCAGGATGGCCACTGGCAGCAAGATGCCATGAGCCCTCGCAGCATTCATTACATCGCTGGCGGGCTATTCTTCGAGACCGGCGAGATGTTTGACACGACTCCGCGCTAAGTCCTGCACCCCCTCCTCCTGTATTTTTTTCTGTTAGCCCGCCACAATGTAGTAACCTGATTGTAATGTGAACGCACCCTCACGCGACCTGACGGTGCAGTCGCCTGAGGGTACCCGTTTCGCGCAGTCATACCCGTGGCGCATGGCCAGTGGCCTGCAGCGGGTGCGGCAAGGGCTAAAGTTCGTTCCCGAAAATTCATTTGACGTACTTGTTTGTGTCACACCGCGGCCACGGCCGCCGTTTTGAGCGTCTGGATTTGACCATTTTGCGTCGTGTGCAGACAGAATTCGCCCTCTGGTTTTTTGGCATCATCGCCAGCGCTTATGCAGCACCATAAGCTGACGTGATAATGTGTGATTTCGCACCTGAAATTTTGTTAAAACAACATCGCTGTCACAAATCTGTCGCAAAACTTGGCAACAATGGACGCTTTCGCGTCATGCCCATCATGCTGCGCTTGTCTGCTTTTTCATGACACGCGGATGGCATGCCAGGTTGATCGAAAAGAAACAGGTACTCACCCAATGCAGCCTCAGGGTTGCGGGTTGATGGCACTGCCGGCGCATTCCGGTGGAGCGAACTCAGAATCACAGGTTGCAGTTGCAGTCGGGTCTGTTTTTCGTGAAAAACTAAAGAGAGGATCAGGAACATGAGCAAGATGGGCATCAAGGTCACGCTGCTGGCAGCAGCCATCGGGGCAATCGGCGCCGCACAGGCTGAGGCACCTGCCAAGCTGGTGGCCGCGGCCAAGGCAGAAGGTGAACTCACCGTGATCGCACTGCCGCACGACTGGTGTGGCTATGGCGAAGTGATCAGCAGCTTCAAGGCCAAGTATGGTCTGAAGGTGAATGAACTGAACCCGGACGCAGGCTCCGGCGATGAAATCGAAGCCATCAAGGCGAACAAGGACAACAAGGGTCCGCAAGCACCGGACGTGATCGACGTGGGTCTGTCCTTCGGCCCGCAAGCCAAGGCTGCCGGCCTGATTCAACCGTACAAGGTCAGCACCTGGAACAGCATCCCGGCTTCCGCCAAGGATGCCGACGGCTTCTGGTATGGCGACTACTACGGCGTGCTGGCTTTCCAGGTGAACACCGACATCATCAAGAACGTGCCGAAAGACTGGTCCGACCTGCTGAAGCCGGAATACAAGAATGCCGTGGCACTGGCGGGAGATCCGCGTACCGCCAACCAGGCCATCCAGGGCGTGTTCGCTGCAGGCCTGTCGCAAGCCAAGGGTGACGTGAGCAAGGCTGGCGATGCCGGTCTGAAGTTCTTTGCCCAACTGAACAAGAACGGCAACTTCGTACCGGTGATCGGCAAGGCCGCCTCGCTGGCCCAAGGCACCACTCCGATCATCATCCGCTGGGACTACAACGCTCTGGCTGACCGCGACACCCTGAAGGGTAACCCGAAGGTCGCCGTGGTGATCCCGAAGACCGGCGTGGTAGCAGGTGTGTACGTACAGGCCATCAGCGCCTATGCACCGCACCCGAACGCCGCCAAGCTGTGGATGGAGCATCTGTATTCGGATGAAGGCCAGGTTGCATGGCTGAAGGGCTACTGCCACCCGATCCGCTTCAACGATCTGGCTGCCCGCAAGAAGATCCCTGCTGACCTGCTGGCCAAGCTGCCGCCGGCTGCTGCTTACAAGGGTGCGCTGTTCCCGACGCTGGAACAGCAGGAAGCCTACAAGGCCGCCATCACCAAGCAGTGGGATCAAGTGGTCGGCGCTGCCGTCAAGTAACATCCTGCCTTGCAGTGCCTCCCTGCCACCCGCCCGGGTGGCAGGGGGTGCTGTCTGTGTATCACCGCCTCACACAAGGCTGACATCATGGCCGATACCTCTCGGGTTGCTGGTCCCGCTGCGTCTGTTGCAGACCGCAGCTGGCTGAACTGGCTGGGCGTTGCGCCCTTCCTGCTGTTTGCCCTGCTGTTCCTGATCCTGCCCACCAGTTTGCTGCTGGTCGGTGCCTTTCAGGATGCCCAGGGTCACTTTACGCTGCAAAACATGCGCAACCTGTTTCAGGAAAACATCCTGAATGCTTATTGGTTGAGCATCCAGATCAGTGCGGCATCTGCCTTCTTTGGCGGCATCATCGGTGTGCTGATGGCCTGGGCGGCCATTCAGGGCCGTTTGCCAGGCTGGATTCGCCCCACGTTGATGACCTTCAGTGGCGTGGCGTCCAACTTTGCCGGGGTACCGCTGGCGTTTGCTTTCCTCGCCACCCTGGGCCGCATGGGCTTGGTGACGGTACTGGCGCGCGACTATCTGGATTTTGACCTGTATGGCACCGGTTTCAGCATTCTCAGCTTCACCGGGCTGACGCTGACCTACCTGTACTTCCAGATTCCGCTGATGGTGCTGATCATCAGCCCGGCCATCGAAGGCCTGCGCAAGGAATGGCGCGAAGCCTGTGACAGCCTGGGGGGCTCCAGTTTCCATTACTGGCGCTACATCGGCCTGCCGGTGCTGTGGCCCAGCATCATGGGCTCTACCCTGCTGCTGTTCGCCAATGCCTTTGGTGCCATTGCCACCGCCTATGCGCTGACCGGCAGTTCGCTCAACATCATCACCATCCAGCTGTATGCACAGATTCGTGGCGACGTGCTGCATGACCCCAACCTGGGCTACGCGCTAGCCATGGGCATGGTGATCATCACCGGCCTGTCGAACGCCGGCTACATCTGGCTGCGCTCGCGCTCTGAAAGGGGTCGCAAATGAAACAGAACCGTATCGGCGCCTGGATCGCCATCATCATCGGCACCCTGTATTTCTTTGTGCCCCTGCTGGCGACCTTCATCTTCAGCCTGAAGATGCGACGCGATGAGTACAGCTTTGATGCCTATGTGGCGGTATTTACCGATCCACAGTTCCAGGCCACCTTTGGCTACTCTACCCTGCTGGCCTTGCTGACCATCGTGGTAGGCGTGCTGCTGGTAGTGCCCACCGCCTACTGGGTGACCTTGCGTCTGCCCAAGGCGCGTCCGGTGGTGGAGTTCATCACCCTGCTGCCGCTGGTGATCCCGGCCATCGTGATCGTGTTTGGCTATCTGCGCATGTACAACAGCAGCTCCATCCTGCCGATGACCAGCAGCGAGCGCGCCACCGACATCCTGTTGCTGTGCAGTTACGTCACCCTGTCGCTGCCCTATATGTACCGCTCGATCGACACCGGGCTACGGGCCATTGACGTACGCTCGCTGACGGAAGCGGCAGAGAGTCTGGGTGCAGGCTGGACCACCATCCTGTTCCGGGTGATTTTCCCCAACATCAAGTCGGCCATCCTGTCCGGTGCCTTCCTGACCTTTGCCGTCGTCATCGGGGAGTTCACCATGGCCAGCCTGCTGAGCCGCCCGGCCTTTGGCCCTTACCTGCAGCTGATCGGCGCCAACCGCGCCTATGAGCCGTCGGCGCTGGCCATCATCGCCTTCATGATTACCTGGGCCTCGATGGGGCTGATCCAGGTGTTTTCACGCAACGCTGGCGCCCTGCGCAGCAAGGCAGAACAAGGCCACTGAGCCAATACACACTGAGAGTGGAATACTGACATGGCCTTTCTCGAAATCAATCACCTGAAAAAAGCGTTCGGCACCCACACCGTGGTGCACGATTTCAACATGAATATTGAGCAAGGTGAGTTTGTCACCTTCCTCGGACCGTCCGGCTGCGGCAAGACCACCATCCTGCGCATGGTAGCGGGCTTTGAGACCCCCAGCAGCGGCCAGATCTGCATGAATGATCTGGACGTGACCCGCTTGCGCCCCAATCAGCGCGACATCGGCATGGTGTTCCAGGCCTACGCCCTGTTCCCCAACATGACGGTGCGTGAAAACATCGGCTTCAGCCTGAAGATCGCCAAGAAATCGGCAGCGGACATCCGCCAGCGGGTGGACGAAATGCTGCAGCTGATCAAGCTGCCGCAGCTGGCCGATCGCTACCCCTGGCAGCTCTCCGGTGGCCAGCAGCAGCGGGTGGCGCTGGCACGCGCGCTGGCGGGTGAACCCAAGCTGCTGCTGCTGGATGAGCCGCTGTCCGCGCTGGATGCCAAGATTCGCGTGTCCCTGCGCGACGAAATTCGCTCGCTGCAGCGCAAGCTGGGCATCACCTCCATTTTCGTGACGCACGATCAGGAAGAAGCCCTCTCCATCTCCGACCGTATCGTGGTGATGAACGAAGGCCGCGCCGAACAGATCGGCACCCCGTTCGACATCTACAACTATCCCCGCACCCGTTTCGTCGCTTCCTTTGTGGGTACCCTTAATCAGTGGGCGGGGCAGCTGGTGGATGCCAGCACCGGTAAAGTGCAGCTGGATGGGGTAACACTGACCACCAGTCGCCTGCCCAAATCAGCGGCATCCGCCCTGACCCTGGCACTGCGTCCGGAATCGGTCCGTCTGGGCGAAGGTGGCGATGGCCGCAATACGCTGGCAGCAACAGTAGAAGACGTCAACTTCCTGGGCGCCGTGGTGCGTATTCGTGCTCGTATCGCTAGCCAGACCGTCAGCTTTGACCTGTTCAATGATCCGCATCAGCCGCTGCCGCGGCCGGGCGATGCCATCAAGCTGAATTTCTCTTACGACAACCTGCTGGTGCTGGAAGACGCACCCGCTGCCTGACTGCCCATCCCGCTGCGAGGCGGGATGGCGAGAGACGCCCATGACTGAACTTGCTTTGTTTGACCTTGACCATACGCTGATCCCGTTTGACAGCTCCCAGGAATGGGGCCGTTACATGATGCAGCAAGATATGGCGCCAGAAGGTTTTGCGGCCCGACTGGACCAGTTTCAGGAAGACTATGTAGCCGGTACGCTGGACATGGATGCCTACCTGCGCTACTTCGCCGCTCCGCTGGCCAACTACAGCCGCACTGAACTGGACCAGTGGCATGAACGCTTCATGGATGCCGTGGTGCGCCCGCAAATCACCGCAGAAGCACGCCAGCTGGTACAGCAGCATCTGGACGCAGGGCACCTGTGTGGCATCGTCACCGCCACCATTGACTTCGTCACCCGCCCGATTGCACGTGAATTCGGCGTGAAACACCTGCTGGCGATCACACTGGAAACCGCCAATGGTCAGGAAGACGGCGCGTATACCGGGGGCTGGGTCGGCATCCCGACCTTCCGCGAAGGCAAGGTCACCCGCAGTGAAATGTGGCTGCAAGACATGGGGCTAAACTGGGACAGCTTTGCAGCGATTCACTTCTACAGTGATTCGATGAACGACCTGCCCCTGCTACGCCATGCCAGCCATCCGGTTGCCACCAATCCGGATGCACGCCTGAAGGTGCTGGCCGAGCAAGAAGGCTGGCCGATCATTCAGTTGTTCTAAGCCGCTTCTGGGTTAGCCGGGGTGTCCGGCGCTGGCCAGCGGTGCCAGCGCCTGGCACCATCCGGCCAGCATCGCCGCAAAGTCCACCTCGGTCACCACGTCCTTGGGCGCACACGCCGCGTAGCGAGCCGCCACTTGCTGCAACCAGCCATACAATTGCTGATCCGCCTGCAGCAAGGCTTGCCATTGCTCGATCGAAGGTAGCGGTTCGCCAGTCAGCCAGCGCTGCCATTGGCTCAGCCAGCGATAGCGCAAGGTCTCCAGCACCACCCACATGAAGTGGCTGCTCCCCACCGGCCCGGCCTGCCAGCCTGGTCGGGTCATTCCGCAGCGCTGCAAACCCGCCTCCAGCTGCCGCACTTGCGCGGTGGGCCCACCCCAGGCCAGCGGCCAGCCTGCCCACAGCGGATCGGGAGGCAACTGGCTGAGATAAGCCACCCCCGCCTCCGTAAACGCTGCCGCATCGTGGATCACCTGTTCGAACCAGCAGTGACGCGCATCAACCACCATGCAGGACTGCAAGGCCAGACTGGGCTGCAACCAGTCCTCATCACCCAGGCGAACAATGATGCCCTGACGGGATTGTGCCAGCCAGTGCTGCAGCGCCACTGCATCATTGCAGGGCAAAGCCGTGATCGCGGTGGTCTCAAACCACGCCTGCTGTGCTGCGCCGGAACGGGTGACGGCTACCCGCATAGCCCCTCCTGGATGGCTGGTGGTGTCTGGCAGGCCCTGGCCTGCTGGCGCAGCCAGTCGCACACCGCCTGTACCGCCGGACGGTGTGCCACCTCCTTGCGCCACAACAAATGATAGGCGTAGGGGCCGCACAGGGCAGGATACGGCAAAGCCTGTAGTCGCCCCGATTGCAGATCATCCAGTAAATGCGGCAGCGGCGCAATGGCTACGCCTTGCCCATGCCGCGCTGCCTCCAGCGTCAGATAGGTATGCGAGAAGGTCGAACCCAGCCGCCGCCCTTCCGGCAGTTGCTGCAGGGCAAACCAGCGCGGCCAGTCCAGCTGCTCAGGCAGCCTGGATTCAAAGCGGTCAAACAGCAAGGGCCAGCTCTCGGTCTGCTGCAATGACAAGCTGCGCAGCAAGGCCGGGGGGGCCACCGCCAGATACCACTCCGGCATCAGCGGTTCATGGGCGAGCGCAGGCCAAGGGCCTGTACCAAGCCGAATCGCGATGTCGATCCCCTCGCGCTGCAGGTCTTCCGACGGAATGCTGGCCAGCAGGTTCAGCTCGATCCTCGGGTGCTGCCGTCGGAAATCCTCCAGCCGGGGCATCAACCAGCTGCTGGCCAGCGAGGGCACCAGCGTCAACGACACTTGATGCGACGCCCCTTGCTGCTCGCGGTGCTGTTGCGCCACCGCCTCCAGCTGTGACAGCAAAGGGCGCCATTGGCTGGCCAGCTGGCTGCCCGCTTCGGTCAGCATCACGCCACGCGGCAAGCGTTCAAACAGGGCACTTCCCAGCCAAAGTTCCAGCTGCCGGACCTGATGCGCCACCGCTCCAGCGGACAAATGCAATTGCCGCCCCGCCTGCTGGAAACCTCCCGACTCCGCAGCGACAACAAATACCCGGATCGCGGTTAATGGCGGTCCCTGCACATAGCCCCCAAATTTTAATGCCTGAGCACACAAACTATCGCTTTGCGACACCGCTGGCAAGCCCGCTAGACTGCGGTTCATCCTGACCACTGCCATCAAACTGTCATGCCGAATCGCCACACACCCGCCTTTGGCCTGTTGCTGATCCTGATTTCTTCCGCAGGCTTTGGCTGCATTCCGTTGCTGGCCCACCTCGCCTATCAGGATGGCGTCAACGCCACCAGCCTGCTGGCGCAGCGTTTTCTGGTAGCCATCACCCTGCTGTTGCCCTGGGTCTACCAAAGACGCGCGCAGTGGCCAGACCGGCGGCAGGCGCTGGCGTACATGCTGATGGGCGGCGTGTTGTATACCCTGCAAGCACAAAGCTATTTCACCGCCTTGCAGCATGCCAGTAGCGGGCTGGTAGCCCTGTTGCTCTATGTCTACCCGATCCTGGTGGTGCTGTTTTCCGCCATGCTGCGCTGGGAGCCGCTCAGCTGGCAGCGCGGTCTCCTGCTGATCCCGGCATTCGGTGGCACCCTGCTGATGCTGTCGGGTCCAGTGCAAGGCTCGACGCTGGGCGTGGCACTGGGGCTGGCTTCGGCACTGTGCTATGCCGTGTATATTCTGTGTGGCAGCCGCTTGCGGGGCGACGCGCTACTGTCTGGCTGGCTGATCCTGTGTGGGGCCGCCATCAGCAACACGCTGCTGGCCACGCTGCAAGGCTGGCAGTGGCCCAGTCACGCCTCGGGCTGGCTGGGCATTCTGGGGCTGGCCGTGTTTGGCACCGTGCTGGCGATCACCCTGTTCCTGGCCGGGATGGCACGCGCCGGGGCAGGCCCCTCGGCGATTGTGTCCACGTTCGAGCCGGTAGTCACCATTGCGCTCGGCTATCTGCTGCTGGGCGAGCGACTACAGCCCATGCAGTGGCTGGGGGGCGCGCTGGTGCTACTGGCGGTGGTGCTGCTGGCGCGGCAAACCATGTCAGCAAAAGCGCTGGCGAACGACTAAACTGGCAGAAGACTTCGCTGGAGCCTGTCATGTCTGTTGCCTCGCCATATCGCCGCCGTTATCTGCAGTGGGGTAGCGCTGCCACCCTGCTTGCAGTCTTGCCGCAGTTGTCTCTGGCCGCCAGCACCGACACTGTACGGCGTCTGCAAGGCGAGCTGTGGATCAACGATCAGCCTGCCCAGCTGGGCAGCCCGGTCAAGGTGGGCGATGTCTTGCGTACCGGCTCCGACAGTTCCGCACAGGTGGTGCTCGGCAAGGATGCCTACCTGCTGCGTGCCCATACCCGCCTGCAGCTGACCCCTGCCAGCGATGACGGGCTGGTGGTCGGCGTGCTGCGCCTGTTCAGTGGCGGCGTACTCGCCTCGTTCGGGCGCGGTAACAAAACCCTGCGCACCCCGACCCTGACCGCCGGCATACGCGGCACCGGCATCTATATGGAAACCCAACCGGGCGGCACCTATTTCTGCACCTGCTACGGGCAAGTGGAACTGACCGACCTGCAAGGCAACCGCCGCTGGATCAGCTCCGCCCATCACCAGTCCGTGCTGTCTGACCAAGGGATGCAGGATGCTACTTTGCTGAACCACACAGATCACGAGCTGATCGAGCTGGATGCCCTGCAGGGGCGCACCCCTCCCTTTGTTGCCAAGCCCAGCTGATCTTCATCCAGTGCTGCAGGGCAACATTATTTCCGTGGAATGACTAGCAAGCGCTCGAAAAAGCGGTAAACTTGCGATACACTTCCGCCAATTGTGAACTATAGTTTACTATTCATGACACCGGGGCCGCGACAGCGCCCGGGCAAGGGTGAAAAGGGACCGAGACATGGAACGCGAATACATGGATTACGACGTCGTGATCGTCGGCGGAGGGCCTGCGGGCCTGTCGGCGGCGATCCGGCTCAAGCAGCTGGCCAATGAAGCAGGCCGCGAGCTATCAGTAGTGGTGCTGGAAAAAGGCTCCGAAATCGGAGCGCACACCCTGTCTGGTGCGGTGATGGATCCGCAAGCCCTGACCGAACTGATCCCGGACTGGAAAGCCCAGGGCGCCCCCCTGAATGTGCCAGTCACGGAAGACCGCTTCCTCTTCCTCAGCGAAACCGGTGCCACCCGCGCACCCAACTGGCTGCTGCCCAAAACCCTGCACAATGAAGGCAATTACATCGTCAGCCTGGGTAATGTCAATCGCTGGCTGGCCCAACAAGCCGAAGCGCTGGGCGTGGAAATTTTCCCCGGCTTTACCGCCTCACAGGTGCTGTGGGACGAAGAGCGCCAGATCGTGCGCGGGGTGATTACCGGCGACATGGGCGTGGCGCGTGACGGCAGCCAGAAGGGTGAATACACCCCGGGCATGGAGCTGCGTGGCAAGTACACCCTGTTCGCTGAAGGCTGTCGTGGCCACCTCGGCAAGCAGCTGATCCAGCACTACCAGCTGGACGATGGCCGTGATGCGCAGAGCTACAGCATCGGCATCAAGGAACTGTGGGACATCGACCCGGCCAAGCACAAGCAAGGTCTGGTGGTACACACTGCCGGCTGGCCACTGGGCAGCGATACCTATGGCGGCAGCTTCCTCTACCACGCCGAGAACAATCAGGTGGTGGTGGGGCTGGTGGTGGGACTGGGTTACAGCAATCCTTATCTGAGCCCGTTTGAAGAATTCCAGCGCTACAAGCATCACCCGGAAATCCGTCAGTTTCTCGAAGGGGGCCGTCGCCTTTCCTATGGTGCCCGTGCCATCGTCACCGGGGGCTTGCAGGCGCTGCCGAAGCTGACCTTCCCCGGCGGTGCGCTGGTGGGTGACAATGCCGGTTTCCTGAATGTGCCGCGCATCAAGGGTAGCCACGCCGCAATCAAGAGTGGCATGCTGGCCGCAGAAGCCGCATTTGAAGCCTTGGGAGCCGACCGCGCACATGACGAACTGAGCGCTTACACCACCCGCTTTGAGGGTAGCTGGCTGCACGATGAACTGCATCGCGCCCGTAACTTCAAGCCGTGGATGAGCAAGGGCGGCTTGTGGCTGGGTACGCTGATGGCCGGAATGGACCTGAAGCTGTTTGGTGGCAAGGCTCCTTGGACGCTGCACAACAGCACGCCAGACCATGCCAAGCTGAAAGGCAAGGATGAGTGCGAGCCAATAGCCTACCCGAAACCGGATGGCAAGCTGTCTTTCGACCGCCTCTCCTCCGTCTTCCTCTCCAACACCAATCACGAGGAAGACCAGCCCTGTCACCTGACGCTGAAAGACGCATCCGTCCCCATCAGCATCAATCTGGCCCGTTATGATGCGCCGGAACAGCGCTATTGCCCGGCGGGAGTGTACGAAATCGTACGCGCCGACGATGGCAGCAACCCGCGCCTGCAAATCAACGCGCAGAACTGCGTGCACTGCAAGACCTGTGACATCAAGGATCCCACCCAGAACATCAACTGGGTAGTGCCGGAAGGTGGCGGCGGCCCGAACTACCCCAATATGTAAACGGCCCGTCTTGCCCTGCATACACCCCGCCCTGGCGGGGTGTATGCTTTTCAGGCTTGCGCAGACTCAAAGCCCTGCAGCACATTCACCGCATTGATGCCGATTTCTTCCACGGCATACCCGCCCTCCATCACGAACAGGGTCGGGCAACCCAGTCCTCCGATGTGCTCCCCCATCCGCAGGTAGTCTGGCGAGCTCAGCTTGAACTGGCTGATCGGATCCTCCTGATAAGTATCCACCCCCAGCGACACCACCAGGGCGTCTGGTGCAAACTGGCGAACACGCTCACACGCTGCTTGCAGCGCCTGCTGGTAAGCGGCCCAGACGGTGCCGTGCGGCAAGGGGAAATTAGCGTTGTAGCCCTCGCCCTCCCCCGCGCCGATTTCATCGGCATAGCCCAGAAAGTAGGGATACTCCACCCGTGGGTCGCCATGAATCGAGGCCACCAGCACATCGTTGCGCCTGTAGAAGATATCCTGGGTGCCGTTGCCGTGGTGATAATCCACATCCAGCACCGCCACCCGCTCCGCACCTTGGTCACGCAGCATCTGCACGGCGATGGCGGCGTTGTTGAGATAACAGTAGCCACC
This sequence comes from Leeia aquatica, assembly GCF_012641365.1. Classification (NCBI taxonomy): domain Bacteria; kingdom Pseudomonadati; phylum Pseudomonadota; class Betaproteobacteria; order Neisseriales; family Leeiaceae; genus Leeia; species Leeia aquatica. The sequence continues at coordinate 1,308,399 of NZ_JABAIM010000001.1, forward strand.
CATATAGTCACGGGCGGCATGGTGTCCGGGTGGGCGGCACAGGGCAAAGGCGGCCCGCTCACCCTGTTGCAGCAGCTGTGCGCCGGTCATGGCGACTTGCGCACTCTGCCACACGGCCTCCCAGGTACCTGCGGTGATCGGTACCCCGGCATCCATCGCATAGTAACCCAGCAAACCGTCGATATCCTGCGGGATCCGATCAGTACGCAAGCGGCGTACCGGCCACACCAGTGGCAAGGCATCATGGCTGCGACCTGCCGCAGACCAGCGCTGCCAAGCCGATTGCAGAAATTGTACAAAGCCCGCGTCGTGCACCCGCAACACGGGCTCCAGACCAAACGCTTGCGGGGGGCGCACCTCACCCAGCCCGACCGCCTGCACCCGCGCCAACACCATGTCGGCACGGCTGGGCATCTCAAAGCAGGGCCTCATCTCTCCATCGATCAACTCAGCCTGGCCGTGATGCAGGCGATGGCTGTCACTGTAAATCGTCAACATGGCTAAAACTCCGGCAAAACAAGGGGCCGCCCCCTGTCTTGTGCGGGGGCAGCAGCCCGGATATCCGGGCGTCAGGAAGGTGTCACCTTATTTTTTCAGCTTGGTCCACACCTTGTCGCGCAGGGCCATGGCCTTGGTGGAACACAGCTTGTTGGGCACAAAGCGGCTACGGTAAGCGGCAGGCGTGTTCACAGCCGGGTCATCACGCAGGGCCGGCAGCAGGAATTTGTCAGAGCCCTGGATGGCATTGTTGTAGCCAGTAAAGTTGGAAGCCAGCGCAATGTTTTCCGGGGCCATCATCCAGTTGATGAACTTGAGCGCGTTGTCCTTGTTCTTGGCCCCAACCGGAATGGCGAAGTTATCGTTCCAGAACGACATCCCTTCCTTCGGGTAGACGAACACAGCCGACTTCAGCTTTTCCTTGGTGCGGTGCGCCGCGCCGTTCCATTGATGGTGCAGGATCACTTCCTTGGCCTGCATGCGCTCAATGGTGCCGTCCGAGTTGTACATCGCCAGCATCGGCTTCTGTTTCAACAACAGGTCCAGCACCTTCTGTGCTTCCTTGGGATCTTCGGTGCACTGGTCGACCTTGAGGTACAGCGAAGCGGCAACGAACAGCTCATTGACATCATTGAGGGCCACCATCTGCCCCTTCATGGCAGCGGGCGGTTCAAAGAAGCTCTTCCAGCTGTCCTCCAGTTTGCCGCCTGGCACCCGGGTGGAATCGTAGGTAAAGCCGGTGACCCCCCACATATAGGGCGCGGTATAGCTGCGGCTTGGGTCAAATACGGGTTTGTTCAGGGGTGCCGTCACATTCTTGAAGTTCGGCATCTTGTTGACGTCAATCTTCTCCAGCAGCTTCTCGGTGATCATGATCTTCACCATATAGTCGCTGGGCACAATCACGTCGTAGCCCTTGGCACCGGCCTTGAGCTTGGCCAGCAGGGTTTCATTGCTGTCATACACATCCAGGTTGACCTTGATGCCGGTATCTTTCTCGAACTTCTTCAGCAAATCGAGCGGAATGTAGTCCGACCAGTTGTACAGGTTCAGCTCCCCACCTGCTCGGGCCACGCCGCTCATGCCCAATGCCACCACCAAAGCCAGATGACGCCACTTCATGCTTGCTCTCCTTGATGTGATGCAAAGTCTCAGGGTTTCTTGCGCCCCAGCAACCAGGACAACACCACAAACCCCATGGATACCAGCAACATCAGTGCCGACAGCGCATTCACCTCTGGTGAAATGCCCCGTCGCACCATGCCATAGATATGTACCGGCAGCGTGGTGCTGCCCGCCCCTGCCACAAACGAGGTAATCACGTAATCGTCCAGCGACACGATGAAGGCCAGCATCGCACCGGAAAGAATGCCCGGCAGCAACAGCGGAAACGTCACCCGCCAGAACGTACGTTGTGGCGTGGCATACAGGTCTGCAGCAGCCTCAAACAAGCGCGGGTCCATGCCTTCCAGCCGGGCACGGATCGGCAGGTAGGCAAAGGGAATGCAGAACACGGTATGTGCAATCAGCACGGTGAGCATGCCCAGCTCCAGCCCCAGCGCCAGAAACAGCAGCAGGGAAGCGACCGCAGTGACGATTTCCGGCGCCAGCATCGGCAAGCCCAGCATGGCCTGCACCAGCCCCTGCCCACGGAAGCGGCCCGACGACATCGCCAGCGCCGCCAGGGTGGCAAAGGTGGTGGCAATCAGGGTGGCGCTGGTGGCAATCAGGAAGGAATTACGCGCTGCACGCAGGATGTTGGGGTCATCAAACACCACGCCATACCATTGCCAGGAGAAGCCGGTCCAGATCGTCGCCACCCGATTGGCGTTGAAAGACAGTGCAATCAGTACCACGATCGGCAGGTACAGATAAACCAGCGTCAACCAGGCCAAGCTGCGCACGCCACGGAAACGCCAGAGCGGGTTATGCGGGTTCATGCGGCCTCCGTGTGGCGGCGGAAGCGCCACTGATACGCCAGCATGGCCAGCAGCACCATCAGCAGCAGGGTAAAGGACAAGGCCGCACCGAATGGCCAGTTTCGCGCTGTACCAAACTGGTTCTGGATCAGGTTACCAATCATCAGCTGCTTGCCCCCCCCCACCAGCTCTGGAATGTAGTACGAACCAATGGCGGGGATGAACACCAGCATGCAGCCTGCCACGATGCCCGGCATGGCCAGAGGCAGGATCACCCGACGAAACGCCAGCCAGCGGTTGGCACCCAGATCAAACGCCGCCTCCACCAGTCGCCAGTCCATCTTTTCCAGGCTGGTATAAATCGGCAGGATCATGAAGGGCAGGAAGGCATAGACCATCACAATGCCTACCGCCGTCGGCGTATACAGCACCCCCAGCACCCCGTCAGGCAGCCCCAGCAGCGGGCGCAGGCTGTCAATCAGCCCGCCGTTGCGCAACAGCAGCATCCAGGCAAAGGCCCGAACCAGCAGGTTGGTCCAGAACGGGATCGAGATCAGAAAGATCAGCCGGTTACGCGCCCGCTCTTCCTGCAGCGCGATATACAGCGCCGTGGGCAGGCCAATCAGCAGGGTCGCCAGGGTCGCCATCCCGGCCAGCAGGAAGCTGCGCAGGAAAATCTGCAGGTAATCACCGTTCAATACCAGCTGGTCGTCCAGATCGCGTTCGTACAGAAACTGAACATAACCTTCGGCACTGTATTGACCCCATTTCACCCCGCCAAACGTGTCGGGCGCCATGATGGACATCCACGCCATCAGCCCCATCGGCAGCACCATGAACACAAACAGGGTGAGTACCGTCGGGGACAGCAGCAAGGGGCGCGACCAACGCGAGGTACGCATGCTCAATCCTCCAGCACTTGTACGGCCGTCGGATCCAGCACCAGCCCGACGCGGTCGCCACGTTGCCAGCGTTGCTGTGCTCCCCGGTCGTTCTGCATCCGCACCTGACAGGGATGCCCGCCCTCCAGCGTCAGCTGATACAGCGTATCGGTCCCCAGGTAGACCACCTCCTGCACCGTGGCGGCAAGGCCATCACCGGGTGCATTCACCCGCATCCGCTCCGGGCGCACCGCCAGCGTCACCGCCTGGCCAACGGGCTGGGCAGCCGCGGCAGGCAGCCATACACCTTCACCCAGCTGGTAGCCGTCGGAGGTCACCGTCGCAGGCAGCAGATTGATGTCGCCAATGAAACGGGCCACGAACCGGTTGGCCGGGTGATCATAGATTTCGGTCGGGCTGCCCACCTGCTGCACCTTGCCGCCGCTCATCACCGCAATGCGGTCGGACATGGTCAGCGCCTCTTCCTGATCGTGAGTAACAAACAGGAAAGTGATGCCGGTTTCACGCTGCAGACGCTTGAGCTCAACCTGCATCTCCTTGCGCAGCTTGAGGTCGAGCGCAGAGAGGGACTCATCCAGCAACAGCACCTTGGGGCGGTTGGCCAATGCGCGTGCCAGTGCGACCCGCTGCTGCTGCCCGCCCGAAAGCTGCGCCGGTTTGCGCGACGCCATGCCTTCGAGCTTGACCAGCGCCAGCATCTCCGCCACCGTCTGCTGAATCGCTGCAGTGGATTGGCGCTGCACCTCCAGCCCGAAGGCCACGTTCTGTGCCACCGTCAGATGCGGGAACAGCGCATAGCTTTGAAACACGGTATTGATGGGGCGCTTGAACGGCAAGGTACCCACCAGTGAGGTGCCATGAAGCCGAATGTCGCCCGAAGTCGGTTGCTCGAAGCCCGCAATCAGCCGCAGCAAAGTGGTTTTGCCACAGCCGGAGGGCCCCAGCAGGGTAAAAAACTCGTTCTCGCGTATGCCCAGAGAAACCTTGTCCAGCGCCAGCGCGCCTTGGGCAAAGGCCATGCAGACCTGGTCAATGTCAATCGCCGTCCGGGTAGCGGTCATGCACATATCCTGTGAGGTAGCAGGGTTCAGTGTAGCGTGCGCCAGCTCAGCGTGCATGCTCAATCTCCCGCATGCCATCACTGCTGAGGATGCCGCCATAACATTGTGGCCGGCGATCACGGAACAGGCCCCAGGCATGGCGGCGGCGTTCAATGGCACGCAGGTCGTAGGTTTGCAGCAGCACCCGTTCATCTTCCTGCCCGGCACTGACCAGCAGCGCGCCTGTCTCATCAGTCAGGAAAGATGAGCCATAGTAACGCTGAGAAAAGCGCTGCCCCTGCTCCACGCCAATGCGGTTGGCGGCGATGACCGGTATCACGTTGGCGGCTGCATGGCCCTGCATCACCCGCTGCCAATGTGCGGAAGAGTCCAGCGCCGGGTCTTGTGGCTCGCTGCCAATGGCGGTCGGATACAGCAACAGCTCAGCCCCTTGCAAGGCCATGATGCGTGCGGCTTCCGGAAACCATTGGTCCCAGCAGATACCGACCCCAATACGGCCATAGCGGGTATGCCATACCTTGAAACCGGTATCGCCAGGCGTGAAGTAGAATTTTTCGTTGTAGCCCGGCCCATCCGGGATATGGGTTTTGCGATAGACACCGAGGACCTGTCCGTCGGCATCCAGCATGGCAATGCTGTTGTAGTAGACCTGCCCTGCCCGCTCAAAGAAACTGATGGGCATCACCAGCTGCAATTCTGCCGCCAGCCTGGAGAAGCGTTGAAGGGTGGGGTGACCCGCCATGGGCTGCGCCAGCCGCAGATGGGCCGCATCCTGGTCGGTACAAAAGTAGGGTAACTCAAACAGCTCCGGCAACAGCACCACCTGTGCGCCTTGGGCGGCGGCCTGTCGCACCAGTCGTTCAGCGGTAGCAATATTGTCTGTGGATTGCCATGAACCAGCGGCCATCTGGATTGCGGCTACGGGACAGTCCATCCTCCACCTCCCCCTTGTGTGACGCTATTGTGAACCGTGACCGTGCACTGACTGTCAGCGTGAATGCGGTCAGCCAGGGGATCATTTCGGCCAACCGTTACTGCGTTGCAGCATGCGCAGGCGGCGCAGACCGCCAGTCACTCGGGCAACGTCCGGTCCAGCGGCGGAAGGCATGGCGAAAGCTGGCGGTCTCACTATAGCCCAGCCGCTCGGCCACCTCGGCAATCGGTAAACGGGTTCGCTCCAGATAGTCCACTGCCATCTGACAGCGTACCCGGTCCAGCACCTGCTGGAAATGCACCCCTTCGGCCAGTAGCCGTCGCCGCAACGTGCGCTCCGACATGCACAGGGATTTAGCCAGTACCTCCAGCTGACCATAATGCGCCGGGTTACTGCGCAGCAAATGCAGCACGCGCGCCAGCAAGCGGCTGCCTTGCACCTGCTGCCACTCCTGTTGCAAACGCTCGCACTGCTGCACCGCCATGTAATGGCTGACCGGCTCCGCCAGTGGCAGCGGCTGTGACAGCCATTCACGCGGAAACCACACCGCATCACATGCGGCCTCAAAGACAGGCATGACACCAAAGCAGGACAAATAGGCCGGGGCATGCTCCGGTCTGGGGAAGCGCAAGCTCACCGCACTGGCCTCCGTGGCGCGCCCCAGCACATCACCAATAATGGCCCACAACGAGGCCAGGCACATGTCCGCGTTAAGGGGGTAGAGCGCGGCGCGCGCATGGTGCGGGCCCGCCACCAGGGCGGCAAGCTCTCCGTCCTCAAGCAGGTTCAGTTCAAAGAAACTGCCCAGCAGGCCGGGAAAAGCCAAGGCACAGCGCAAGGCATCGCGCAGCGTCGGGCTGACCAGCATGGCATAGCCGAGCGCCCCGTAGCTCGACACATGCATGTTGCGGCCAATGCGCAAACCGATGACGGTATCCTGACTCAAGCGCAAGGCATTGGCGAAAATGGTCAGCTCCTGCCCTTGCGTGATCATGGCGGCTGGCGTTTGCAGATCCGACTCACTCACCCGGCTGCCCGAGAGCAAGGCCGATACCGCAATTCCCTGCGCCTGCAGCAGCTTGGCTGTCAATGACACGGTATGCAGTGTCATCGGGCGTTGATCGTAGTCGTCGGCAAAGGCGGGGTCCATGGCCGTAATTGTGCGCCTCCGCCGTCAATCGTCAAGAGCAGCCAGCCGCGACACAAGCAGGTAGAATGGCAGCTCTATTTCACCCCATGATGCAAGGTAGACCGTGTCTGAACGTCCGATGCTGGTGCTGGCCAGCGACAACGCGGGCAAGCTGGCCGAATTCCGGCAATTGCTGGCCCCGCTTGACCTGCAGATCATCCCGCAAGGAGAGCTGGGCATTCCGGGGGCGGAAGAGCCCCACGCCACGTTTGTGGAAAATGCGCTGGCTAAGGCGCGCCACGCCAGCCAGCTGAGCGGCAAGCCCGCGCTGGCGGACGACTCCGGCCTGTGCGTACAGGCGCTGGGCAATGCGCCGGGCGTCTGGTCTGCGCGTTATGCCGGTGAACCCAAGTCAGACGCCCGCAACAATGCCCGACTGCTGGAGGCGTTGAACGGTGTCAGTGACCGCCGTGCCTATTTCTACTGCATCCTGGCCCTGGTGCGCCACACCAACGACCCCCGCCCCATCCTGTGTGAGGGCATCTGGCGCGGCGAGATTGCCCAGGCGGCAGACGGTGAACACGGCTTTGGCTACGACCCCCTGTTCTGGGTAGCCGAGCTCGGCTGCACCTCAGCGCGCCTGAGCCGCGAGCAGAAAAATCAGCATTCGCACCGTGGCCGGGCGCTGCGGGCCTTGTTGCAACACTTGCAGGAAGAAGCATGGTGAGCTTTACCCCCCCGATCTGGCACAAGGCGGACGGTAGTCCGGTATCCTGTGTCGAGAAAATCAAGGTGCTGAACGAGAACCTGGAAGAATTGCGCCAAATGGCGCAAGACGCGCTGGAAGATGCCGTACTGCTGGAGTGCACGGAAGCCCAGATTCGGCAGGCACTGCACGCGCTGATCGACAGCCTGCACAACCCCTATCAGGAAGCCGGTCAGTGAGCGCACCGGTGGCCCTGCCGGTGGGGCGCAGCAACTGGTCCTTGCAGAGCCTGCCGCCGCTCTCCCTGTACGTGCATATCCCGTGGTGCATCCGCAAGTGCCCGTACTGCGATTTCAACTCGCACGAAAAGCGTGGCGAGCTGCCGGAGAAGGCTTACCTCGACGCGCTGGTGCGCGATCTGGAACTGGCCTTGCCGCTGGTATGGGGGCGGCGGATTGTGTCCATCTTCTTCGGTGGCGGCACCCCCAGCCTGCTGTCGGCCCAGGGGCTGAGCCGCCTGCTGGATGACCTGCGTGCGCGGCTACCCCTGCTGCATGAGGCCGAAGTCACACTCGAAGCCAACCCTGGCACCTTCGAGATCGAGAAATTCCGTGATTACCGGGCGGCGGGCATCAACCGGCTATCTATTGGCATCCAGAGCTTCAACCCGCGCCACCTGCAGGCGCTGGGCCGGGTACACGATGCCGACGAAGCCCGCCGGGCCGTCGACATCGCTGCACAGCTGTTCGACACCTTCAATCTGGATTTGATGTACGCGCTACCCGGCCAGACGCTGGATGAAGCGCTGGCCGATCTGGAAACCGCGCTGGGCTGGCAACCGCCGCATCTTTCCTGCTACCACCTGACGCTGGAACCGAATACCCTGTTCTACCGCAACCCGCCAGACTTGCCGGACGACGACCTGTCGGCGGACATGCAGGAAGCCATCGAGCAGCGGCTTGAAATTGCAGGCTATCAGCACTATGAGACCTCCGCCTTTGCCCGCCCCGGCCACCCTTGCCAGCACAATCTGAACTACTGGCAGTTTGGCGACTATCTGGGCATTGGCGCAGGCGCGCACAGCAAGCTAAGCTTTCCGGACCGCATTATCCGGCAGGCCCGCTACAAGCAACCGGCAGCCTACCAGCAACAGGTCGCCGCCGGTACGCCGGTACAGGAAGAGCGGCAGGTCACGCTGGACGAATTGCCGTTTGAATTCATGATGAATGCGCTGCGCCTGACCGCAGGCGTACCCACTGAGCTGTTTGCCCGCCATACCGGCCTGCCCTTGTCGCGCATCGAGCGCACCTTGCAGCTGGCCGAACAGGATGGCTTGCTGTACCGTGATCATCAATCCTTGGCGCCCACCTTGCGTGGACAGCGCTTCCTCAACAGCCTGTTGCAACGCTTCTTGCCGGAATCCCGCCCATGAAAGATGACGCCCCGCGCCTTGCCGTGCTGATCGACGCTGATAACGTCAAGATCAGCACCATTACCCCGCTTTTGTCAGAAATTGCCCAGTATGGCCGCATCACTACCCGGCGCATCTATGGTGATTTCACCTCCAACAATCTGGCGGGCTGGCGCGCCGTGATTGCCGAGCACGCCATTCAGCCCATCCAGCAATACCGCAACACCATCGGCAAAAATGCCAGCGACAGCGCGCTGATCATTGATGCGATGGACATGCTGCACTCCCGCCGCTTTGACGGCTTCTGCATCGTCAGCAGCGACAGTGACTTCACCCGCCTCGCCGCCCGCATCCGCGAAGACGGCCTGATGGTGTACGGCTTTGGCGAGCGCAAGACACCCAAATCCTTTGTGTCAGCCTGCGACAAATTCATCTACGTGGAAATCCTCAGCACCACCAGCGAGATCAAGCCGGGTAGCAGCAAGAAAAAACCGAAGTCGCCACAGCAAAAACAGGTCGACCCGATTCGCGATGTGCTGGCCCGTGCCGCACAAAGTGCGGCCGGTGAAGATGGCTGGGCGCAGCTCGGCAAGGTCGGTCAGCTGGTCAGCGCCAGCCAGCCCGACTTTGACCCGCGCAACTATGGCTTTGGCAAGCTGCGGCAACTGATCGAATCGTTTGGTGACTTCCAGCTGGAAACGCGGGCGCACGGTGCCGGGCAAAGCCTGTTCATCCGTCTGCGCGACAGCAGTAGCCCGAGCACACCTGTGACGCCAGCCGCAAGCAGTGCCCCAAATGCGACACCCGCCGCAGCCGCCAATGGCGAGCGCCGCGATGAGCGCAAGCGCCGCAAGGGTCGTAACCGGCGCGACGAAGCCGCGTCCTCCCTCATGGCCACCGCTGCGCCAGCCGAGGAGACCCCTTCAGCGCCTGCAGTCGAAGCACCGGCTGCTGCGCCCGCCTCTCGCCCGCTGCAACAGGAGTTGCATGACCTGCTACAGCACGCGGTACAGCAATCGCTCAGTGCTGATGGCGCCGCCCTGCTCGGCAGCATTGGCCAGCAATTGCGCAAGCTGAAGCCGGATTTCAACATCCGCAGCTATGACTATGCCACGCTGACCCAGGCGCTGGCAGACAGTGGCTTATTCTCGCTCAGCGGCAAAGGGGCTGCTTTGCGAGTCCGTTTGAAGTAACCCTGACAACCCCCAAGGAGACAACATGGCTAAGACCATCATTCATACCGACAACGCCCCCAAAGCCATCGGTACCTATTCGCAAGCGGTGAAAGTGGGTGACACTGTGTACCTGAGCGGGCAGATTCCGCTGGATCCGGCCTCCATGCAGCTGGTGGAAGGCATCGAAGCGCAAATTCACCAGATGTTCAAGAATCTGGCTGCAGTGGCGGAAGCAGCGGGTGGCTCGCTGGGTAATCTGGTCAAACTCAATGTGTTCATGACTGATCTCTCCAACTTCGCCAAGGTCAACGAGATCATGGCGCAGTACGTGCCGGAGCCCTTCCCGGCCCGCGCTGCGGTGCAAGTGTCGGCGCTGCCGCGCGGCGCACTGATCGAAGCCGACGGCGTGCTGGTTCTGGGCTGATGCCCTGCCTGAACCGGCAGGCCAACTTGCCGGTTCAGCATCGATTCAGCAATGGTGATTCATCATTCACAAAACGCTTGAGCCCATGCGCCGCTCGCGATAAGCTAGCAGCATGCAAGCCAGAAGCCCGCGACACTGGACGACGGGCCGGAACCCTTGACACTGCAAATGCAAGAGGAGAACCTCCCGTGATGATTCGCCGCCTGTCGCTGGCCCTGGCCAGCCTCTCCCTGCTGACGGTTGCCACCGCCGGCCATACTGCCACCCCGACTGCGCCTGTCGCCCCTGCTGCACCCGCGCCCAAGGCTGCGGTAGACCTGAATTCACCGATCGGCCTGTGGGAAACCATTGACGACGAAACCAAGAAACCGAAATCCATTGTGCGGCTCTACGACCAGGGCGGCGTGATTTCCGGCAAGGTCGAGAAGCTGCTGAACCGCCCGGCTGGCGATGAAAACCCGCTGTGTACCGAGTGCTCGGATGAGCGCAAGGACAAACCCATCCTCGGCATGGTCATCATGTGGGGCATGAAGAAGAGCGAAGACGGCTGGGAAGACGGCAAGATCTTCGACCCCAAGAAGGGCAAAACCTACTCCTGCCAGTTCAAACTGGCCGAAGGCGGCAAGAAGCTGGAAGTACGAGGTTATATCGGGGTGGTGGCGCTAGGCCGCACCCAGACCTGGAACCGGGTGCAGTAAGCGCACCGGTCTCGCAAAGGCGTGCTGCGGCACGCCTTTTTCATTTCATCTACGGAGTGAAACATGTCTGCCATCTGGTTTGCACCGCTGTCGCTGGATACTTTTCATGCCGTGAGCCAAAACACGCTGGCCGAGCATCTGGGGATCCGCTTCACTGAAATTGGCGACGATTATCTGGTTGCCACCCTGCCGGTTGACACCCGCACCGTGCAGCCGATGGGCCTGCTGCATGGTGGTGCCAGTGTGGTGCTGGCCGAAACCATGGGCAGCCTCGCCAGCTTCTGTGTCATCAACCCGGCCGAGTCGGTCTGCGTTGGCATCGAAGTGAATGCCAATCACGTCCGCGCAGCGCGCAGCGGCTTGGTCACTGGCATTTGTACGCCCTTACATCTTGGCCGCCAGCTCCATGTATGGGATATTCGCATCAGCGACGACGCTGGCAAGCTGGTGTGCGTGTCGCGACTGACCACTTCCATCCAGCCGAAAAGCCGATTGTGACCCGTTGAGCACCACCGACCCGTTCCTCAAACTGCCCGGATTCACCGCCAGTGTGCGGGACAAGCTGGCCAAGCTGAACCTGCTGCGGCTTGCCGACCTCACCTTGCATTTGCCGCTGCGCTACGAAGACGAAACGCAGTGCTACCCCATCCATGATGCCCCGCACGATCGGGTGGTGGTGGTGGAAGGCGTGATCCGCAAGAGCGAAGTACAGATTCGCCAGCGGCGGCAACTGGTGGCCGAAGTACGTGACGACAGTGGTCGCCTGATGGTCCGCTTTCTCAATTTCTACCCGGCGCAGCAGAAGCAGTGGCAGATCGGCAAGCGGGTTCGGCTGACCGGCGAGGTGCGCACCGGATTCTATGGCCCGGAGATGGTGCATCCCAAGGCCCGCTTTGTCGAAGCAGGCGCACCGCTGCCGGAAGGCTATACCCCGGTCTACCCGACTACGCAGGGGCTGGGCCAGGATACCCTCAAGCGTCTGGTCGAACTCGCGCTCAAGCACAGTCCGCTGACCGATACCCTGCCCGCCAGCCTGTTGCAGCCCTTGCAGCTCCCCGCACTGGAAGCCAGCCTGCGCCTGCTGCACCAGCCGCCCCCCGGCACCGATTTGCGCCCCTTGCTGCAACGTCACCATCCCGCCTGGCAACGGTTAAAGTTTGACGAGCTGCTGGCGCAGCAGCTGACCCTATTGACCAACCGGGCTCGCCGTCGCGCCATTCCCGCCCCCGTGCTGCCCAGCCAGGGACGGCTCAGTGGCCCCTTGCTGGCGCGGCTGCCGTTCCAGCTGACGGGCGCGCAACAGCGTGCGGTGGACGTCATCAGTCAGGACCTGCAGCGTCCGGTGCCCATGCAGCGGCTGCTGCAAGGCGACGTCGGCAGCGGCAAGACCATCGTGGCGGCACTCGCCGCCTTGCAAGCCGTCGAAAATGGCATGCAAGTCGCTTTCATGGCCCCGACCGAACTGCTGGCCGAGCAGCATTACCGCAAGCTGGATGAATGGCTGACGCCGCTGGGTGTCCGCATCGGCTGGCTGACCGGCAGCCAGAAAAAGAAAGTGCGTGAGGCGATGCAGGCCGAGATCGCCAGCGGCGAGATTCAGATTGCCGTGGGTACCCACGCGCTGTTTCAGGACAGCGTGCAGTTTGCCAATCTGGCGCTGCTGCTGGTCGACGAGCAGCATCGCTTCGGCGTGGCGCAGCGGCTGCAGTTGCGCAGCAAAGGCGTCGCCAGCAGCGGTGCGCCGCATCAGCTGATGATGTCAGCCACTCCGATTCCACGTACGTTGGCGATGAGCTATTTTGCCGATCTGGATGTGTCGGTGATCGATGAGCTTCCGCCCGGCCGCACCCCCATCGTCACCACCTTGCTGGATAACCGCAAGCGGGAAGCACTGGTAGCACGCGTGGGTGAGGCCTGCCGTAGCCAACAGGCGCAAGCCTACTGGGTGTGCCCCTTGATCGAGGAATCCGAGGCGCTGCAGTTGCAGACGGCGGTGGCCACGCACCAGGAACTCTCCACAGTTCTGCCCGACCTCCGCATCGGGCTGGTGCACGGCAAGCTGTCCGCTGCCGACAAGCAGGCGGTGATGCTGGCCTTCAAGGAACACCAGCTGGATATTCTGGTGGCGACCACCGTGATCGAGGTGGGGGTAGATGTGCCGAACGCCAGCCTGATGGTGATTGACCACGCCGAGCGCATGGGGCTGGCACAGCTGCACCAGCTGCGCGGGCGGGTCGGGCGCGGCAGCAAGGCCAGCTACTGTACCTTGCTGTATCAGGCCCCACTGGGCGAGCTGGCCAGCGCCCGGCTGGACCTGATGCGCCGCAGTACCGATGGCTTTGAGATTGCGCGTGAGGACTTGCGCCTGCGCGGCCCCGGCGAACTGCTGGGCAGCCGGCAAAGTGGCGTGCCGTTGCTGTGCTTCGCCGATCTGGAGCAGGATATGGATCTGCTGGAAGCCGCCCGCAACCTCGCCCCGCGCCTGCTGCGCGAACTGCCCGATGTCGCCGCCGACCATCTGGAACGCTGGCTGGGCTCACGCAGCGGGCTACTGGATGCCTGAGGGAACGTCGTCCAGCAGCTGGACTCTGAGAGACAAGACCCTTCTGCACGCTGGAGAGCCCTCATTCATGCGCTTATTGACCCTGGCCCGGCAAGGGCTTCTGCTACTGTGTGGCATACCCCTGTTTGCATGGGCGACCTCTTGGCAGGATGGCGACCTGATTTTCCAGACTTCGCGCTCCAGTCAGAGTAGCGCCGTGCAGATCGCCACGGGTTCCCGCTATTCCCACATGGGCATGCTGGTGCAACAGCGGGGAGAATGGCAGGTGCTGGAAGCGGCCGCCACCGTACGCTATACCCCGCTCGCAGACTGGCTGGCGCGCGGCGTGGGTGGGCATGCGGTCATCAAGCGGCTGCGTACACCGTTAACGCCCGCACAGCAGGCAAGCTTGCGGGCCGCGATCCCGACCTATCTGGGCAAACCCTATGACCTGACCTTCCGCTGGTCCGACCACCGCATCTACTGCTCCGAGCTGGTCTGGAAGCTGTACCAGCGCACATTGGGTATCCGGATCGGGCCACTGCAAAAGGTGCGGGATTTCCGCCTGGCCGACCCGCGCATCCAGGCACAACTGCGCGCCCGCTATGGCGAGCAGCTGCCGCTGGATGAGCCAGTGGTGTCTCCCGGCGCCATGTTTGACGACCCTCAACTGCAAACCGTGATGAAGCGCTGATCAGCCCTGCAGCGCCCCCGCATCAGGACTCCGACGTTTGCTGGCGCTCAAGGGTGCGTGGGTTCAGCTCGGCCCACTGCGCCAGATCCAGCTCGGCGCCATGCGGGCGCAAGTGGGAGAGGAACTGGCGGCTGGCGTGCTCCCAGCCGAACTGCTCAGCATGCTGGCGTGGCAGGCGACGGTCGATCTCCAGCGCCTGCAGGCATGCCGTCTTCAGGTCTTCGTGCATCACGCCGGCAGGCGAATCGCCGATCACATCCAGTGGCCCGGTGACCGGGTAGGCGGCGACCGGGCAGCCACAGGCCATGGCTTCGAGCATCACCAGCCCAAAGGTATCGGTCTTGCTGGGGAACACGAAGACCGATGCGCTGCGGTAGACCTCGGCCAATTGTTGCGAATCCAGCACGCCCAGCCAGTTAACGCTAGGAAAACGTCGCGCCAGCTGCTCACGCTGGGGGCCCACCCCAGCCACCCACTTGCTGCCGGGCAAGTCCAGCTCCAGAAACGCGGCCAAGTTCTTTTCCACCGCCACTCGCCCCACGTAGAGGAAGACCGGGGGTTCGGTGGCCAGCGCGTCTGCACGCCCCTCCGGGTGAAAGGTATTCAGGTCCACCCCGTGCGACCAGGAGGCCACATTGTTGAAGCCGCGTGCCTCCAGATCGCGCCGCACCACTGGCGTCGGCACCATCACCGCCTCGGCAGCACCGTGGAAACGCCGCAGCCAGGCATAGCTCACCGACAGCGGTAAACCGGTGCGCAACTGCACATACTCAGGGAAGCGCGAGTGATAGGCAGTCGTGAACGGAAAGCCATTGTTGAGGCACCAGCGCCGTGCCGCCATGCCAAGCGGGCCTTCGGTGGCGATATGAATCGCATCCGGGTTGTACTCGACTATCCGGCGGCTGACCTTGCGATAGGGGAACAGCGACAGGCGGATGTCCGGATAGGTGGGCATCGGCATGGTGCGAAAACCTTCCGGGGTCAGAAATTCGACCTGATGGCCCCAGGTTTGCAAGTCTGCTGCGGTGTATTGCAGCGTACGAACCACACCGTTGACTTGCGGCAGCCAGGCATCAGTCACGATCAGGATGCGCATGCGGTGCTCTCCTTGCTCTGAAAAGGTAATTCATACTGTTGCGGCAGGAAGGCACCGCCCGGCGTCTGCCAGCTGAGGATGCGCAGTTCGCCATTCTCCAGCTCCACCAGCGCGGTCAGGCTTTCCACCCAGTCGCCATCGTTGGCGTACAGCACGCCGTTGATGTCGCGCAGTTCCGCCTTGTGGATATGGCCACACACCACACCGTCGAGCCCGCGACGGCGCGCTTCGGCAGCCACCGCCTCTTCAAACTGGCTGACAAAATTGACGGCCTTCTTGACCTTGTGCTTGAGGTATTGCGACAAAGACCAGTAGCCCAGCCCCAGCCGCGCGCGCAACAGGTTGAGCCAGCGGTTGAGCTTGAGGGTGAATTCGTAGGCACGGTCGCCGACAAAGGCCAGCCATTTGGCACACTGGATGACACCGTCGAACAAATCGCCATGCAGCACCAGCATGCGCCGCCCGTCGGCCAAGGTATGCACCACTTCGTCGGCAATATGGATGTCACCGAAGGACAAGCCGATGAACTGGCGGATGGCCTCGTCATGGTTGCCGGGAATGAAGGTGACCTGGGTGCCTTTACGCGCCTTGCGTAGCAGCTTCTGCACCACGTCGTTATGGCTCTGTTTCCAGAACCATTGCCGTCGCAGCGCCCAGCCATCGACGATATCGCCAACCAGAAACAGGTAGTCCGATTCGGTATGCTTGAGGAAATCCAGCAGGTAGTCCGCTTGGCATCCGGCGGTACCCAGATGGATATCCGAGATGAAAATGCTGCGGAAACGGTGTCGCTGGCCGGTGTGCTCCGGTTCCTGATCAAGCCAGTCTGGGCGGGGGGCAGGGGCATTCACGCCCCTGATCTTGCCCGCACCGGGTTACATCACCATGACGCCAACATGACAGCCGTGTGTCAGGCACTGGCCGGTGGTACAGCCGCTAGCCCGCCGTACTCCGCTGCAAATGGGCCAGGATGTGTGGATAGACGTCCTGCGCCGCCTGCTTGCCAAATATGCAGTCGATATGGCCGTAACCGTCAATCACCGTGCGCTGGTAGAGGCTGCTGCCAAAGGTTTCACACAGCATGTCGTAGGTCAGTGCTGTGCTTTCCGGCAAGAAGCAGGCATTTTCGCTGCCGTGAATGAAGCTGACCGGCTTGTGGAAATGCTGCAGCACCCTGGCACGTGCCTCGGCTTCTTCCGGCAAGTATACATCCTCGCCATCGGCAGCCACCACCTTGCCCTCCCGCACCATGCGGGCGAGGTGGGCGATGCTGTCGATGTTGGCAATACCAAACCATTCACCCAGCGTATTGTGGGTCAACTCATTCAGTTGCGCATGCTCATACAGCAGGGCATACATAAAGCTGATGCGATGGCACACTGCACTATGGCAGCCCTCGTCACGCGGAATGGCCGGGTTCAGTGTCAAGGCCATGTCATACAGGCGGCTGAACCAGCCCGGGTCCTTGTCGACAAAGGCATCCAGTGTATCCACCCCGAGCACCTCCAGCGCTTCCGGCAAGTGCAGGCCTGCCCGCAAGCGGTTGGAGAAGGGCGCTTTCACATGTCCGGCCACCTGTGAGAACAGGGCGGAGCGCACGCCAGGCATGCCTGCCGCCATCGCCATGAACAGCGTACTGGCCCCAAAGCAGTGGCCGATGACATGAATGCTGTCCTGTCCGGTCAAGGCACACACCTTGGCGACCGCCGCCGGCCAGTCGCGTCGCGCCACATCATCACCGGTAAAGGGGGTACGACAGGATGGCAGGGCAATGCTGGCGCGGAAATCCAGCAGCCAGACGTCGTAGCCATGCGCATACAGATATTCCAGCAGGTTGGTGTCGATGGTATCGAGCGAGAAAATGGTGCTGGCGACCCCCAGCCCGTGTCCCAGCAACACCGTACCCTTGTCGCCTCCCCGGTAGCGGCTCAGCTGCAGGGTGACGCCATCATCGGTCTGTACCGGGTAAAGCTGGGGCAGCGGGACCCGCAGCGCCCGCTTCTTGCGCAAACGGGTATCGTCCACCTCACTGCTGCCAAAGGGATAATGGGTCAAACCGCCCAGATAGCTGTCCACCAGCTTGCCCGCGAAGAAACGCCCAAAGCGGGCCATGGCAGACAAGCGCTCGCTGGCGCTGCTGGCATGCAATACCTGCAGGGTTTGCATCTGCTTGAGGAAATCCAGCGGCTGGATATGCAGGATCCCCACCCCCAGCACCGGCGCTTGCGCGTCCAGCCCTTCGTGCACGCTGACATACAGGGTGGTGGTATCGGCCCACATGTCAAACAGGGGATCATCGCGGATGATTTTCTCACCCGAGAAAAACCAGCTGCGCCCATCCGGCGCGTGCAGCTGCATCTGGTAGCGCATATTGCGGGTATCCACCTGCTCGGCATTATCCGTCAGCAGCTGGAAACGGCCATGGCTGGTGGTCAAGGGCTCCGCACACAGGGCGGGGGCCTGTACGGTACCGATCAGGCCTGCCCGATGCGCGGGCTCATCCAGCAGTTGCGTCAGGTCATCGCTCTCGATGGTCAAGGTAAAGGACAGCGGCGAAGCTGCGGCCTCACCCTGCAGGTAACCCTGCTGAAAACCGGCGGCATCCGCCTGCTTCACCGCCGTCGAAAAATAGCCCTTCATGGTTTCCGTAAAGCGGATACCCACCGGCGGCGGCGAAAGCGGTGTGGCCGGATGGGAAGGCAGGCTGACATCCAGTGTCCAGCCTTGCTGAGTAGCCCACAGCATCAGGCTGCGTTCCGCCAGCGCCGTGATGGTGAACAAGGGGTTCACCCCCAGCGAGGTCGGCATGATGGCCCCATCCAGTACAAACAGCCCCGGGTGGACGCTGTCACCCTGCTCGCCGGCAAACACCTGCCCCAGATGGTTGACCACCCCTTGCTCTGCCCGCTCCCCCATGCCACACCCGCCCAGCGGATGTACGGTGATCAGCTCTTTGCCCAGCAACGACGTCCACATCGGGTTCCGCACGAACTCGCCACCCTCGGCAAAACTGAGGTCACGCAGCACCGCATTATCGCGCTGGAATACCGGCAGCTCACCCACCTGTGGCCACACTACCTGCACTCGGTCTTCCGCATCCAGCGCCAAGTGGCCTCCCGCGCCATCGTGGCTCATCACCAGATAGGTCTGGGTATGCTGAACCGCACCATGGTAGGCACCCAGAATCACGCTTTCCGTTTCGCGCAGCTGGCGGCGGGCAGCAGCCAGCATGCCATCATCCGGGCTCTCCGCCAGGGTAGCGTCAGCAGCGGCAAATGCCGCGGGCAACAGGCTGGCCATGGCGCCGGGCAGGCTACCCTCTTCAATCACGTAGCCCTCCTGCACCTGGCTGCTGCCACGCTGGTCAATCAAGCCGGTAATGCAAGGGCCTACCGGATCCGCCAGATCCGGCGCACGGGTACCGTCACCGATACCATTGACGCGTTGCTCCAGGTTATAGGCAAACGCCAGCACGTCACCATTACCCGTGAAGTGCTGACCCAGCTGCGCAGACAAGGGCAAGCCCTGCTGGCGCGAGCGCAACAGGATCTCGGTCGACCCCAGGCTGCCCGCACCCAGTACCACCTGACTGGCGGTAAGACACAGCAGTTCGTCACCAAACCGGTCACGCCCAGTATCCAGCAACTGATAGTAGACCTGCCAACGCTGCTGTGCGGCATCCCAAGCCAGATGATGGACCTGCACCTCACAATAGATTTCCGCACCGTGGTTGCGGGCGTCCGGCAGGTAGTTCATCAGCGTGGTATTTTTGGCCGATACATTACAGCCGGACACACAATCGCCACAGCCGGTACAGGGTTGCTGCATCACGCCCACATGATTGGGGCCATCCACCGTGAAATTGACATTGATCGGTGGTCGCGTACAGCTGGCGGGCAGGCTGTCGGCCATCTGCTGCAGCACCTGCAGTTTGGCGGGTGTGGGCCGGTCTGCCGGATAAGGCTGCGGCTTCAGCATGTCGCGTGCACGCTGATACCCTGCCTTGCGGCCTGACTCATCCTGCCGCAAGGCGGCAGGCCAGCGAGGATGGTCAAACACGCGGGGGTCCGCTTCCAGCGACACGTTGGCGTTCACCAGCGAAGTGCCGCCCAGGCCACAGCCCAGAAACACGTGCATGTCGTCATGCAGGCGCAGGTCATACAGTGCCGTTGACCGGCCGCCCGAGAGCCCGCCCTTGCGCCACTGGAACTGCCCTGCAGCCTCTCCGACTGTATCCGGATACTCGCCGGGTTGCAGCTCTGCGCCCCGCTCCAGCACGCACACGCTCAAGGCACTGCCATCGCTACGGCGCATGCGCGCCAGACGCGATGCCGCCACCCCGCCGCCATAGCCGCTACCGACCACCACAGCATCATAATGGGCTTGCAGGCGATCAATGGGCAGTGACAAACGAATCAGGCCAGATTGCGACATGGTATTCCCTTTCTTGAACGATCAGGCCGCCAACAGGCCATAGCCCGGCAGCAGCTCCAGCAGCACATATTGCCGGTGCCGTAACAATGCATCATGAAAGCGTTTCCAGTGGCTGTGCTGGAAAGCCGGGGTCCACGGATAAACCTGCCCTTTCGGCTGCTCATCTGCCAGCTCGCCCAAGGCCTGCGCCTTCCACGAGCCTGGCCCCTTGGCCAGATAGGTCAGTCTTTCCTTGATCGGTTCACCGCTGGCATCATGGAAGCGGCCGTGCGCAATGGCATCCAGCCAGACCTGATGGCGGACCTCACCGTCTTCATCCTGCGTCTGCCACAACAGCTGGTCCAGTGCGCTGAAATCCGGCAGCGTCACCGCCAGATCGGGATCCCCAGCTCGGTAACGGCAACAGGCCACATACAGCGCCCGTGCGGCCGCAGCAAAGTCCTGGGCATTATTGCGCTCGACCGCTTCTCCCCAGCCATTGTGATATCGCCAATGCAGCCAGGGCAAATCCGGCCAGGACAAGGCCGCACCATGCCCCAGCGGCAGTACCGCCCCGACCAGTTCCCCGGTCAAGGCTTCGACCTGCTCCCGAAAGTATTCGGATAAGCGCTTGATCAGGCTGAGTGGGGAATGGCCATGTTCATCCTGCAATTTGGTGGCGCGGTTGACCGCATGCTGCAGGCCGCAAAACCCCTGATGCGCCCAAGTATCCGCGTACACATGCAGCACAATGCCCAGCCGATGCAAATCCGGCGTCTGCCCGCGCTGCCGGATCAGGTCCGCCACCATGCGGCGGGCGGGCGGACTATCAGGGCGACAGACCATACGGCGAATGAAGCTGTGCTCATCCGTTGCCGTCAGCGGGGTATCCAGCCCGTCATTGCCCGGCAGAAAATGAAACGGGATCCACGCATAGTGGTCCGCCAGCTCGTCAAAGTTGCGGTAATCCAGCATTTTGTGGGCGGAGGCAATCCGCTCGTACAGCATGCGGTTATCAAAGTGGATCAGGCCCTGGTTGGTGGCATCGTCCACATACTGCGCACTGTGGGCAATGATACCGGCCTCCTCAGACGAGAAGCCTGCCATTCGGGCCACCACCCAGGTCACACCATGGTGAAAATCGATCTGCATGCCTTGCCCCCGCGTACTGATCTGTCGTTATAGGCAAAAACCTGATGGCAAACCAGCCTTCGCCAAAGAAAAACCCCGCCGCAGCGGGGTAAGACTGGCCATCCGGACAGGGCACCTCAGTCCGACTTGTGCGAGCCGCTCAGCAGACTTTCAATAGGCCGGTCACGCCGCAAGGCCTCCACCGCATCACTCACCTTGCGCACGGCGATGCGGTCCGGGCAGAAGAAATCGTCATACAGCACGTTCAGCTGACGATTGATCGCCCACTTGCGGAAAAACTGCCAGCTGGGGTTGCGCGGTTCACGCCAGGTACGGGTCCTGTCGTCACCGATGGCGTACAGCTTCTGTTCGTGGGAAGCACAGCGCATGCCTTCACGGGTAATGTTGACCGCCCCGTTTTCGCTCAACACCTTCAGCGTATAGCGCACCACCCCATCCGACGTGACATGCAGGCTGCCAACATCAATGAAGAACTGGTTGGTGGTACCCGAAGTGACGGTAAAGCGCACCCAATCCGGTTTGTCCGGAAACGGTGGCAATGCGGCCTTCACTTCCACCCACGGCTGCTCGGTGTCGTCAATCAGGTCGGTTTCTTCAGCCTGCGCAGTCATCGCCAACCCGGTCAACACCAGCGCGGCCATCCAACGGAATGTCATGTCTACCTTACTCCTGTTTACATCAACGTCGCGGGGTCGGTATTGGCCCCGCACAGCAGCACCCCGACCCGCTCACCCGGCTGCGGCTGGTATTGCCCGCTGAGCAAGGCCGCCAGTGCGGTCGCCCCGCCGGTCTCCACCAGCAGGCGGCATTGCTGCCACAGTGCACGGCGTGCCGACAGAATGGCTTCATCATCCACTTGCACCACCGTCGCTACATGCTGCTGGGTGACCGGGAAAGCCAGCTCACCAATCCGGCGCGATCCCAGCGAATCCGCCGCCACCCCGCCTACCGCCACATCCACCGGCTGCCCGGCCTGACGTGCGGCAAACAAGGTCGGCGCCGTAAAGGGCTCCACCGCCACCACTTTGACCCGACCCGCATACCAGGCTGCCATCCCGCCGATCAAGCCGCCACCGCCCACCGCCACCAGCACGGTATCCAGCTGGGCTTGCTGCTCCCATTCCTGCGCCAGCGTACCCTGCCCGGCCAGCACAGATTCCTGATCGTAAGCATGCACGGTCAACGCGCCGGTCTCCGCCGCACGTTGCTGACTGGCGGCCAGCGCTTCGGCGTAGTTGGCACCATGCAAGTGTACCGTCGCACCGAGACCGCGCAGCCGTTCCACCTTGGCAGCAGGCGCAGCGGCAGGCACAAAGATTTCCGCCTGTGCGCCCAGACGCTGCGCGGCCAGCGCCACCGCAATGCCATGGTTACCCCCGGAGGCGGCAATCACGCCGACCGCCGGCACGGGTTGCGACAGCAGGGTATTAAACGCCCCCCGCGCCTTGAACGAACCTCCATGCTGCAGGTGCTCCAGTTTGAGCGTTAATTCCAAATCCAGCCCAAAGCAGCCCAATCCTGGGCGCAACACCGGGGTTTCACGGACAAAGCCGCGGATACGGGCGGCTGCTTCACGAATCAGATCGGGGGTCACTGGCAGAGGTGCGGGCACGGGGTCGTCCTGTTCTGCGCCGCGACAGCGGCAATGTGCCGATTCTACCCTGTCTGCCACAGCCTTGCAGGGCAGACTGCTATACTGCGCGCTTTCTCAATGCGGGGGCTTGCATGTCGATTTTGCGTCCATGGTTTGCCAGCCGCTGGCATGCGGTCTGGAGTAGCCTGTTTCTGCTGGTGCTGCTGGCCAGCTGGTGGCAACCGATCTGGCCGTATGAGCAAGCCCTGCACAACAGCCTGACGCTGGTTGGCCTGTTGTGGCTGACCTGGCTGCAGCGCCGCTTCCCGCTCAGCGCCACCGAGCTCGGCGGCATCCTGCTGTTCCTGATGCTGCACAGCGTGGCCGCCCGCTGGCTGTACAGCAACGTGCCCTACCTGCAGTGGTGGCAGATGCTGACCGGCAGCACCCTGCCCGACATGCTGGGCGGCCAGCGCAACCACTTCGATCGCTTGGTACATTTTATGTACGGAGCTTGCCTCACCCCGGCCCTGAGCCGGGTGTTGAGCGCCGGGCGGCAGCGGGTCAGCCGCCAAGGCTTCTGGCGCGCCGTGCAGCTGATTGTGGTCAGCAGCGTCGCCTATGAGTGGTTTGAGTGGCTGATCGCCATCAGCCTCTCACCCCACGATGCCGAAGCCTACAATGGCCAGCAGGGCGATATGTGGGATGCCCACAAGGACATGCTGCTGGCCACCCTCGGCAGTCTGCTGTGGGGGTTGCGTTATGCCCGCGCGCCACGTGAATCGGGAACAGTCACGCCATCGTGATGTTGCAGGCTGTCCGCCGGAGCCTCGGCCCGCTGGTTCAGCCCATAATCCCGGCTCACACTGGCCACCCGCAAGCGGTAATCACGAAACACCCCTGCCCGCCCGGCCGCCTGAGTCTGCCGATGCGAGAGGTGATTGCGCCAACGCACGACCGCCGCCTCGTCCTCCCAGAAGGACAATGAGAGTAATTTGTCCGGGGACACCAGGCTGGCAAAACGCTCCACCGAGATAAACCCGGCTTGCTGCTGCAAGTGCGCGGCCAGTTCAGCCGCCAGCTGCAGATAATGGGGACGCTCGGTTTCATCCAGCCAGACTTCAAAAATGACGGCAATCATGCAAACCCCTCTTGGCGCAGGTCAGGAATACGCCCATTCAGTGAGCGCAGGAAAGAAACAGATTGGGGCAGTGCGGGCATGGGCAGTGGCACGGCTTCACGCAACAGGCTGCTGGCCAGCGTAAACGCCAGTGCCTGGCCTGGGCAGGCATGGGCACCCTGCCCAAAGCCAAACAAGCGTGGTGCAGGCCGCTCCGGCCAAAAGCGGTCCGGCTCCGGATTGGCCGCCGGATCACGCTGGGCTGCAGCCAGCAATACCAGAATCACCGCCCCGGCAGGCAGCCTCTGCCCGGCAACCTCGGCATCTTCCACCACAAAGCGGCGGGTGTTTTGTACCGGACCATAGCAGCGTGCGCTTTCCACCACCCAGCGCATCCAGTCTCGTGCGGGATCATGCAAGGGCACGCCTGCTTGCCGGCAAGCCAGTGCAGCATGACCAATCAGGGCTGCGGTGGCTTCGTAGGTTTGTGACAGCAAGCCCAGCAGATTGGCATGGCGTGCGGCATCCGGCAGGCCCGGTACAGCTCGCATCGCCTGTTGCAAGGCGGCGAGCGGCGTACCTTCGGCCAGCGGCTGCTGCATCAGCCCGTCCATTGCCAGGCTCAGCTGCGTGGCAGCATCGCTGGCCTGCTGTAACTGCGTTGTCGTACTCAATGGCGACAGACAAGCCACAAAGGCCGCAATCCATGCGGGCAGGCAAGCCGCCTGGGCTGGGGCAAACCCCAGCAGCTCGCCTACCAGCTGCACCGGCAGGTGGGACGCCAGACGCTGCCAGCCCGCTGCACCCTGCAGCAGCACCCGCTGATCACGCACCCTCGCCTGGCATAGCGCCGCCACCCGCTGCAGGTCCAGCCGCGCCAGATGCTGTTGCAGCAGCGGCTTGAGCTCAGGGTGAGGGGTGGCATCGTTCATGCGCACCAGCCAGCGAAACACCTCACCCGCCGGACTCCCGGCAATGGCAGTGGGTACCGGCTCCTGCGTCGGTCGTACCCGGCACGCCGGATGGGTCAGTACCGCAGCCACATCCTCGGCGCGGCTGGCGACCCACAGACCGCGCTGCGGATCATGCAGCAGCCCGCCCTGCGCCCTCAGCTGGGCGTAATGGGGCCAGGGATCGGCCAAGGTTGGCAGGTCAAGCAATTCAGAGATCGGCATCATTCAGGCTTTCTTTGCGAACACCGGCGTATTGTGTATGCTGGCCCATCGGCTTGATTCGATGGAGATCGAAACATGAATGATGAGAGTGCAGATGCCCGTCTGGCCCGAGTCGCCGCGGCCCTGGCCGAGCCTGCCCGTGCCCGCATGCTGTGCAGCCTGCTTGATGGCCGCGCCCGCACGGCAACCGAGCTCGCCACGGTAGCCGAGGTGGCACCCTCCACCGCCAGCAGCCATCTGGCGCGCTTACAGCAGGAGCACTGGATAGACTGTCTGGTGCAAGGCCGCCACCGCTACTATCGCCTCAGCGCCGGTCCGGCAGCAGGGGCCCTGGAAGCCCTGCTCAATGTCGCCGGACACACAGCCGCCCCCTTCCAGCCCAGCACCCCGCATCATCTATTGGACTTGCGCACGTGCTATGACCATATGGCCGGGCGTGTGGCGGTAGCCCTGCATGACCGCCTGTTTGCGCTGGGCTGGCTCAGCGACCCGGAGACTTATCAGCTACAAGCCACCGGCCAGCATGCCTTGCAGGCACTGGGGCTGGACTGGGCAGCGGTAAACAAGCCTCGGCGCAAACCGGCCTGCGCCTGCCTGGACTGGAGTGAACGCCGCCCGCATCTGGGTGGGGTGCTGGGCGCAGCGCTGCTGCAACTGGCCCGTCAGCGCCAGTGGGTACAGCAAGACCTCGACAGCCGCCGCCTGCAGCTCACCCGCCAAGGCCAACACGCCCTGCAACAGCATTTTGGCCTGACACTGCACTGATCCCGGTCAGGTCAGCATTGCCCCGTCCATCCACAGCTGCAATGCCCCCTCGCTGGAAAAGTGCAGCAGGGGCATACCCTGCAGCAGCGCAGGTAACAGGGCATCATACTTCCCCTTGCCTGCCTCGGCGCTGCTGCGCAGGCCGCCCGCCTGCTCCAGCCCGGCCAGATGGGAGGCCAGCGCAGCCGTGGTATGCAGACTCCAGTCCAGCTCCCGATTTTGTGCGAGCATCGCCTTGAAGGCGTCCTTGAAGGGATAGTCCTCCGGCAAAACCAGCTTGCCTTCCTGATCAAAGCTCAAGGCCTCTGGCGCATAGGGGATGTTGTGTGCTGCCAGCGCAGCCTTCATTTGCCCCTCTGTCCGCTGCCGCATGGCCTCGACATTGCGGGCGCTGGGCAGCAATAGTGGGCCAGGGAAAGGCTGCGACAGAGCTTTATCCAGAGGCATTTCGCCCTGGTCGGTATCTACCAGCGCATCCATGGACCTCACACCGGACTCTGCCGCCAGCCGCGCCTGCGCCTCAGCCGAAATATGGGTGACGCTGGCAGGGTTTGCCGCTGGGGTGGCAGCGGTTGCCGCCGTACGCGAAGCGGGTTTGCTGTAAACCGTACTGACCAGGCTGGACAAGGCAGAGAGCGGATTCATGACGGGCTCGCTTTCAGGGTTGAGGCGAGACTGACCAGCAACCTCCGTGCCAGCCTTGCCCTGAGCCGCCCGCCGGACTAGAGTGGTGTGGCCCTGCCACTGGAGCCCGCCATTCATCACAGATGATGGAAGTACTGAAGCTGAATACTGAGCTGACCCAGGCCACCCGGTACATGACCGAACGCATTGATCACCTCACCGAAGAGCTGCACCGCCATATCCTGCGCAGTACCGCGACGCCGGATCCCTCTTGAAGGCCTCAGCTGCGCGGAGGCTGAGGCTCACTCAGTAACCAGCGGAACAACCCCGCCGCCGCTGCTGCGCCAAGCAGCTGTGACAGGATGAAGCCCGGCACATCCTGCGGGCGGATGCCGGCAAAGGTATCGCTGAGCGCTCGAGCCAGCGTTACCGCCGGGTTGGCAAAGGAGGTGGACGAGGTAAACCAGTAGGCCGCCGTGATGTACGCCGCCACCGCAAACGGGGTGATGCCCGGTCGGTGCCGCGAGCAGCTGAGGATCACCGCCAGCAAACCAAAGGTAGCCACGCCTTCGCTCCAGCATTGCGCCAGACCACTGCGGGCGTGCAGGGAAGCTGAGAACAGCGGCTCGCCAAACATCAGGTGGGCGGCAGCCACGCCCGCCAAGGCTCCCAGTACCTGCACCAGCACATAGCCGGATAATTCGGCCCCACGCAGCTGGCCTTGCCACGCCGCTACCAGGCTCACCACCGGGTTGAAATGCGCGCCGGACACCGATCCGAAGGTCAGGATCAGGGCAAGCAGCCCAGCCCCCGTCGCCAAGGTATTGGCCAGCAGTGCCAACCCCACGCTGCCACCGGCCAGCCGCTCGCCCATGATGCCGGAGCCCACCACCACCGCCAGCAGGAATGCGGTACCGAGCGCCTCTGCCACCAGCCGTCGGCTCAGCGTCATACCGGCATCTCGCCAATCGCCCGCATCTCACGCAATACAGCGTCCCGTTCCATGCTGGACACCGGCAGGTCCACAAAACGCTGTACCTTGGCACGAATCTGCGCAGATACCTTGCTGAACGCCGCACGCCGCGCATCATCGCTGCCTGCTACGGCTGCCGGGTCCTCAAACCCCCAGTGTGCCGAAATCGGCTGCCCCGGCCACACCGGGCACACTTCCCCTGCCGCGTTATCACACACCGTCACAATGAAATCCATACGCGGCGCATCCGGCCCGGCGAACTCATCCCAGCTTTTGCTGCGCAAGGCATCGGTCGGGTAGCCGATTGCCGCCACCTGCTCCACCGCAAACGGGTTCACCTTCCCGGTGGGAAAGCTGCCGGCACTCCAGGCACGAAAGCGGCCTTGGCCCAAGGTGGTGATCAGGGCTTCCGCCATGATGCTGCGGGCCGAGTTGCCGGTGCACAGCACCAGCACATGCAAGGGGTAGTCGGTCATGATGGGACACTCAGGTTTAAAGAAAAACAGAACGGATCACGGCTGCCCCGGCTCGGCACAACCCGGCGCACCCACAGGTGCACAGCAGCTCGCACCACTGCAGCAGTTCTCGGTGAGGTAGGCCAGCAGGGCATTCATGGTGGCAAAATTGGCGGCATAGATGACAAAGCGCCCTTCCTGCCGCGAGCTCACCATCTGCGCCAGCGTCAATTCCTTCATATGGAACGACACCGAAGAAGGCGGCATGCCAACCAGCTCACCGATTTTCCCGGCAGCCAGCCCCGAAGGCCCGGCCTGCACCAAGGCGCGAAAAATGGCGAGGCGCGCTTCGTGCGCCAGCGCCGACAAAGCAGCAACGATCGGACTTTTCATGATAATTCTATAATAATTGAAATGTGGTGTGCTGTGAAGGGTGCTGCCTCTCGACACTAGTGGGAAACTACGGAAGGCGAGACATACAGGAAGTCGTGCCGAGGCCAACCCCACCAAAAATTGATTTTGCGGAGCAAACCCCGATTTGCGGAGCAAAAGAAAACGGCCCACATTGCTGTGGGCCGCTTGAATACTGGTGGGTGATGAGTGGCTCGAACACTCGACCTACGGATTAAGAGTCCGCTGCTCTACCAACTGAGCTAATCACCCAAATTGTCGTGGTCATTGCTGATCGACCCCGACATTCTACCCTGTTTTTGGTGGGTCGTGCGGGACTCGAACCTGCGACCAACGGATTAAAAGTCCGCTGCTCTACCGACTGAGCTAACGACCCTCAAACAAGAGAAGCGAGATGATACGGTCGCTTTGGCTTCTTGTCAACAGGCCGCGCCCTACTTTGTACGAACCACTCAGAAGGTCAGCTTCTCCCCGAACTGCTGTTCCAGCAGGCGGCTTTGCACCTGCATCTGCTGCAGGTCACCGGCGTAGAGCTTGTCCTCCAGTTCATCCATGGCGTTGTGCATCAGCTCAAAGTGCTGCAGCAGCAGGTCATGTGGAGACTTGCCCTGTTTTTTCATGCGGGCGTACATCGGCGGCAGCCGCAGATAGCTCTCGATGGAGGTAGGCAGATGCTTGAGCAGGGTCTGCTTGATCAGATGACGGGCCTCTGGGGCAACATCCCCAGACACTTCCAGCTCCTTGATCCGTGGCAGCATCTGCTGGGCTTTGTCGAGGATATGCTGTAGCGCAGGCTGAGTGTCTGGCGGCAGCCGTGGCAGGGCATGCTCGCGCAGCCACTCCAGCGCCTGCTGGGTTTTCAGGTTTTCCGGCAGGGTCATCGGCGGAGGCGGGGTCAGGGTCACCACCAGCGCCAGCGTGCCGATATAGGCCCCTGCCACCATGCCCCACACCATCCAGTTCGGCGCCCGCAAAATACCCGCCAGGTATAAGCCCAGTACCGCGATGGCCGCCAGCAGCCCCAGCAGATTGGCGGTAGAATAAAAGAAACGTCGCCAGCCCATGGTTACTGATTGGCCCTTATCTTCTTGAACACTTTGGAGAGTGGCGTCTTGCGCGCATCAAAGGTCTGTCCGCCGGTCAGGCTTGCCAGCTGGCTCATCTCACCCTCATCGGATTCGCCAAACAGGATCGGGTAAACCGGCACCTTGCCCCCACCCCACTGCTGCAACTTTTGCTGGAAGTCGCTGAACTCACTGCCATCTGCATTCTCTCCGTCTGTGAGCAGGATGATGGCCACATTGCGCTCACCCGATTTGGCCAGCTTCAGCGCCTCCGGATAAGCCTTGAGCAGGGTGTCGTAGATGGCGGTACCGCCACCGGCCTGCAGGTAATCCACGTTATAAGCAAACTGTTGCATGATGACTCGGTTGGCGTCCGGGTCCTTAACCATCTCGAAAGACAGCATGGGGTCGATCACGTGGCTGAAGGGCAACAGGAACAGCTGCTCACGTTCGCGCAAGGTGGCAAAGCGGCCTGTCACGGTATTGTCGTCCTGCACCAGCGTCAGCAAGGCTTTGCGGGCGGTGCCGATGCGATCATCCCGGCTCATCGAGCCCGACTGGTCAAACAGGATGAAGGTGCTGACCGGGCGTGAGTAGCTATCCAGATAGCCACGCAGGATGGCATCCACCACTGCACGTGAGCCCGGGAAGGGCAATTCGTTGACCACCACGTCGCCATCATCCCCGCCTGTGAGCGGGGTACGCTGGGTGGTCGCCGCAATCTGCTTCTGGGTTTCCGCGCTACGCAGCCAGGTCAGCAGCGCTTTGTAGGTAGTCGCTTGTTTGGAGGATTTCAGCAGCATCAGGGGATAGTCCGCCGTGATCACGCCCTCCTTCGGCAACAGCACCTGCAGCGGCACACCACGCGCCGCCATGCCTTTGATGACGGATTCGTAGTTGACCATGCCATCGGCCGCCGCCGGTGTGGCCGCCAGCTTCTCGGCGAGCAGACCACTGGAGCCACTGGCGAGCGACTGCCCCTTGAACAGGGCTTTCAGTTGCTCAGACGGCACATCGCTTACCTGCAGGGCATCGGCCTTGCCGGACAGCTCCGTCGCCAGTCCCACCAGCGCGACAAAGCCGGTATTGGACGAGGTCGGGTTGCTCATGGCGAAGCGGAACTTGCCTTGCTCAGACGCTGCAATCACGTCCCGCCAGCCCACTTGACCGGACTTCCAGCCAAGCTTCGCCGCCACTTCCGGCTTCACCCCCAGCACCACGCGGGAGTACATGGTTTTTTCCGATTGGGCGATCAGCTGCCGCGCTTCCGGAATCAGCTGCATGTACTTGCCGTGCGACACCCAGACGGCATCATAGCGATCCGGTTGCTCCTGCAGCTGGTCCACCGCATCCAGCGTGCCGCTATATTCGAGCTGGATGTTGACCTTGTTCTGCTGCCCGAACTGCTGCAGCAAGGGCACCATGTCCTTCAGCTCCGAGCCCGCCAGAATGCGAAATACCGGCCAGGAGGCATCCGGCGCAGCGGCATCCTGCGAGGCGTCGGGTGACGATGTCTTGTCGCACGCCAGCAGACTGGCTGCCAGCACGGCCAGCAGCCCCCATTGCAGATACCGCCACGCCCGGCGCATCACAGCGTAATGCCCTGCTCGGCTTGCGCACCCGGCTTGTTCGGGTCCATATCCAGCCGTTTACGCGCCGTGTCGATCTGAGCCTTGATAAGACGGTTGTTCTCCGCCATGGTGGCGAGCGCCTGGGTGCGATAGTTGTCCATGGTGTCCATCGCCTTGAAGGTCTGGTCAAACATGGTTTGCAGGGTTTTCACCCCCAGCGCCGGGTCCTGGGCAAAGCGGGTGGTCATGTTGACGTGCTCGTTCAGGGCCACCCCGGTATGCACGATCAAGTCTTCAATGGTCTTCTGGGTAGCCTGCACCATCTCCATGGTCTTCTGCTGGCGATCGGTCGCACGCGCCAGCGTCACCGCTACGGTGAGTGCGGCACGGCCAATGGTCGCCATGCGGTCGCAAGCATTCACCACCTCACGCCCGGTCTTCTTCAGCTCACCCAATACCGCGTAGGCATTGATGGACAGCGCTTGCGAGGTTTGCACATCCGCCAGGTTCTGGCGGATATAGAACAGCACTTCCTGCTCCAGCACCTTGGCGCGGTCGGCGTCATTCGGTTTGATACGGTCGATCTCGGCGCTCATCCGCTCGTCCAGCGAGCGGATGAAGAAAGCCACCCCTTCCAGCTTTTCCAGCGCCGCCCACATTTGCTGGCGCGCCACATCCAGCTCGGCAATGTCTCCCCGGATGGCATCCTTGGCCTCCAGCAACTGCTCGGTCAACTTGGTGATCTGCTCACCTGCCCCCTGATAACGGCGCAGATAGGCATTCAGCTTCTTAGCAAACGGAATCGGGATGCCGAGGAAACGGGTCGGGGCGAACAGGTCACCCTGGCGAGCCGGGTTCAGGTCATCAAACAAGCCGCGCAGCTCCAGCAGCGCCTTGGAGGCAGGGTCATCTTCCAGACCGATCAGGTTACGCTCGGTGAAACTGTTGCTCAGCGTGGTGGCAGTTTCGATCTCCTTGCGCCCGACCGAGAATGCCTTGTCCAGCTGGCTCTGGAATTCCGGGGTTTTCGGGTCGCCACTCAGCAGCGCCTGCATGAAGCCATCCAGCTGCTCCTTGATGCGCGCCTGCATCTCGTCCGGCAGCTTCACGGCACCCGGTGTCTGCTCCGGCTTGACCGGCTGGATCACTTCTGGCGGCTCCAGCTGCAAGGTGGGCAGGTTGAATTCCGGAATGGCCTGGATAACGGGCGCGGCAGCGGTCTGGGTCTCAACAGTCACGGGGGTGATCCTTTCCTGGTCAGCACTACTCATTCAAATCGGGCAACGATAGCGTCCTGCATGGCATCCAGCACGTGGGTAGCCGGCATGTCGGCCAGTTCAATCAGCTCGGGCGCAGGCAGCTTGATGGATTGCATGGCCGCCTCAAACACCTTGGGGTCGTTGGTGCGGAAACCATACTCTGCCGCAATCTTCTGCAGGTCTGGATCGCTGGCCAGCAGCTGGCCCACCCGCTGACCTGCGTTGCTGCGGGACACCCAGATGTGCTTGAGCACCAGGCTCGGGCGCGGGTAGATCAGTACATGCTTGTCGCGCAGCTTGCCCTGCCGCTTGGCTTCGACAAACTGGGATTCGTAGATCAGCACCAGTGGCGCCTTGCCCATGCCCTGACCGATGTAGTCTTCAAACGGCCCGGCCAGCGTACCTTCCTGAAAGCCTTGCCGGGTCATCAACGGTGCCAGCTCGTCTGCCAGCTTCACTGCCGCCTCGCTATTGGCGGGGACCTCGCCATGATTGCGCACCCAGGCCAGCAGGGCAATGTACAGCATGCCAGTATTGGATTTGCGCAGATCGGGGGTATTGACCAGGATGCCCTTGTTGACCGGGAATACGGCATTATTCTGCAGCTGGTTCCAGCGCTTGCCTTCCAGCATCAGCGGCAGGGTCTTGTCCAGCAACAGATTGGACACATCGTCGCGGGTTTCCAGCAGGCCGTTGGACGACAGCACCGGCAGCAATGGGGACCAGCTGGCCATCACCAGCGGGGTGGAGAATACGGGCTGCGCCGTCACCCCTGGCTGCCCTTTCAGGCCTTGCTGCACGTCCAGCGCGGCATTGGACCCGGCGGGCCAGATGGCGTCAAAATTACTGAGTTTGGGTAGATCATCCTTGAAGCTGCCACTCTTGGTCAGCTGCAGGCACAGGTTTTCTTTCTGCAGCCGTGCAATCACCCGCGCATCCTGCAGGTAGGCAAACTTGGCGGAGCCGGTCAGCACGGAGACTGTATTGCAGTTGGCAGGGACCTGTGCAGTAGTGGCCATGGCACCGGCAGGCACCGAAGCGGGCACCGTCGACGCGTCATCGCCAGAACCCGCCGCGCCCCGCGTAGATTTCCAGATCCCGGCTGCTACCGCCAGCAGCAGTGCCAGCGAGAGAATGACCCCGAGTATCTTGCGTCCCATGCCGTCCCATCCCTTTCCATGTAGAAGCCATTAGCGCACAAGCCGGTTGCGCAGCCATGACGGCACAACAATAGCAGAAAGACTGACCGCTGCGTGCAGGCTGAAACATTGCCTGATCAGATGGGGGAGCCCAGCCTTGTTTTCAAGCCGCCGCAACCATAGACTGCAAGCGTGCCCCACTCCTCACGCATCGATATGCTGAACGATCTATTCATAGTTCTGCGCTGGTTCTTCCGCGCTTTTCAGCTACTTCTTGTCTTGCTGATCCTTGCTCTGGTCTACCTGAGCTGTAATCGCACCGATAGCTTTCACATCAAATATGCTCAACTGGCTGAAGTCGCCAGCCAACCCCGCCCCATGCACCAACAGGGCTCACAACATGCATCCCGCACGGATGGAAACACCACCAGCCGGACGGAGGGATTTGGTTTCATGTTGCACCATATCCGGGCAGGGCAAGGCGGGATACTGGCTTATCGCAAGTTTGACCCTGGCAGGGGGCTGACAATAGAAGATGAAAACTACACCAAACTGACTGTTTGGCTACCCGATGGCCTACCGGCCACCCCAATGACCGTGGCGCTCACGCCTCAGTCCCGCATTCAAGCCATCTATTCCCAGGGCGGTTCCGCTTGGCCCGAAAACGACTGTACGATATCGTTGACCCAAGGCCGCTTGCAGATTACACCCGATGGAAATCAGTTTGACGTGGCATATCAAGGAAACGTCGCATTGCAACCAGATGTCGGCCCAGAATGCGATGAACTGTCCACACTACAGCTGACATTCACGACCTCTCCCCTGAGTTTTTCTGAGTTGACCCCTTGGCTAGGGCGGCCTGGAGCGGACTTGTATAACGAGACTTACCGTTAGCCATACTTACAGCACCCGCCCTTCCATATCCGCCGCCAGAAAGTCCAGCAGCAGGCGCAAGCTGAGCGGCTGGTGCTGCCGGTTCAGGTAGAGGGCGTAAACGCCTAAGGTAGCAGGCGACCATTCGGGCAGAACGGCCTGCAGACGACCTTGCTGCAAATCGGTTTGCACCAGATACATGGGCAGTTGTGCGATACCGGCCCCCGCCAGGGCCGCGCGGCGGGTAATCAGCGTTTCATTGCTGTGTAGCCGCCCGCCAACCGGCACCCGCACGCTGTCCTGCCCCCGGTGCAGCAGGTACTCGCTGCGGCCGACGTAAGCATGCGTAATGCACTGATGCTGCTGCAACTGTTGCGGCATCTCGAGCGGCGCATGCCGGGCCAGATAGTCGGGTGATGCGCACAGTACCGAGTGACACCGCCCCAGCAAGCGGGCGTGCTGCTGCTCATCGAGCTGATTGGTGATGCGCAAGGCAAGGTCCACCCGCTCCTCCACCAGATTCACCGCCCGCTCCAGTACCAGCAATTCAATATGAATGCCGGGGTAGTGTTGCAGGAAGCGCGCCATCGCCTCGGTGAGATAGGCATCAGCCAGTGAGGCGCTGGTGGTCAGTCGCAAGCGCCCCTGCGGGGTTTGCCGCAACGCCCCGACCACCCCCTGCACCTGCGCCTCCAGCGCCAGCATGCTGCGGCAGTGCTGCAAAGCCTCCGCCCCGGCTTCAGTCAAACTCAGGCGGCGGGTAGTCCGGTGCAGCAAGCGCAGTTGCAACCACCCCTCCAGATCGGCCAGATAGCGTGACACCATGGCCCGTGACAGCGACAGCCGCTCCGCTGCCAGCGTGATGCTACCGCTATCCACAATCTCCACAAACACCCGCATGGCAGTCAGGCGGTCCATTAATTTGCTCGAATCAGTAAACAGTTCATTCATTATATCGATGTTTATTGCAATTCAATTCACAAATAAAGTAGCGCCATACGGTCGCTGACCGCCATACTGCGAAAGGAAACACCATGAAACCCCGTCTGTTGTTCACCGCTACCCTGCTGGCCCTGTCTGCCACCCTGCACGCTGCGCCGCTGCAGATCAAGGTGTACAGTGCCAACGACAACAGCTTCAACGTCAACTCCACCCTGGTCTATGGCGACCATGAAGCCATGGTGATCGACGCCGGGTTTACCCGCGCCGACGCCCTGCGCATTGCTGCCAACGTGCTCGACAGTGGCCGTACCCTGAAAACCATTCTGGTGAGCCAGGCCGATCCGGACTACTACTTTGGTGTGGAAGTGCTGCACGCCCAGTTTCCGCAAGCGGAAGTGGTAGCCACCCCCGCCGTGCTGGAGGTGATCCGCAGCAAACTGAAGTACAAGCTGGAATTCTGGGGCCCGAAGATGGGCAACAATGCGCCGCAGCAACCGGTATTGCCCAAGGTGCTGAACGGCAACCGCCTGACGCTGGATGGTGAAGCCATTGAAATCCGCGGTACCACAGGCCCGCTGGCACATCGCCCCTATGTGTGGATTCCGTCGATCCGTACCCTTGCGGGCAATGTGGCCGTATTCAACCAGTGGCATGTGTGGACTGCTGACACCGCCACCCCGGCGCTGCGCTCCGCCTGGCGTGCCCAGCTGGACGAGATGCAGGCCTTGCAGCCACAATCCGTTGTACCGGGCCACATGAAGCCGGGCAGTGCGCTGGACGTCAGCGCCATCCGCTTCACCCGCGACTATCTGCAAAGCTATGAAACGGCCCTGCAGGAAGGCAAAGACGGTGCTACCGTCATCCAGCGCATGAAGCAGCAATGGCCCGCGGCCACCGGCATGCTGTCGCTGGAAATCGGTGCCAAGGTCAACAAGGGCGAAATGCCCTGGTAAGACAAAGGGGCAGCGGCCTGCCGCTGCCCCCAGACAAGGACTACACCATGGCAACCCTGCACTACTTTCTGGACCCCTTCTGTGGCTGGTGCTACGGTGCCGCGCCACTGATCAAGGCTGCACGCCAGCACCTGCCGATGGTGCTGCACGCGGGCGGCATGATGATGGGTGCGCAGCGACAGCCAGTCACCCCGGCTTTGCGTGACTTTGTGCTGTTACACGATGACCGCATCGCCGCGCTGACCGGTCAGCCCTTCAGTGCCGCCTACCGGGATGGCCTGCTGCAAGACCCGCACGCCGTATTTGATTCCGAGCCCCCCACCACCGCCCTGCTGGCGGCAGACAGCCTGGGCGGACGCGGGCTGGACCTGCTGGCGCAGCTGCAGTGTGCCCACTTTGTCGAAGGCCGCCGTATTGCCGACCCCGAGGTGCTGCGCGAGCAAGCGATGCAGATCGGTTTGCCGGAGGCCGACTTCGTGCACGCCTGGCAGGCGCAATCCGGCGATCCAACGCTGAGCCATGTTGCGGCCAGCCGCCAGCAGCTGGCCCGCGCAGGTGGACGCGGTTTCCCGACGCTGGTGCTGGAGCAGGAGGGTCAGTGGCAACGCATCGAGCTGTCTCCCTTCATGGGAAAGGGGGACGCCTGGTCCGCCTGGCTGGAGGAGCGCTTTCCGCTGCCCGCTGGCGAGCCCGGCTTGCTGTGTGACGCCGACCAGTGCCTGCCGCGATGAGCCTGTGGGAGGGTCAGGCCGGGTCCGGCTTGTAGAATTCGAACTCCGGCAGGGCCACGCCATCCTTGCGCCAGGTCAGCATGATCACGGTGTTGTTGTTGACCGCCACCAGCGACAGCGGCCAGCCACCGTTGGCCTTACGCAGGGATTCATACAAGGGCCAGAAGTAGTCCCCGGTCTGCCCTTGCGGGTCATACGGCACATCGACATAAAACACCGGGTACTTGCGCTCGTTGCACAGCTGCACCCGATAGAGTTTGACGCGATTGTGCTCAAATACGCCTTTGACCGGGTGTTTCCAGCCTTGCAGCGACACCTCTTCACAGCCCTTGGCCAGCCGGGTGTACAGCAGGGTCTGCGGCAGGGGCTTGGGGTCGACGTTATAACCGGACGCCAGCACCACCCCACTCATCAATAGCGACATCAACATCGGCGACCCCGCCTTTTACAAAAAACAGCACTGTAGCACAGGACAATCGCATAACCAGCGCGTGCCCCGTTACACATTCTTCACAGTGCCCCACCCGTCAGCAGGCTGCGGGTCAGCCGCTTCCAGTCGGTCAGCTGCCCGCCATCCAGCCGGGAGAAGAAGGCATCGTCCGTTCGCTCCACCGCCAGGATGGCCGCATGAATCAACTGCCTGCCGGACTCGGTAAAGCCAACCTCAACCGCCCGGGTATCGGTGGCAGACGGTACCCGCGCCACCAGCCCCATGTCTTCCAGTTTGCGGATGGCCTTGGACAAGGTCATCTTGTCGATACGGGTATGCGCCACCAGCCGGGCCTGGGTCGGCGGCTCCTGCTGCTGCTCGAACCAGCACAAGAATGGCTAGCTGCGGCTTAACACCCGCCTTGCCACGGCGGGCAACCAGCGCACCAACAGGCGGGCCAGCCTGGCCTTGCCAATGTGAATCTGCCACTGGTCCCGCTGCCAGCCGCGCCAGAATGCCGCCGCCACCTGCTCCGGGCTGAGCTTGCCCTGCCCCCGACCCTGGGTCATGGCGGTATCCACTAGCGGTGGCACCAGCTCGAATACCCGAATCGGGCTCCCCGCCAACTGCGCACGCAGCCCCTGGCTGAAGTTGAGCAAGCCCGCCTTGCTGGCGCAGTAGCTCAGGGCAGAAGCTTTCGGCATCCAGCCCAATACCGAGCAGACATTCACCACCGCCGCCACTGGCTGCTGCCGCAGCTGCGGCAGCCAGGCTTGCGTCAACAGCATGGGTGCCAACAGATTGGTATGCAGTTCATCCTGCACGGCCTGAGGTGAGAGGCTATCCAGCGCGCCACTGCATTGCACC
This sequence comes from Leeia aquatica, assembly GCF_012641365.1. NCBI lineage: Bacteria > Pseudomonadati > Pseudomonadota > Betaproteobacteria > Neisseriales > Leeiaceae > Leeia > Leeia aquatica. The sequence goes on from NZ_JABAIM010000001.1 coordinate 1,346,078, forward strand.
CCGGCGTTATTGACCAGTACCTGCACCTCCGGAAAGCGCGCCGCCAGTTGCAGGCAGTCCGCCATCCGGCTCAGGTCAGCGCAGGCATACTGCGAGCCCGGCAGGCTGGCCACCGCCTGCTGCAGCGCCGCCTCATCCCGCCCGACCAGCACCACCGGATTACCGGCCTGATGAAACTGCCGCGCCAGCGCCAGACCAATGCCCCGACTGGCCCCCGTCACCACGACCCGCAATCCGGAAGTCTGCATCACCGCCCTGCCCTGCTCTGGAAAGCACACAGCATGGCGAATGAGACTGTTGCGGGATTGTAAAAACCCGCCACGAGGGCGGTTTCGGGAGATCAAAACTCAGCAGGTCTCAGCTTTTTAAACCTGCGACCTCTTTCAGTGCATTCAGCACTTCTTCGCAAGCCCATATCAATGCAGGGTACTTATCCTGCCCCAAGAAGGTACACTCATGGACAATGAGGTTACGAAAATCAACCGCAAGGCGAAACAGGTCCCAAGTATCTCCTTGAAAAAACAATCCAGGGTCGCCCTTGTCATAATGCTCCAACACCATCCTCACCATGTCTTCAGGCTTGCCATTCCTGAACTTCTTGTACGCTCCCTCAATGTCCAGCTTTTGATTAGTTTTAGCTGCTACAGAGTTCACAACCAGCGATCTTGCCAAGGCTTCCACTGCTGAAACCATCGTCACCAGACGAGTCGCCCCAATTTCTTGTTGTGCAATCCGTTGCATTATGACCTTCAAGCGCTGCTGAGGGTGTGCCCTGACATACGCAGCACGGAGACTGTCACACTCTGCTGCATAGTCAATTTCTGGATTCATGATTTCCAAGCAAGCCTCCTCATTCGACTGCATGCGGATTCGTTACATTTTACCCAGTCTGACAACACTGATCTGAAGGCCCCGAGATCTGAAAGCTCAATGGCTAGGACTCATCATCCCAAGCCGCCCGCAACAGATACGACGCAATCCACCGGCCGTATGGTGATTGATTGCGGTGGGGGATATCGTCAGACATAGCCAAGCGCTCTCATCATTATCCCGGGCACATCAGGGATGTTATCGGGGGTAGAAAATGTGCAGCCCAAAGGTGATCAGGTACATAGCCGTTAACCCAAGAGCACAGTCCGACAGCACACTAAGCCTGCGATCCCCCAGCACTTTGTGCTGTCGTCTGAAAACGAAGGCAAAGACCTTGGTGGTCGTATCCCATGATGAAGAGAAAAGGCTGGGTTGCCCTAACGCCAAGTAAACATTGGGATGTGCTCGCTTGAGCTGCCTGAACATCAAAGTACCTACCGTGCTTTGCACTAGAAAGAGTATCGGCAACACCCATCGGAGCAGCGCCATACAGTAGCCTTTCAACATGTAAACAAAAACCCGCCGCAGGTCACCCCACGGCGGGTTGGTGTGCGGCAGGTACAGCTTACCAGACGCCGAGGTAGGCCAGCATGCCTTCGGCGGCCTGGCGGCCCTCAAACACGGCACGCACCACCAGATCGGCCCCGCGCACCTGGTCGCCACCGGCAAAGATCTTCGGGTTGCTGGTCTGGTGCTTGAAGGGCTGGCTGGCCGGGGCGACAGTGCGGCCACGGTCGTCAGTCTGGATGCCTTGCGCGGAAAACCAGCTTTCCGGCTCAACCTGAAAACCAAACGCCACGATCACCACGTCCGCAGGCAGGATTTCCTCGGAGCCGGGGATCACTTCCGGCGCGCGGCGGCCCTTGGCATCTGGCGCACCCAGCTGGGTGGTGACCAGCTTGACGCCAAGATGACCATCCAGCTGCACCACGCCAACCGGCTGGCGGTTCCACAGGAACTCCACGCCCTCTTCCTTGGCATTGGCCACTTCGCGGCGCGAACCCGGCATATTGGCTTCGTCACGGCGGTAGGCGCAGGTCACACTGGCGGCACCCTGACGGATCGAGGTGCGGTTGCAGTCCATGGCGGTATCGCCACCGCCCAGCACCACCACCCGTTGGCCCGCCACACTCTGGAAAACCTCGCCATCCTTGAGGGTGCCCAGGTTGTTGCGCACATTGGTGATCAGGAAAGGCAGCGCTTCCTGTACACCGGGCAGGTCTTCACCTTCAAAGCCTCCCTTCATGTATTTGTACGCCCCCATGCCCATGAACACCGCGTCGTAGTTGCGCAGCAGTTCATCGATCATGATGTCGCGGCCGATATCGGTATTGAGGCGGAATTCCACCCCCATTTCCTCCATCATTTGCCGCCGACGTTGCAGCACATCCTTTTCCAGCTTGAATTCGGGGATGCCAAAGGTGAGCAGGCCGCCGATTTCTTCATAGCGGTCAAACACCACCGGCTTCACCCCATTGCGCACCAGCACATCGGCGCACGCCAGCCCAGCCGGGCCGGCACCGATCACCGCCACCTTCTTGCTGGTCCATACCACGTCCGACATATCGGGCCGCCAACCGGCCTTCCACGCTTCGTCGGTAATGTATTTCTCGATGGAGCCAATGCTGACCGCGCCGAAATCGTCATTCAGGGTACAGGCGCCTTCGCACAGCCGGTCTTGCGGACACACCCGGCCACAGACTTCGGGCAGGGAGTTGGTCTTGTGCGACATCTCGGCAGCTTCAAACAGCTTGCCCTCCCGCACCAGCTTCAGCCAGTTGGGGATGAAATTGTGTACCGGGCACTCCCATTCGCAATAGGGGTTGCCACAGCCCAGGCAGCGGCTGGCCTGCTCCATGGCCTGCTCCCGCCCCAGCGGCTGGTAGATTTCCTTGAACTCGATTTTCCGCACGCTGGCGGGTTTCTTCTCGCCGGGGTTACGCGGCAGATTCAAAAACTGGAATACGTCGCCCATGCTTACGCCTCAATCCTGTAGGGCGGGAACCTCCCGCCGTGTCCGCCTGCGGGTTGCCCCGCTGGCCTGACTGCCGTGGCAACTGCCACGGCGCGCGCATCAATCCTTCAGCAAGCTTTCCAGCTTGGCCGCCTTCGGCTTGACCAGCCAGAACTTGCCGACCGCCTCGCTGAAATCGTCGAGGATGTCACGGCCCCGCTCGGAGCCAGTGTATTCGACATGCTCTTCGATCCGCTCACGCAGGAACTGCCGGATGTGGCCGTAGGCCTCGCCGGTGATCAGCTGGATGTCCACCAGTTCATTGTTGTAGCGGCGAACGATCTTGTCGTGTTCGTCGTACACCATGGCGAAACCGCCGGTCATCCCCGCGCCGAAGTTGCCACCAGTTTCCCCCAGCACGATCACGCAACCACCGGTCATGTACTCGCAGCCGTGCTCGCCGACCCCTTCCACCACCGCCAGCGCACCGGAGTTACGCACCGCAAACCGCTCACCCGCCAGACCCGCTGCGTACAAACGGCCACCCGTGGCACCGTATAAGCAGGTGTTACCGATGATCACCGACTCATAGCCCTTGTAAGCCGCCTTGGGCGGCGGCGCGATGACAATACGCCCGCCGTTCATGCCCTTGCCGACGTAGTCGTTGGCGTCGCCTTCCAGGGTCAGGCTCAGGCCACGGGCGTTCCACACGCCAAAGCTCTGCCCGGCGCTGCCTTTGAAGCGGACATGCAGCGTGCCCTCTGGCAAGCCTTCCACCCCCCAGCGACGGGCAATCTCGCCCGACAGGCGCGCCCCGATGGAGCGCTGGGTATTCTGGATCGGGTAATACAGCTCTTGCATGCTGCGGTGCTGCAGTGCCAGCTGCGCATCCTGCACCATCTGCTCGGCCAGCTCGCCTTTGTCAAACGAGGGGTTGCTGGCCTCCACGCAGAAGCGCGGCTCGCTGGCAGGGATATCGCCTTGCCCCAGCAGCGACTGCATCTGCAGGCGTTGCTGACGCGGTGACTGACCTTCCAGCAGCTGCAGCAGGTCCATGCGCCCAATCAGCTCGTCCAGCCGGGAGACGCCCAGCTTGGCCATCCACTCCCGGGTTTCCTGCGCGATGAAGGTGAAGTAATTGATCACCATCTCCGGCAGGCCGATGAAGTGCTTGCTGCGCAGCTTGATCTCTTGCGTCGCTACCCCGGTGGCGCAGTTGTTCAGGTGGCAGATGCGCAGGTATTTGCAACCCAGCGCCACCATCGGGCCGGTACCGAAGCCAAAGCTCTCGGCGCCCAGGATGGCGGCCTTGACCACGTCCAGACCGGTTTTCAGGCCACCGTCGGTCTGCACCCGCACCCGGCCACGCAGGCCGTTGGCGCGCAGCACCTGTTGTGCCTCGGCCAGCCCCAGCTCCCACGGCGTACCCGCGTACTTGACCGAAGTGAGCGGCGAAGCACCGGTACCACCGTCGTAGCCGGAAATGGTGATCAGGTCGGCATACGCCTTGGCCACACCCGCCGCCACCGTGCCCACCCCAGGCTCTGCCACCAGCTTGACTGATACCAGCGCACTGGGGTTGACCTGCTTCAGGTCAAAAATCAGCTGTGCCAGATCTTCAATGGAATAAATATCGTGGTGCGGCGGCGGCGAAATCAGCGGAATGCCCGGCTTGGAGCAGCGCAGGCGGGCAATCAGCGGCGACACCTTGTCGCCCGGCAGCTGGCCGCCCTCGCCCGGCTTGGCGCCTTGCGCGATCTTGATCTGCAGCACTTCGGCGTTGACCAGATAATGCGGCGTCACCCCGAAGCGGCCAGTCGCCACCTGCTTGATCTTGGAATTCTTGATGGTGCCGTAGCGGGCCGGGTCTTCGCCACCCTCACCCGAATTGGAGCGGCCACCGATGCGGTTCATTGCCTCAGCCAGCGCCTCGTGCGCTTCCGGGCTGAGCGCGCCGAGCGACATGCCCGCCGAGTCGAAACGCTTGCGGATGTCCTCCACCGGCTCCACGTCTTCCAGTGCGATGCCGTCGCCCGTCTTCAGCTGCAGCAGGTCGCGGAACATCGCCACCGGACGCTGGTTCACCAAGTCGGCATACTTGCGGTAGGCTTGATAGTCGCCCTGTTGCACCGCTTTTTGCAGCCAGGTCACCACATCCGGGTTATAGGCGTGGTATTCCTCGCCAAACACATATTTGAGCAGACCACCCTGACCGATGGGCCGCATCGGGTTCCACGCCTGCCGCGCCAGCGCCTGCATGTCTTCTTCAAAGTCGGCAAAGTTGGCACCGGAGAGGCGGGTCACCGTATTCGGCATGCACAGCTGCATCACTTCGTCGTGCACGCCAACGGCTTCAAACAGGCCCGCACCGCGATAGCTGGCGATGGTGGAGATGCCCATTTTCGACAGCACCTTGAGCAGGCCTTTGTTGATGCCTTTGCGGTAATGCGCCAGCAGGTCATTGGTCTCGCCATTGATCTGCCCGCCCTCGCGCAGCTCGTGCACCGTCTGATACGCCAGATACGGGTAGACCGCCGAAGCACCCACCCCGATCAGACAGGCAAAGTGGTGCGGATCACGCGCGGTTGCGGTTTCCACCACCAGGTTGGTTTTGGTGCGCAGGCCAGCGTTGATCAGCGCGGTATGTACGGCACCGGTGGCGAACAGTGCATGCATCGGCAGCCGGTCCTTGCGGATCGAACGATCCGACAGCACCAGTATCACCCCGCCGCTGCGTGCCGCCGCCAGCACCTCTTCGCTCAGGTCACTCAGCGCCTGCTGCAGGCTCTTTTCCTGCGGGTTGTAGCACAGCTCGAAGCGTACCGCGCGGTAGTTCGGGTCCGACTGGCTGGTCAGCCGCACATACTTCTCGTGTGACAGCACCGGCGAGCGAATCTCCAGCCGCTTGGCGTGGTCCGGGCTTTGTTCGAAAATATTGCGTTCCGGGCCAAACACCGTGTTGAGCGACATTACGATGGCTTCACGGATCGGGTCGATGGGCGGGTTGGTCACCTGGGCAAACTGCTGGCGCAGGTAATCGAAGGGGGAGCGGATTTTCTGTGACAACACCGCCATCGGCGTATCGTCGCCCATCGAGCCGACCGCTTCCTGCGCGTCCTCCGCCAGCACGCGAATCACCTGATCGCGCTCTTCAAAGGTGAGCTGGAACTGCTTCTGGTACGCCTGCAGTTCCTTCTTTTCCATCACCGGGCCCAGACCATCTTCGTCCAGCGCGGTTTCAATATAGCGGGCGTTGTCGCGCACCCATTGGCGGAACGGGGCGGATTCCTTGATGTGGCTGTCGATGTCGAGCGAGGTCATCAGCTCGCCGGTGGTCAGGTCTGCCGCGAAGATCTGGCCCGGCTTGACGCGGCCCTTGCTGACCACGTCTTCCGGCTGATATGGCCAGACGCCAATTTCCGAAGAAATGGTCAGGTGGCGGTCACGCGTCACCACGTAGCGGGCCGGGCGCAGGCCGTTGCGGTCCAGCATGCAGGCGGCCACCTTGCCATCGGTCAGCACGATGCCCGCCGGACCGTCCCATGGCTCCATCTGCATTGAGGTGTATTCATAGTAGGCGCGCAGATCGCGGTCCATGCTGTCGACGTTCTGCCAAGCCGGTGGCACCATCAGCCGCAGCGCTCGGAACAGCGGAATGCCGCCCATCACCAGCGCTTCCAGCATATTGTCCATCGACATGGAATCCGAGCCATCGGTGCTGACGATGGGGCGGATGTCATCCATGTTCGGGATCAGCGGCGAGGCCATCACCTGCTCGCGCGAGCGCGCCCAGGAGCGGTTACCCTGCACCGTGTTGATTTCACCGTTGTGCGCCAGCAGGCGGAACGGCTGCGCCAGCCGCCACTCCGGCCAGGTGTTGGTGGAGAAGCGCTGGTGGAAAACCGCGAGGGACGACAGGAAACGCGGATCTTTCAGGTCCGGGAAGAACACCGGCAGGTTGGCCGGCGTCACCAGCCCCTTGTAACTGATCACCCGACAGGACAAGGTCGGCACATAGAAGGAGGCGTCACCCGCACCGGCGGCCTTTTCGGCACGGCGACGGGCAATATACAGATTGCGCTCGAACGCATCGGCATCCATGGTCGCCGGGCAGTTGACGAACACCTGCTCGATGATCGGCAGGGTTTGCCGGGCGTAGTCGCCCAAGGCTTCCGGATTGGTCGGCACCGGACGGAAACCGGCCACCTGCAGCCCTTGCCGGGTCAGCTCACTGCGCAGGATGGCGCGCGAATCATTGGCGATAGTGCTGTCCGCATTGAGGAACACCAGGCCGGCGGCGTAATTGTCTGCCAGCGGGAAACCACAGGCCCCAGCCACTTCACGCAGGAAGGCGCTCGGTTTCTTGAACAGCAGGCCGCAACCATCACCCGACTTGCCATCCGCCGCCACCGCCCCCCGGTGGGTCAAGCGGGCCAGCGAATCAATAGCGGTCTGCACCAGCCAGTGGCTCGGTTTGTCATCCAGGTTGGCGATCAAGCCAAAACCGCAACTATCCTGCTCAAAGTGACGGCGATACAGCGTACCGTCCAGCCATTGCTGTCTGCTCATCTGCAATTCTTTCCACAGCAGCGGGGGCAATCAGCTGACCCATGATCGCACCCCCGGTTATTCACGGGTTACCAGTCTGGCAAAGTCCTTCGCTCGCTTGCCCCACTTGGCACGACCCGTCTGGCTTGTGGCCCGACCTGTCGCACTGCGGGGAGCTGATCCGGGTAATGCGCGAACACTTGCGGTATCTGCCTTCTCCGCATCAGCAGAGAGGGAAATTGATTGTATGTAAGATGGACTGTCGATGCAATCGCTTTTTTGCAATGCAATAGTTGTTTAATTTCAAATACTTAAGCAATTCATCGCAAACAAAATACGCAAAAATACGTACTTTTCCTACCAAAAAACTACAATTCTGCGACATTCATTGTCGAAAAAGTGACGCATTTTTGACTGGCAAGGCCCTGCGAAATGTGTCATGGTGCACGCCAAGATAACCCCGACGTCCACGCAAACCCATCATGTATTACAAACGCGCCTTGAAACACCTGCTCTACATTGAGCTGGTTGCGGCCTTGGCAACCGTTGCAGCCTGCTACTGGCTGGGGAGCCAAACCCTCCTGCAGTTTGTCAATGTGTCCTCCTGCGTAGGCTTGGGTGTGGGTGGTATCGGGGCCTTGATCATGCAAGGTAACGGCTACTCTTCAGAAGATGCCGTGCAGGAAGACATGGCGCTGTCTGTTGCCAGCGACCCCGATGCCGCCTCATGGTGGCGTGCCTATGACCGCTGGCTTGCCGAACACCAGTCTGTCTTGCTGATTATTGGCGGTGTACTCTGGCTGGGGCTGACCGCGCTGGCTTACAACCTCCTGCACTAGCCCCCCGCATCCGCCACCCCATCCGGATTGACGGTGCCCGTCGACATCGGACACCAAGACGGATGGCAACGTTTTGCCAAAGGCTTAACGTCAGCCAGCCCTTGTGATACCCTCAATCCATGAAAGACTACGTGCGCAACCGCGCCAAGGCAGTGCAGGCTCCCATGCAAACCGGCAATATCTTTATCGTGGCCGCCCCTTCCGGTGCTGGCAAAACCACCCTGGTATCAGCCTTGCTGGCCGCAGACAGCAATGTGCGCCTGTCGGTGTCCTACACCACGCGCGCACCGCGTGAAGGCGAGCGGCATGGTACCGACTATCATTTTGTCTCGCGCGACGAATTCGTCGCCATGATTGGTCGTGGCGAATTCTTGGAGCACGCTGAGGTGTACGGTAATTTCTACGGTACCTCAGAGCGCTGGATACGTGAGCAACTGGCCAAGGGGCAGGACATCCTGCTGGAGATTGACTGGCAAGGCGCGCAGCAAGTCCGCAAGCTGTTCCCGCAGGCGATCTCGGTGTTTGTACTGCCGCCGTCACTGGAAACGCTGGAGCGTCGCCTGCGTGGTCGCGCCAAGGATAGCGAAGACGCTATCCAGCGTCGCATGCAGTCGGCACAGGAAGAAATCCGCCACGTAGACGAATACGATTACGTGATCGTGAATGAGTATATTGATGAAGCCGTACGCGACATCATCAGCTTGGTGCGTGCCGCTCGTCTGCGTATTGCCAGCCAGATGGAACGTCACACCACACTGATTGCCGAACTTAAAGGCTAAGGCTGAAGGCTGGCCGTTTGGCCAGCAAGCCGGTAAAATAGCCGCCCTTTGCGGTACGCCGCTGTTTTTTAATGTATTTTGAAGAGTGAACCATGGCCCGCATTACCATTGATGATTGCCTGAAGCGCATGTCCAACCGTTACAACCTGACCCTGGCCGCCACCACGCGTGCACGTCAGATTGCCAACGGCTCCACCCCGCTGGTGGAACAGGGCCGCGACAAGCCCACCGTAGTGGCCTTGAAGGAGCTGGCGCAGGGCAAGCTGGCCGATGACATTGTGAACCGTTATCGCGACTGATCGTCTCACCGCATGAATCCTCCTCCGGCCCCCCTCACTGCCGGTCAAGGCGTGCGCGTGGCAGTTGCCGTGCCCATGCAGGGTGGCCCGATGGACAAGGACGTCTCCGACTTTTTTGACAAGCTGGCGGCCTACCTCGATAGTGAAGAGGTCGCCCAGCTGGATGCGGCCTATCGTTTTGGCGAAGTGGCCCATGAGGGCCAGTTTCGCAAGAGCGGCGAGCCTTACATCTCCCATCCTTTGGCCGTCGCCAGCATTCTGGCCGACTGGCGGATGGACCCTCAGGCGCTGACCGCCGCCCTGCTGCACGATGTGGTGGAAGACACCCCCGTCACCAAGCAGGAATTGCAGGAGCTGTTTGGCAAAGCAGTGGCCGACCTGGTCGATGGCCTCTCCAAGCTGGAGCGCATCGAGCTGCAAAGCCAGGAAGAAGCACAGGCGGAAAATTTCCGCAAAATGTTGCTGGCGATGGCCCGCGACATCCGCATCATCCTGATCAAGATTGCCGACCGGCTGCACAATATGCGCACGCTGGGTGCCATGCACCCGGACAAGCAAAAACGCATCGCCCGCGAGACGATGGACATTTACGCCCCGATTGCCAACCGCATCGGGCTGAATGCCGTCTATCAGGAGCTGGAAGACCTCAGCTTCCGCTATCTGCACCCCAATCGCTATCAGGTACTGGCCAAGGCGGTGAAGGCCGCCCGAGGTAACCGGCGGCAGCTGGTGGACAAGATTCTGGGGGCGATCCAGCAACGCCTGCAGGATGCCCGCCTGCAAGCGCAGGTGAGTGGCCGAGAAAAGCACCTGTACAGCATCTACAAGAAGATGCAGGAAAAACACCTCTCCTTCTCCGAGGTGCTGGATATCTATGGCTTTCGGGTGATCGTGAACGACATCCCGTCGTGCTATCTGGCGCTCGGTGCCCTGCATGCACTGTACAAGCCCATTCCCGGCAAGTTCAAGGACTACATCGCCATTGCCAAAGCCAATGGCTATCAGTCGCTGCACACCACGCTGTTTGGCCCATACGGCACACCGATTGAAGTGCAGATTCGCTCCAGCGAAATGCACCAGACGGCGGAAGATGGTCTGGCTTCGCACTGGATGTACAAGAGCGCGGAGGGCAACCTCAACGACGTACAGCAACGCACCCACAAATGGTTGCAGCGCCTGCTGGATATTCAGTCGGAGAGCGGCGACGCTGCCGAATTCCTCGAGCACATCAAGGTCGATCTGTTCCCGGACGAGGTGTACGTGTTCACCCCCAAGGGGCGCATTCTGGCGCTGCCACAAGGGGCCACCGCCATCGACTTCGCCTACGCGGTGCATACCGACATTGGCACCCACTGCGTGGCCGCCCGGGTCAATTTCGAGCTGGCCCCGCTGCGCACCCGCCTGCGCAGTGGTGACCGCGTCGAGATCGTGACCGACCCCAATGCTTACCCCAATCCGTCGTGGCTGTCTTTTGTTGCCACCGGCAAGGCTCGCTCGCACATCCGGCACTACCTGAAAACCATGCAGTTTGGCGAATCCGTTCGCCTGGGTGAGCGCTTGCTGCAGCAGGCGCTGCAGGTGTTCTCGCCCCGCCATGGCGCGGTGTCGGACCATGTGTGGGAGCACTATCTGCGCGAGAACGGGCTGCCGGACAAGGCCGATCTGCTGGCCGACATTGGCCTCGGCAAACGCCTCTCCATGGTGGTGGCGCGCGGCCTGCTGATGGCTGAAGGCATCGAACCCAACGAAGCCAGCAACCTCTCCGCCATCCCGATCCGCGGCTGGGAAAACATGGCCTTGCAGTTCGCCAAATGTTGTTACCCGATCCCGGGCGATAATATCGTCGGCTTCATCAACAAAGGCCAGGGCCTGGTGATTCATACCGCCGATTGCCCGGTGATCCACCGCAGCGATGTCGATCAGGACAAGCTGGTAGACGTGGAATGGGATCCGGTGGCGGGCCGCCTGTTCGAAGTCGGCGTGGACATCATCGCCAGCAACGACCGTGGCGTCCTGGCGCAGATCGCTGCCGTGATCTCGGAGCAGAACTCCAATATCGTCAACGTACATCTGGAAGAATTTGAAGAGCGGCCCAACTTCACCTCCATCCGCTTCCTGATCCAGGTGGAGCACCGCCAGCACCTCGCCACCGTGCTGCGCCACCTGCGCGCCCTGCCGGTGGTGGAGCGCCTGCAGCGCCGTCGTAATCACCACTGAGCCTGTTGTGTGGATCGACACCCACTGCCATCTTGACGCGCCGGAGTTCGACGCCGACCGTGAGCAGGTGGTGCAAACCGCCTTGCAGGCCGATGTCAGCGCCATGGTGCTGCCCGCAGTCTTCATCGAAAATTGCCGCAGCCTGCCCTCCACGCCATGGCCCTGCTGCCGGGTCGCGCTCGGCCTGCACCCGATCTATATCGACAGCCACCATCAACCCGAACACCTCGACGAACTGGCGCAGCTGGTGCAGCAGCACCGCCCCATTGCCATCGGCGAAATCGGGCTGGACTTCTTTGTTGACGGCCTTTCCCAGCAGAAGCAGATTGATTTCTTTGTGGCCCAGCTCAAGCTGGCCCAGCGCTTCGATCTGCCAGTAATCCTGCATGTTCGCCGCGCACAGGATCAGGTACTGAAATACCTGCGCCGCCATCCGGTGCGCGGCGGCATCGCGCATGCCTTCAATGGCAGCCCGCAGCAGGCTGCCGCCTTTATCGAGCTGGGCTTCAAGCTTGGCTTTGGCGGGGTGATGACCTTCCCGCGCGCGCGCCGGGTACGCGAACTGGCACAGACCCTGCCGCTGTCGGCGCTGGTGCTGGAAACCGATGCACCGGACATCCCGCCGGAGTGGGACCACCGAGGCCGTAATCAGCCCGCCTGGCTGCCGCGTATCGCCCAAGTGTTGGCCGAGCTGCGTGGTGGCATGCCCCTGCCTGAGCTGGCACAAGCACTGCGCCACAACAGCGAAGCGGTATTCGGCCCCCTGCCCTGACCGACCATTGCCGCCAGCCGGACAAACCCGGACAATGTGGCGTTTTCAGCGTCACACCACTGGACCCCGCATGGACCTGCCCGCCATCAAACACTATCTGCAAGACTTGCAGCAGCGCATCGTCACCGCGCTGGAGCAGGTCGATGGTCACTCCTTCCAGCGCGACAGCTGGATACGCCCGCAAGGGGGCGGCGGCCTGTCCTGCCTGACGGAAGACAGCACGGTACTGGAGCGCGGCGGCGTCTTGTTCTCGCATGTGCTGGGTGAGCAGTTGCCGCCCTCGGCCTCGGCCCACCGCCCCGAGCTGGCTGGTCGCCGCTGGGAAGCGATGGGGGTGTCGCTGGTGCTGCACCCGCGTAACCCTTATGCGCCCACCGTACACCTCAATGTACGCTGCTTCTGCGCGCTGGCCGAAGGCCAAGAGCCCGTGTGGTGGTTTGGTGGCGGCATGGACCTGACACCCTACTATGGCTTTGAGGCCGATGTCATCCACTTTCACCAAACCTGCCATGACGCGCTGGCCCCGTTTGGCGAGCAGTACTACCCGCAAATGAAAGCCGCCTGCGACCGCTACTTCCACCTCAAGCACCGGCAGGAACCGCGCGGCATTGGCGGCATCTTCTTTGATGACTTCAACCAGCCCGGCTTTGAGCAAAGTTTTTCACTGACCCGTGCCGTCGGCGATGCTTTCCTCACCGCCTACCTGCCTATCCTGCAGCAACGCCGGGATACGCCCTATGGCGAGCGCGAGCGTGACTTCCAGCTCTACCGCCGTGGCCGCTACGTGGAATTCAACCTGGTATGGGACCGTGGCACCCTGTTCGGCCTGCAATCCGGTGGCCGCACCGAATCCATCCTGCTCTCCATGCCACCACACGCCAGCTGGCGCTACGACTGGCAGCCCGAACCAGGCAGCCCGGAAGCCCGCCTGTATAGCGACTTCCTGACCGAGCGGGACTGGCTGAAGCAACAGTAATCGCAAAGCCGCAGCACATTGCGCATGATAGAATGCCTCAAAATCCATTCATCATATAACCAGAACATCACAGGGAGCCTGCCCATGCTGTCCAGCCTGCGAAAACTCAGCCTGCTCTTGCCCGTCCTCTTGCTTCAACCCAGCTGGGCGGAAGAGGCGACATCCGGGACCGTCAGTACCGCGAATGCCGAAGCAGATGCCGAGGCCGCGTTCTTCAAATCGCTCAACTTCGTCAACGGCCCCAGCCAGGTGCAGGTGGGCAGTTACGGCACCTTCAAGCTGCCCAAGGACTATGAGTACCTGCAGGATGCCGACACCCGCCGCCTGATGGCACACTGGGAAAACCTGGATACCGGCAAGCCTGAATACTACTTTGCCCCCAAGGGCGGCAAGTGGTTCGCTGTGTTCAGCTACGAAGATACCGGGCATGTGAAGGATGACGAGAAGATTGACGCCGCCGAGCTGCTGCAAAGCATGAAGGACGGTGCCATTGCTGGCAATGCCGAGCGTGCCAAATTGGGCTGGGCCCCCATGACGGTACAAGGCTGGCATCAGGAACCCTTCTACGATCCGGACTCAAAACGCCTGACCTGGTCGATCAACTACCTGAGCGGCGGCCAGGCGGTGGTGAACTACAACACCCGCGTGCTGGGCCGTACTGGCGTGACCGAAGTGACGCTGGTAGCCGAACCGCAAGACCTTGAAGCGGCCATCAAGGAATTCAAGGAGGCCATCAAGGGCTACGACTACGTGGCCGGTCAGCGCTACGCGGAATATCAGGATGGTGACAAGACCGCCGAGTACGGCCTCGCCGCGCTGATTGCCGGTGGTGCCGCTGCTGTGGCTACCAAAAAGGGCTTCTGGGCCGCCATTGTGTCCTTCTTTGCCGCAGGTTGGAAAATCATTGCCGGGGTGTTTGTCGCGCTGGGTGGCTGGGTGGCCTCCCTCTTCCGCAAGAAGGAATGATGCTGCACCTGCCTCCGTTTGAGGTGCTGCTGGTGCTGGGGGTGGTCGGCTTTTATCTGTTCGATTCCGCCCAGCTGCTGTATCGCAATGAACTGCTGCTGCACAGCACCGGCTCCACTTGGCACGTCAGCGCGCCAAGCGGACTGCCCCTGCGCGGGCGCTACTTGCACATCCCCAACCCCTTTGCGCCCGGCCAGCTGCTGCTCAGGCTGAACTGGTACACCAGCGCACCTGCGCTGGATCGCCAGGCCCTGCTTGAGCTGCAGCGCACGCTGCAGCCCTTGCGCTACCTGTGTGGCCTGCTGGCCATTCAGCTGCTGCTGGGCCTGCCGCTGGTGCTGCTGCTGTTCCGGCCAGGCTCGGTTTGGCTCACCCAGATGGCCGCCATCTACCTGATTCTGCTGACCCAGGCGGTCTACCTGTGGCAACAGCGCGCCGCACTGGGACTCAGTCGCAAGGCCGCGCTGATGCTGGCGTTTGAAGTCATCACCTGCCCGCCCTTCGGGCTCAACCTGCTGCGCCGCCTCAGCCTGATGCACCCCCTGCATGGCGACAGCCTGCAGCTGCTGCAACAGCTGCTACCCGCCCCGGCGCAAACCGCCCTGTTCACTACCCTGCAGCAGCAACTGGCAGAAGACCTGCAGCTGGAAGCCGACGACAGCCCGGAGCGCACCGCCTTGCTGGCGTTACAAGCCCGGCTGGCTCAGCTCAACCCTGCGCCCGCAGCAGCCGACACCCCGGACTAAGCATCCACATCAGGCCGGACAGGCGGCCGCAGGTCGCTGGGGCGGGCGGACGCCCACGCGCCATACGCCCACGGCAGCGGCCAGCAAGGTCAGCAACACGTTCACGGCACCGCAGATGGATTCCTGCAGATACGCCGCATGATAGTCCGCGCTCAAGTGCCCCGCCGCCAGCGACTGTATCGCCAGCGCCGTCGCCCGCCCGACAGCTGGCATCACCAGCAGGTGCGCATTGAGCACAATCAGCAACATGATCAGCGCCTTGATCTGTACAAACCGCACACGGACACCATAGCGTTTGAACGCCATCAGCAGCCCGCTGATGGCCATCAACCACATCCCCGGCAAGGTCAACGCCTGCGTACCGGCACTGATGATGCGGCGACCAAACACCATCCACTCCAGCGCCGCCCCCTCCATCAACGTCGATACCAGAATGAACGACAGGATACTGCCCAGAAACAGTATCAAACCGATAAAGTGCAGTAGCTTCATCACGCGAAACATAGGATTCTCCAGAATTAACCGCGGGTTAAACCGCATTCCATGATTGGGCCGCCGGGTCAGGCGGGTGTACCGAGGCTTAACAGCTGCAACAGCCTGTGCAGGGTCGCCGTCGCCTGGTCTGCCTCATCCGCCGGCACGGCACGGGCCAGCCTGCTCACCTCGGCCTCCCACAAAGTCTTGGCCCCCAGATAGCGCTCGTTGCCCTGCGGGGTTAACCCATACTGGGGTGAGCGTTTGTGGGCAGGGTTGGCCTGCGCCGCCACCCACCCCAGCTCCAGCAGCACATTGAGCTGCTTCTGCGCCCCTTGTCGCGTCATCCCCATCACCTCGGCAATCTGAGGCGCGGTCAGCGGCTGATCGGCCATGGCCATCGCACCCAGAGTCTGCCAGCGCGCACTGGTCAGCCCCAATGGCGCCACCAGCTCATCCCCCCAAGCCAGCAGCTGCCCGTTCAAGCGAAACACCATCAAGGTCAGCTGACTGATGGCGTCCATATCCTGCGCAGTCTTCATGCAGTCCCCCCTTTATATTGACAACCAGTTTCCATTATTGGTAACCAGTTGTCAATATAGGGCTATAAAAAAGCCCGCATCAGCGGGCCTTTTTGCCGTACTTCACAGGCCCTTGGCCTGTGTCGGTTAGACGTTGAACAGGAAGTTCATCACGTCGCCATCCTTCACCACGTATTCCTTGCCTTCGGCGCGCATCTTGCCCGCTTCCTTGGCGCCTTGCTCGCCTTTGCAGGCGACGAAGTCTTCGAAGCCGATGGTCTGGGCGCGGATGAAGCCGCGCTCGAAGTCGGTGTGGATCACACCGGCGGCTTGCGGGGCGGTGTCGCCTTTGTGGATGGTCCAGGCGCGCACTTCCTTGACCCCGGCGGTGAAGTAGGTCTGCAGGCCCAGCAGGTCGTAGCCGGCGCGGATCAGGCGGTTGAGGCCCGGCTCTTCCAGGCCCAGCTCGGCGAGGAAATCGGCCTTGTCGGCGTCGTCCAGCTCGGCAATGTCGGATTCGATGGCGGCACAGACAGCGACCACCGGCGCGCCTTCGGCGGCAGCATAGGCCTGTACGCGCTCCAGCAGCGGGTTGTTCTGGAAGCCGTCTTCTGCCACGTTGGCGACGTACATGGCGGGCTTGATGGTGAGCAGGCAGAAGGGCTTGATCAGCAGCTTTTCGTCATCCGACAGGCCGAGCGAGCGGGCGGGCTTGCCTTCGTTCAGGTGCGGCACCAGCTTTTCCAGCACGGCCACCAGCTTTTGCGCTTCCTTGTCGCCCGATTTGGCTTTCTTGCCATCGCGGATGATGGCTTTTTCGACCGTGGTCAGGTCGGCCAGCGCCAGCTCAGTGAGGATCACTTCGATGTCGGACAGCGGGTCAACCTTGCCCGCGACGTGGACGATGTTTTCATCTTCAAAACAGCGCACCACATTGACGATGGCGTCGGTCTCGCGGATGTTGGCGAGGAACTGGTTGCCCAGGCCTTCGCCCTTGCTGGCCCCGGCGACCAGACCGGCAATGTCGACAAACTCGACAATGGCGGGCAGCACGCGCTGTGGCTTGACGATGTCGGACAGCGCCTGCAGGCGGGCATCCGGCACCTCGACCACCCCTACGTTCGGCTCGATGGTGCAGAACGGGTAGTTGGCGGCTTCAATGCCCGCCTTGGTCAGCGCGTTGAACAGGGTGGACTTGCCGACGTTGGGCAAGCCAACGATGCCGCATTTCAGACTCATGCCTTCAAACCTTTGCGATAATGGCCCAGGGCCGTAAGCTATTTAATCCGCTATTGTACACCGTCAGCCCCGGCTGTCGGAATGCCCGTTGATGCAAGCACTTGTTTGTGCGTCATAATTCTGCCTCATCAGCATGACCTGGAGACCCTGTATGACTGCCCCCTTGCGTGTTGGACTGATTGGCTATGGCTATGCTGGCCAAACGTTTCATGCGCCGCTGCTGGGCAGCACGGCCGGTATGGTGCTCAGCCGTATCTGCTCCAGCAAACCGGAGCTCGTGCAGCGAGACTGGCCGGGCTGCATGGTGGATGCCGACCCGATGCAGACCCTGCAGCATCCGGAAGTAGACCTGGTAGTGATTGCCACGCCGAACGATAGCCACGCGCCACTGGCGACTGCGGCCTTGCGGGCGGGCAAGCATGTGGTGGTCGACAAGCCGTTTACACTGACGGCCACAGAAGCCGAAGCACTGGTGGCGCTGGCGGAGCAGCAGCAGCGCGTCCTGTCGGTGTTCCACAATCGCCGCTGGGATGCGGATTTCCTCACCCTGCAGCACTTGCTGGCGGACGGGGTGCTGGGCGAGGTCTGCCATGTAGAATCCCGCTTTGACCGTTTTCGCCCGCAGGTGCGGGAGCGCTGGCGCGAGCGTGCCGAGCTGGGTGGCGGGTTGTGGTATGACCTCGGCCCGCATTTGCTGGACCAGGCGGTGTGCCTGTTCGGCCTGCCGCAACGCCTGCAGGCGCAGCTGCATACGGTGCGGCCCGGTGGGAGCCGTGATGACTGGGCGCACGTGCTGCTGGACTACGGTAGCTTGCAGGTAGAGCTGCGGGCGTCCATGCTGATGGGCGGCGGCTTGCCCCGCTTTGCAGTGCATGGCACCCAGGGCAGCTGGATCAAGCACGGGCTAGATGTGCAGGAACAGCAGTTACAGCAAGGCATTCGTCCCGGCCATGCGGACTGGGGGCTGGACCCTGTGCCCGGCCTGCTACTGCCAGAAGGGGATCATGCACAGCCTGCGTCACCGCGAGGCAACTATCCGGCCTACTATGCAGGCATCCGCGACTGCATTACACAGGGGCAACCCAATCCGGTGAGCGCCACGTCGGCACTGCACGTGATGCGCCTGCTGGAACGGGCGCAACAGTCGGCAGCGGAGGGGCGCAGCCTGCCAGTCAGCGCCTAGCTGTGTCCCGCCGGCTCGGTCAGGTCGGGCATGTGGTCGTCTTCACCCCAGACATAGAGGCAGTTCCGGCCGTTTCGCTTGGCATGATAGAGGCTGATATCGGCCCGGTGCATGAATTCGCTGGCCGTCTCGCCATACCGCCATTCGGCCAGACCAAAACTGGCCGTCACCCGGGGCACAGGGTCAAAACTGCCCAGCATCACAGCCACCCGCAGCTGCTCTGCCAGCACCCGCGCGCCGCTTTCTGCGGTTTCCGGTAGCAGCAGGCCAAACTCTTCGCCCCCCAAGCGCCCCAGGCAATCCCGCTGCTTGATCATCTGCTGCAAGGTATACACCAGCTGGTGCAACACATGATCGCCCACATTATGACCAAACTGGTCGTTGATGGCCTTGAAATGATCCAGGTCAATCATCACCAGACAAAGTGGCCGCTCATCAAAGGTGGCTTGTGCGATCGCGTCATCCAGCGACCGCAGAAAGGCGCGACGGCTGATGGCACCGGTCAGGGCATCCTGCCCCGCTTCCTGCGTCAGCAGTGCATTGGCCCGGTTCAAGGGCTTCAAGACCAGCATGCTCAGCAGCAGGTTCAGCACCACAAACAGCAAGCTGTAGATACCGGCCAGCAGCCACAGATAGCGAGTAAACGTATCATCCATCCGCTGCATGGGCACTTGTGCCGGTACGGACACAATCTGCGCCCCGACAATGTCACCCATACGCCAGCCGAAGCCGTTTTTGCGCCCGTAAAGGCTCACCAGTGCTTCAGGGGCCCGGTCCGGGCTGGAGTGGCAGTACAAGCACGCTTTGTCCGAGATGCGAATGGGGCGGGCCAGATTGAAACGGCTGCTGTCGGGCGTCTGCACCAGCTCCGTGACCGCTCCCTTCAGATGCTCGCTCTGGTAGCGCTGGATCAATGCCACTTCCCAGCCTTGGGCCACATTCTTGGGGTTCATCGGGTTCAGTGCAGCTTCGCGGTAGGACTGCCCCGGATAATGCTCATGAAACAAGGCCATGACTTCGCGTGCAGCAAACGCAGGCACCGCTTGCTTGCGAAATGCAAACGCCGGGTCTGCGTCCAGAATCGGCTTGATCTGCAGGGAGGTGTAACGCCGTACCGCGATGGCCGCTTCCATAGTGGCTTCTGCATTACGATGCAGTTCCTGCATCATTTCCTGCTTCAGGTTGTCATGCAAATACCACGCACTGACTGCCATGCCCAGCATGCAGGTCAACAACAGCACCAGATTGAACTTCGCGCGCATCAGCACGGCGCACTCCAGCGGGATTGGTCCCGTCCTAGCCCCATACCATCACTATATGTGATGCGCAGCAGATTTGCTGACTGAAGCGAATCGTTGCTTCATTCCGCCTCATCATGGGCACCCAAGGCGGGCCCACAAAGAAAAACAGCCCGGCAAGCCGGGCTGTTCTATCGTAAGCGGAAGCTTACAGCGGCTTGATGTTGGCCGCTTGCTTGCCCTTCGGGCCAGTGGTCACGTCGAAGCTGACCTTCTGGTTTTCCTGCAGGGACTTGAAACCATTCGATTGAATGGCGGAGAAGTGCGCGAACAGATCTTCGCCACCATCATCCGGAGTAATGAAACCAAAGCCTTTAGCGTCGTTGAACCACTTGACGGTACCGGTTGCCATGAATCTATTTCCTTGAAAAAAATTGGATGTATCGGGCGGATGCCCATTTTTTGCAAGCAGGGTCGACACCGGGAATGACAAACTGATACGCCGTGAAGCATTAACGACAGCTGACGAAAACCGTACTACCTTGAAACCTGCATGCGCAGTGTGCACTTGCCCGCTGGTGCCGTCAAGCATGCGGGCACATTTATTTCTACTCTGCCCAGCCGTACCGTGGTTGTCCTGCCACAGCGTCAGCTGATTTCGTCAATCCAGCATTGCTGGATGGCTTCCAGAATGCGCTCACCACAGTGCGCCGGATCGTCGTCAAAATCCGGCAGCGCCAGCACCCATTGCATCAGGTCGGTAAAGCGCAGCTGACGCGGGTCAATGTCGGGGTGCGCCTCGGAGAGCTCGATGGCAATCTCCAGTGAATCGGTCCATTTCATGGCATTGCCCTCAGTGGTTTTCCTTGGCGTGGTTGATGCTGTATTTGGGGATTTCCACCACCAAAGGCACCGAGCCCACCTTGGCCTGACAAGACAGCCGGGATTGCGCGGTCAGCCCCCAGGCGCGGTCCAGCATGTCGTCTTCGTCTTCATCCGATGCAGACAGGCTGTCAAAGCCCTCGCGCACCACCACATGGCAGGTGGTACAGGCACAGACCTGACCACAGGCATGGTCAATCTCAATGTCGTGCTCCAGCAAGGCATCGCAAATGCTTTGCCCCGGCGTGGCCTCGATCTCTGCGCCACTCGGGCAAATTTCATCATGCGGCAGCAAGGTGATGCGGGTCATGTCAACTCCACGATTAGTCCAGACTGGTCAATCGCTGACCAGCCAATGCCCGCTTGATGCTGGCGTCCATGCGGCGAGCGGCAAATTCATCGGTGGCCTGGCTGGTCTCGCGTGTGACATCCCGCAGCTTCGTCATATCATCACCGGCCAGTGCCTGCTCGAGTCGGTGCAAGGCTTGCCCCAACTGCTGCTGTTCCAGTTCGCTCAACAAATGGGCATCCTCTGCCAGCGCAGCGCGGGTAGCATCCAGCAAGCGCTGCGCGTCCACCTGCGCTTCCGCCCACTGGCGAGCAGCAATGTCTTCTTGCGCATGGGTAATGCTGGCTTGCAGCATGCGGCTGATCTCGTCATCGCTCAGGCCATAGGAAGGCTTGACGGTGACGCTGGCGCGAACACCAGTGGTTTTCTCGCTGGCTGAGACCGATAACAAGCCATCTGCGTCTACCTGAAAGGTGACCTGAATCCGGGCCGCACCGGCTGCCATCGGCGGGATGCCGCGCAGTTCAAAGCGGGCCAGCGACCGGCAATCCACCACGCGCTCACGCTCGCCTTGCAGCACGTGGATCAGCATCGCCGTCTGGCCATCCTTGAAGGTGGTGAACTCCTGAGCGCGTGCAGTGGGAATGGTCGAATTACGCGGAATGACCTTTTCCACCAGTCCGCCCATGGTTTCCAGCCCCAGCGACAACGGCGTCACGTCCAGTAATAGCCAGTCCTCCCCGGCTTTGTTACCCGCCAACACATTCGCCTGAATGGCAGCCCCCAGCGCGACCACCTTGTCCGGGTCCAGATTGTTCAGCGGCGCACGACCAAAGTAGTCGGCCACCGCTTGCTGCACATGCGGCATGCGCGTGGCGCCCCCGACCATCACGACACCATCCACGTCATCCACTTGCAGACCGGCATCACGCATGGCTTTGCGCAGCGGCAGCAGGGTTTTGTCGACCAGGTGGCGGGTCAGCTGGTGAAAAGTGGCCTGATCCAGTGTCAGGTCAACGGTATCGCCCTGCTCCAGAATGGCGGCGATGTTGGCGCTCAGGTTATCGGTGAGCGCTTCTTTGGCCAGGCGGGCCTTCTGCTGCAGCAGCTGGGTATCACGCGGACCCAGCAGGGAGAGCCCGGCCTGCTCCAGCATCCAGCAGTACACCCGGTGATCAAAGTCATCGCCTCCCAGTGCGGAATCACCACTGGTGGCCACCACTTCGAACACGCCACGGCTCAATCGCAGGATGGAGACGTCAAAGGTGCCACCGCCGAGGTCATATACCACATAAGTGCCTTCGGCGTGGTTATCCAGCCCATAGGCGATGGCGGCAGCGGTCGGCTCATTGAGCAGACGCAAAACATTCAGCCCGGCCAGTTGTGCGGCATCCTTGGTGGCTTGTCGTTGCGCATCGTCAAAATAGGCGGGTACCGTAATCACCGCACCGACCAAGTCGCCACTGCCGGCGGTCACCAGCGAGGCTTCGGCGCGGGCTTTCAGGCTGCGCAGGATGTCGGCGGAGACTTCCACCGGGCTTTTCTGGCCGCAACGCAACTTAAGCTGCACCATGCCGGGCGCGTCGATAAAGCGGTAAGGCAGGTGCTCACTGGCGATGTCTTTCAGACCACGGCCCATGAAGCGCTTGACCGATACGATGGTATCTTGTGGCTCGCGCGTCAGCCACGGCAAGGCGTCGTAGCCTACTTGCGGCTCGCCGTCTGCCGGATAGTGCACGACAGAGGGCAGCAGGCCACGCCCTTGGGTATCCGGCAGCACGGTGGGCAAGCTGCTGCGCACAGTTGCCACCAGCGAATGGGTGGTCCCCAGGTCAATGCCGATAGCCAGACGGTGCTGGTGGGGGGCGGCGCTCATGCCGGGTTCGGAAATTTGCAGCAGCATCAGTGTGTTCTTATCGATTTGATGATACCGGGTGCTTGCTGACAAGCTAGCCCAGCAGCCGCTCCAGCGCGGATTCCACTTCTTCGTCCAGCTTTTCCACAAAGCGCAGCTTGCGTACGGTACCAGCCGCGGCAACATCGTCTCGCTGCACATCCAGCCAGTTCACCAGCGCAGCCTGCAAGGTACGCTGCTCTTGTCGGAGCGCTTGGGACAAGCCTTCCAGCGCGGCAACATCACGTTGCCGGGCTGCATCCTCCAGCTGCTCACGCCATTCCATCTGCTGCATCAGGAAATCACGCGGCATGGCGGTGTTCGACTCCAGCTCCGGGTCCACCCCGCGCAATGACAGCAGGTAAATGGCCCGGCTCAACGGATGCTTGAGGATGTGATAGCCCTGGTTCGCCAGTGTGGCCCACTCCAGCGCACGACGTTTCTCGGCGTCGGTTGCCAGCGCATGCCGGTCCGGGTGCACCTGCGCCTGCACCGCGCGATAGGCCTGCTCCAGCGGTGCCAGGTTCAGCTGCTGCTGTTCGGGCAAGCCGAACAGGGAAAAATGGGTTTGCTGCACGCTCAAGCCATCCTGCGGTCAAACATTGAAGCTCTCGCCGCAGCCACAGGCATCCTTGACGTTCGGATTGTTGAACTTGAAGCCTTCGTTCAACCCTTCCTTGACGAAGTCGAGCTCGGTACCGTCGAGGTAGACCAGACTTTTCGGGTCAACCAGCACGGTGACACCGTGTGACTCAAAAGTCAGGTCTTCATCCTGTACCGCGTCAGCAAATTCCAGCTTGTAGGCCATGCCAGAACAGCCCGAGGTTTTCACCCCCAGCCGCAGGCCCACGCCCTTGCCGCGCTTTTGCAGGAAATTGGCCACATGGGTGGCGGCTGCTTCAGACAGTGTCACTGCCATGATCGACTCCTGCTCAAGCGTCGTGCTTGGCTTTGTAATCGGCCACCGCGGCCTTGATGGCATCTTCGGCCAGGATGGAGCAATGCACCTTGACGGGCGGCAAGGCCAGCTCTTCGGCGATTTGCGTGTTCTTGATGGACAGCGCCTCATCCAGCGTCTTGCCCTTCACCCACTCGGTCACCAGTGAGCTCGACGCAATCGCCGAACCACAGCCGTAGGTCTTGAAGCGGGCATCTTCAATCACCCCTTCTTCATTGACCTTGATCTGCAGCTTCATCACGTCGCCACAGGCCGGTGCCCCCACCATGCCGGTGCCCACACTGTCGTCACCCTTTTCGAAGGCGCCCACATTGCGCGGATTTTCGTAATGATCAATAACCTTGTCTGAGTATGCCATGCTGTTTCCCCTTGGCCGGCCTGCTGCCTGACCTTACAAACTGTATCAGTGTGCCGCCCATTGCACGGTGCTCAAATCCACACCGTCCTTGAACATTTCCCACAATGGCGACAATTCGCGCAACTTGCCGATCTTTTCCTGGATCAGTTGTACCGCGAAATCGATTTCCGCTTCGGTGGTGAAGCGACCCAAAGTAAAACGGATTGAACTGTGCGCCAGCTCATCCGAACGCCCCAGGGCACGCAACACATAAGAAGGCTCCAGACTGGCCGAGGTACAGGCCGAACCGCTGGATACCGCCAGTGCCTTCAGTGCCATGATCAGCGATTCACCTTCGACGAAGTTGAAGCTGACGTTCAGATTGTGCGGCACACGGGCGTCCATATCCCCGTTCAAATGCACTTCTTCGATCTGGCTCAGGCCGCGCCACAACCGGTCACGCAGCATGCGGATGCGCTCGTTCTCGCTCGCCATGTCTTCCTTGGCAATGCGGTAGGCCTCACCCATGCCGATGATCTGGTGCGTTGCCAGTGTGCCGGAACGCATGCCGCGCTCGTGGCCACCACCATGAATCTGCGCTTCCAGTCGCACCCGTGGCTTGCGTCGCACATACAGGGCACCGATACCCTTGGGGCCATAGCTCTTGTGGGCGGACAGGCTCATCAGGTCCACCTTGAGCACAGCCGTGTCGATGACCACCTTGCCGGTCGCCTGTGCGGCGTCGACATGAAACAGCACACCACGGCTGCGGCACAGCTCGCCAATCTCGGCAATTGGCTGAATCACGCCAATCTCGTTGTTCACCATCATGATGGACACCAGAATGGTATCCGGGCGAATGGTAGCCGCCAGTTCATCCATGTCCACCAGGCCGTTGGGCTTGGGGCTCAGGTAAGTGACCTCGAAGCCCTGCCGCTCCATCTCGCGCATGGTATCCAGCACGGCCTTGTGCTCGGTTTTCAGGGTAATCAGGTGTTTGCCCTTGCTGCTGTAGAAATGGGCAGCGCCTTTGATGGCAAGGTTGTCGGATTCGGTCGCGCCGGAAGTCCAGACAATTTCCTTGGGGTCGGCATTGAGCAAATCTGCAACCTGCTTGCGCGCCAGCTCCACCGCCTCTTCCGCCTCCCAGCCATAGGCATGGGAGCGGCTCGCCGGGTTGCCGAAGTGTTCGGTCAGCCAAGGAATCATTTTCTCAGCCACACGCGGGTCAATCGGGGTGGTGGCGGAGTAATCCAGGTAAATCGGCTTGGTGCTCATAGGTCGTCCAGTCAGATGCAGAATTACATTACGGCAGACAAGCGCTTGTCCAGCACCACCGGATGCTCGGACCCGGTGCACTGCTCACGCTCGCGCTGCTTGGCGACCAGCTCCGCCAGCGATACCGATGCCAGATAGCGGAAAATGGTCAGGTTCAGGTTGGTCCACAGATCATGGGTCATGCAGCGGTGCTCGTCGAGGCAGTTTTCCTTGCCGCCGCACTGGGTCGCATCAATCGGCTCGTCAACCGCCAGGATGATGTCAGCCACCGAGATGCTGAGCTCGGGACGGGCCAGACAGTAGCCGCCTCCCGGCCCGCGCACGCTGTCCACCAGCTCGGCGCGCCGCAGCTTGCCAAACAGTTGTTCCAGGTACGAGAGGGAAATCTTCTGCCGCTCGCTGATGCCAGCCAGCGTCACCGGGCCACACTGGTGGCGCAGCGCAAGGTCCACCATGGCGGTGACCGCAAAACGACCTTTGGTAGTAAGACGCATGACGGGCTCTTTCGGCCTGTAGAAGCCAATGACCCGATTTTAAAATACCCGATTAAATTGGTCAACAATTCAACCGTGATACTTGCCCTGGGTCAAGTGCGTGCCAGCCGCTGCCGGACAAACGCCACCACCACCGGCAGCACCGACAGCGCGATGATCCCCAGCACCAGCAGCGAGAAATTGGCGCGCACAAAGGGCTGGTTGCCAAAGAAATGGCCCAGATAAACCAGCAACAGCACCCAGCTCAGCGCGCCCAACACGGAATACAGCAGAAACTGACGATACGGCATGTGGCCGGCACCTGCGGTGAACGGGATATAGGTCCGCACGATCGGGATGAAACGCGCCAGGATGATGGCACGGCCACCATGCCGTTCAAAGAAGGCATGGGTGCGCTCCAGATATTCACGCCGGAACAGGCGTGAATTCGGCTTGGCAAACAAGCGCTGCCCCAGCCACCGGCCCAGCGCGTAGTTGACGTTGTCACCCAGCAAGGCGGCCACGATCAAGCTTGCCGCCAGCACGTGCGGGCTCAATGTCGTTCCCACCGTCAATGCCCCTGCAGCAAACAGCAGTGAATCACCGGGCAGGAAGGGCGTAACCACCAGCCCGGTTTCACAGAACACGATCAAGAACAGGATGCCATACACCCATACCCCGTGCTGATTGAACAGCTCGCGCAGATGGGTATCGACATGCAGGATGAAGTCAATCAGTAACCAGATCGTGTCCATGGTAGCGCTCAGGGCAAGGCGTGTTCGACTTCGGTTTTCTTCGGCTTGACGAAGTCTTCCCGCTTGACACCCAGCATCAGCAACAGCGGCGAGGCCACCAGCACCGAAGAGTAGATGCCAAACAGAATGCCGATGGTCAACGCCAGCGCGAAGTTGTGCAGGATTTCGCCACCGAGGAACAGCATGGAGGTTACCATCAGCTGCGTCGACAAGTGGGTGAGGATGGTCCGGCTCATGGTGGCGGTAATGGCGTTGTCGATGATTTCCGTCACCGTCTTGTTGCGCAGCTTGCGGAAGTTTTCGCGGATCCGGTCAAACACCACCACCGATTCGTTCACCGAGTAGCCCAGCACTGCCAGCACTGCCGCCAGCACCGTCAGGTTGAACTCCCAGCCAAACGCGGCGAAGCAGCCCAGAATGATCACCACGTCGTGCATGTTGGCAATGATGGCCGACACTGCAAACTTCCACTCAAAGCGAATGGCCAGATAGACGATGATGCCCAGACACACCAGCGCAATCGCCGTCAGACCACCGGTAACCAGTTCCTTGCCCACTTGCGGGCCCACAAACTCAATGCGTTTCATCACCACCGCAGGCTTGGCTGCCACTTGGCACACCCGCTGTGCCTGCTGGCCCGGCTGACCCGGCACCGCCACCAGCTGCCCCTGCTCGGCGGTACACAGCGCAGCATACACCCGGCTGGCGGTCTCGGCAGACGACCGGCTCTTTTCCAGCGGCAGCCGAATCATCACATCATGGCTGGTGCCATAGTTCTGCACGGCCACATCGGTATAGCCCAGTTTGCTGATGGCACCACGCACCCGCTCCAGATTGGCGTTCTGGGTGTACTGCAGCTCCACCACCGTACCCCCGGTGAAATCCACGCCAAAGTGCAAACCCTTGGCAATCAGGAAGTACACCGCTGCCAGGAAAGTGACCAGCGAAATGAAGGTGGTCAGCTTCCCGTAGCTCATGAACGGGATGTCTTTTTTAGGGTGGAAGATTTCCATATTGCGTTTTCCTTGTTGGCCCGCTCAGATCGACAGCGTCTTCAGCTTCTTGCGGCTGCCATAGACCAGGTTGACCAGCCCACGCGACACCAGCACGGCACTGAACATGGAGGTCAGGATACCCAGACAGTGCACCACGGCAAAACCACGCACCGGGCCACTACCGAAGATCATCAGCATCAGGCCCACGATCAGCGTGGTCACGTTGGAGTCAATGATGGTGGCCCAGGCATGCTTGTAGCCTTCCGAGATGGCCATCTGTGGCGACATGCCCGCACGCAGCTCTTCACGGATGCGCTCATTGATCAGCACGTTGGAGTCAATGGCCATGCCCAGCGCCAGCGCGATGGCGGCAATACCCGGCAAGGTCAGCGTGGCATGGATCAGCGACAGCAGCGACACCAGCAGAAACACATTGACCGCCAGCGACACAATGGAGATCACCCCGAACACCCGGTAATAGACCAGCATCAACACTGCGACCAGCGCAAAGCCCACCCAGGTGGAGTGGAAGCCACGCTCAATGTTTTCCTTACCGGCAGACGGCCCGACCGTACGTTCTTCCACCACCTTCATCGGTGCAGCCAGCGAACCAGAGCGCAGCAGCAGTGCGGTCTTGACCGTCTCGGGCGTAGTAAAGGAACCGGTAATGATGACGTTACCGCCACCAATTTCTTCATGCACCGATGGTGCCGTCACCACTTCCGACTTGCCATTCTCCACCAGCACCATGGCAATGCGCGAACCGGGCGCTTTCAAGGCCAGCTCACGGGTCAGGTTCTTGAAGATGTCTGCCCCCTCGCCATCCAGATTGATGGAGACGGCGGGTCGACCATCGCGGTCATTGGAAGTCTGGGCATTGGTGATGTTCTCACCGGTCAGCTCCACTTCCGTGCGCAGCAGGATCGGTCGGGTCTCGCCCTTGAAACGTTCCTGCATCAGCACGGTACCGGCCGGTACCGCGCCAGACAGGGCGCTGGACAGGGCTTGTGGGTCTTCCACCACCCGACGCACTTCCAGCGTCGCGGTGCGACCAATGATGTCCTTCACCTTGGTGGTGTCCTGCACGCCAGGCAGCTGCACCACAATGCGGTCCGCCCCTTGCTGCTGCACCACCGGCTCGGCCACGCCCATGGCGTTGACGCGCTTGCGCAGGGTGGCGATGTTCTGCTCCACCGCAGATTTACGGATCTCGGTCAGCGCGTTCGGTGCCAGGCTGCCTTCCACACGGAATTCACCGTCTGCTACCTGCTTTTGCAGGCTGACACTGACCAGCCGCGCCTTTAGCCCTGGCAGGGAGGCATCCAGACTGGCTTCATCGCGGAACTTCAGTGTCAGGCGGTCCGCACGGCGGGTCACCGTCGCACGTACCTTCTTCTCGCGCAGCACATTGCGGGCATCACGGGCAAAGCCTTCCATGGCCTTGTCTTCCGCCGCACGCATGTCCAGCTCCAGCATGAAGTGCACGCCGCCACGCAGATCCAGCCCCAGCACCATGGGGTTGGCCCCAAGGTCACGCAGCCAGTTCGGCGTATTCGGCACCAGGTTCAGCGCCACCAGATAGTCATCACCCAGCGCTTTTTGCAGAATGTCTTTGGCACGCAGCTGCGTCTCGGTATCCGCAAAGCGCAGTTTGACGCCATTCTGGTCCAGCTCCGAGGCGGTCACCGTCAGGCCCGCTTTGCGGACAGCGGCTTGCGCCTGATCCAGCAGTTGAGGCGTGACAGTAATGGTGGCCTTGTTGGGCGCAATCTGCACGGCTGGCGCTTCGCCAAACAGGTTAGGCAAGGCATACAGCACACCCGCCAGCAACACGAAGGCGGTCAGCAGCTTTTTCCAAAGAGGAAAACGATTCATGGTTCAGACATCCGTGAGACACGGGGTGGCGCACCCACCCCGCTGAGTGGCACCGCTTACAGCGACAGGGTGCCCTTGGGCAGCACGGCTGCAATGGCAGCGCGCTGAATCAGCAGCTGGGTATTACCTGCCGTTTCGATGGTGATGTAATCGTCAGCCAGTTTGTTGATACGGCCAGCCACGCCACCGTTGGTCAGGACTTCATCGCCCTTTTTCAGCTGGCTCAGCTGTTCGCGCAGTGCCTTGGCCTTCTTTTGCTGCGGGCGGATCAGGAAGAAATAAAACGCCACAAAAATGACCACCATCGGCAGAAACTGTTCGATCATGGACGGGGCAGCTGCGGCTGCAGGTGCGGCGTGAGCGGGGCTAATCCACATGGCAGGATATCCTGAAAATATTCGATAACAAGTTATTGATCGTGCTTGGCCGGGTGCATGCCTTGACTGTCACACACCCATTGCCAACCTTAGATGATACCGTAAAACCGTAACAACGCTAAGCCGCCCCCTTTTCCGCCGCCGTGTCACGCGGCGGAAAAAAGAAGGGGCCGGGTTGCCGAATGAAACGCCGCCCCAATGCGGCCAGCAAGCTGCGTCCTTGACCGAAACTGACGCGCCGTGCATGCAAGGCCACCAGCAGCGCCAGACTGAAACTCACCACCAGATTGACCATGCCGATCAGCGCTACCCCCAGCAAGGAAACACTCCACACCTGCCATGGCAGCTGGAAATCACTGCCCACCAGCGCAAACACAAAGTTGGCGCTGGAGAAGGTGATGTGGCGAATGTCGATCGGCAAACCGAAGATAAAACCCAGCGTGCCGATACTGCCCAGCATCAACCCAAAGAAGAAGTTGCCTGCCAGCGCCCCCAGGTTATCCCCCACATAGCGGGCTACACGCTGCAAGCGTTGCGGCCCGAGCAGGCGACGCAGCCAGCCCAGTTGTTGCAACCGCTCCGGAATCTGGTTGTAACTGGCCTTGTTGTCGTAGTAGCCGGAGATCAAGCCCGACAGGAACAGACATACCCCGGCAATGGCAGCATGGGGCAACGCCAGGCTCTGCCAGGGATGCAGGTCGTGCAGCAGGTGTGCCACCTTGTCCGGATTGGCCAGATGCTGCCCGCTCGCCCACTGCCAGAACAAGGCGATCACCAGCGCGGTGGGCATGGCGACCAGCACATTGCCCATGATGGCGCTGAATTGCGAGCGCGCCACCTGCACACACAGTTCCGCCAGCTCTTCCAGCTGCGCCTTGCCTCGGCTCACTGCCGCATCAATGCTGGCCGCCAATTTACTGGCCGTCATCGCCGGTTGTTTGGTAGCGATGGTGAAATGCAGCACATGCACCAGCATGAAGCCCAGCGAATAATTCAGGCTATACAGGAAGGCATAGCCAAACGGTGCCAGCACCAGCTTGCCTGCCAGCACTTTAAGCAAGGCCATGAAACCGACAATCCCGCCCGCCCCCATGGCGGAGCGCAGCATGGAGAACCAGCCGGCGCGGTCGGTGGTCACATAATGCTCGCCCACTTGGCCAGCGCGCTCGGTCACCTGCAGAGCCAGCAACTCGGTATTGCTGTGAAACACTTCCCGCAGGCTGTACTGGTGACGGCTCGCTCGCATCAACTGTTGAAACAGGCTCACCGCCTGGCGTCGCAATGCAAGGTCCCAGCGCGAGGACAGCAAGTCCAGCAACAGCTCCAGCCGTGCCATGCTGGCTTCCAGCCGCAGCAGCAGCCGGGTCAGGCTGACACTGACCCCTTGTTGCGCCGCACTCTTGCGAATCCGGGACACGATCACGGCACATTGTGCCAGCAACACTCGCATATGGCGGGCATCCAGCCGGGGTACGCGCCCCTCACCCAGTGCCTGCTGACACGCAGCCACTTCTGCCATCAGTTCCGTGTTCTGCCGAAGGAAGGGTGATTCAAACCGCTCGATTGCCGGATAATTGCGCACCAGCTCCGGCTCCAGACCAATGGCCGTCATGCGGTAGGACAACACCTGGGCCGCTTCCAGTGCTTCCTGCAACCAGTAACGGCGCAGTACCGCATCACGTCGCCGCCACCCCATGGCGTGGAGCAATGCCAGCCAGGTATCGGGCGCAACGGCCATCAACCACGGCGCATCCCGCTTGAGGTCGAACACCTGCAGCAACACATCCTTCAGATAGCGGTCGTTGCAGGCAGGCGGCAGCCAGCGGGCATTGAAACGCCGCCACAACGCGCTCCAGAAGCCTTCGTTGGCGGGAATGCCGGTATCAGTGAGCAGGTGCACCAGCTTGCGGCTGAGGATTACTCGCTCAAGATAGGCTCGCAAGCCTTGTTGATACGCTACGTTCTGCTGCAGCAGAAAAGCCAGGGCGCGCACATTCTGGGTCGCCTGTTCGCCGTCATCCGGACGCGCGGGACGCAGGCAGGAGATCAATTGCTGCAAGGGCTGGATCTCATCCGAGCCATGCGTCAGCAATTGTTGTAAAACCTCATCCATACTCATGCCATTCCTCCTTTCCAGAAAGAAAGACCCCGCATGGAGGGCAACAGTTCCCTCCGGCCCACGAAGGGAACGGCCTCAACACCCATCAGGAACGTGGATTAAGCTGAGCGACCGACATGCCTTCCGCCGCCAGCCACGCCTTCAGCCGCTGGTTCAGCTGCTCGAGCGTGATGGCCTTGATCTGCGCTTCCAGTGCTGCGCGGTTACGCAACGGCCAGCCCATCAACCAGCGCCCCAAGGCCCGGCTGCGCAAGCTGGCATTATCCTGCTGCTCTTCGGCCAGCTGCCGCAGCAAGCGCAGGCGCCCCTCTTCCAGCTCAGTGGCCGTCACCCCCTGGGTGCGCAGATCGGCAATCACCCGCTCCGCTTCGCGCAATGCTTCCGCCGCATGGCTGGCCTCGCCGGAAAAGTGCGCTTCGGCAAAGAAACCTTCGTACTGTTTGAGTGAACTGTCCACCCACACGGAATACGTCAGTGCCTTGTCTTCACGGATGGCCTTGGTCAGCCGTCGATCCAGTACATCATCCACCAGGCGGCGCAACCACAGGTTTTCCTCACTAACTTCCGCCCGTGCGGTCAGGTACAGCGTGGTATCGCTCTTGCGGGCCGACACCTGCTTTTGCGAGTCGCTGCTGTGCTGGCGAATTTCACGGAATCCGCCTTTGGCCACCAGCATGTCTGGCGTTTCCGGCTTGAACCAGTTATCCGGCTGTGGCAAACCGCCAATCCAGGTCGCCAGCAAGGGCTTGATGGCTTCCGGGTCCATATCCGCCACAAACACAAACCGTAAAGCCGCCGGGTTGCCCCACAAACGGCGGGCGACAAACTTGAAGTCATCCTCTCCAGTCTGCCGTACCGTACCGGGCGAGGGCATCAGCTTGCGATAGTGCCCACCCCAGATCTTGTCCATCATATCTTCCTGCAATTGCAGGTCGCTGCGTGAAGACAACTCCCGGTTTCGTCCAATCCACATCCCCAGCCAGCCCCAGGTTTCGTCTTCCTCAAAGCGAGGCTGGGTCAGCCGCAGGTGAATCAACGACAAGAGGTTGGTCAGGTCTTGTATTTGCGCCTGCCCCTGCATGCCATGATCGTACGGATTGACATAATACTTCAGCCGCGCAGTCTGGGTCGCCAGCACCCAGTCCAGCTCGCCTTGCCGGAATGCACCGGCACCACTGTCGTTCAAGGCGCGGTCGATGATGGTCGCCGGGGCATACAGGGTGCGCGGCACAGCGGCCTCGCCGCCAAACATGCCAGCGGCAAAGCTCACCTGTTTGCCCTGATCCCGTGTGCGGTAAAACAGCGCCTCGGCACCGTTGCTGAAACGCCAGCGCACCCATGCCCCCTCCGGGTCGGCCTCTTCCGCCACCACGGTCCCAGGCTTGCCAGGGGGGGCAGACAATGGCCGCTCGGGGGCAGGCTCAAAGGGGGACAGGCGTTCCTGCGCCATACGGGCATCAATACGCAGCAACCTTTCCGCATCAGGCGCCTTGTAGCGCTCATTGCTACCGAGCCGGATCCAGTGGATGGCTTGTTGTTGTGACAGGCGCTTGGCCAAGGCATTGATTTCCGGCAGCAGGTCTTGCTGCAGCAAGGCCTGGACCCGACCCTGCTCATCAGCGGGAGACAGCGTCGTTCGGTCTCCATTCCAATCATTCAGCAAACGCTCCAGAACGGCCGACGACTCCAGATGCTCATCATCATCCAGTTGCGATTGCAGAATCACACGGGATTCCGCCTTGGCGCGCTCCCATTCCTGCACCGTGAAACCATGCTGACGCACACGCTCAAGCTCGGTGCGCATCGACTCCCACGCGCTCCCCAGATCATAGCTGGTCGGCCAGGCCCAAAGGGAACGCTGCACCTTGCCATCCAGCGTCGGATCGGTATCCCCGCGCACGCCCTGAAAGGCCTGGTTGGGCCGCAAACCAACGGCACGCAGTCGGTTACGCAGCATGTGATAGTGCAAGTAGTTGAGCAGATTGCTGCGGTATTCCGCCGCCGTGCGCTCAGGCGAATGCGGCTCTACCCAACTGAAACCGACGTAGTAGCTGTCCTGGTCCACTTTCATGACCACAGCGCGGGTTTTGTCTGCGTCCGGGATCCGTTCGGCCACAAATGGCTTTTGCTCCAGTGAGCGGGGAATGGCCTGCATCAATGGGCGCAGCTGCGCCTCCAGCTCGACCGGGTCAATGTCGCCAACCGCCACGACCTTCATCCGCTCCGGGCGATACCATTGCTGGTAGAACGCTTGCAGCTGCGCCACATCCGCCCTGGCTACCCACTCCATCTTGCCGATCGGTTTGCGCTGCAGATACGCGCTGCCGGCCAGCTCCAGATTTTCAAGCGGTGCCAGCTGTGCATCCCGGTGCTCGCGCAGCCGCCACTCCTCGGTCACGATGGCCGCTTCCTTGCGGGCATCTTCCGGGTCGAACTGAATGCCTCCTGCCCAATCTGCCAGTAATTGCAGCCCCTGCTTGAAACGGGCAGGCTGAGTGGTAGGCAAGGACAGCTCGTAGCTGGTTTCATTAAAACTGGTATGGGCATTGGTGTCCGGGCCAATGCGCATGCCGAGGGACTCGATGAAACTGGCGACATCCTGCTGCTGAAAATGGCGGGTATGGCGGAAAGCCAGGTGCTCCAGCAAGTGCGCGTAGCCTTGCTGCTGCTCGGTTTCCTGCATGGAGCCAGACTGCACTATCAGGCGGAGTTCAACCTTGTTACGGGGTACCAGGTTTCGTCGGATCATGTAACGCATGCCATTCGACCAGGTGCCTTGCACAACGCGGCTGTCTGCCACCAGCGGCGTGCTGGCAGCATCTGCCCACGCGACACAGGAAGCCACCAGCAACGCAGCGCCCAGCAAGGGTTTCCACAACGTGATCTTCATCTTCAAGCGCTTAGTTCCCAATATGATTAGTCCGTACCCCGCGCCCGCTCTTCGGCAAACTGACGGGTAAATTCTGCAAAGCGGCCGGCATCCAGCGCGCCACGCATGTCGCGCATCAGTTGCTGGTAGTAGTGCAGGTTATGGATGGTGTTCAAACGAGCACCGAGGATTTCCCCGGTGCGGTGCAGGTGGTGCAGATAGGCCCGGCTGAAGTTGCGGCAGGCATAGCAGTCGCAGGTTTCATCCAGTGGGCGAGTATCCAGCCGGTGTTTGGCGTTCTTGATCTTGATGTCGCCAAAACGGGTAAAGATCCAGCCATTGCGCGCATTGCGAGTGGGCATCACACAGTCGAACATGTCCACGCCGTGGCTGACGGCATACACCAAATCCTCCGGTGTACCTACCCCCATCAGATAGCGCGGGCTCTCCTTGGGCAGCTTCGGCGCCGTAAACGCCACCATGCGGTGAAACTCCGGCTTGGGCTCGCCCACCGA
Organism: Leeia aquatica; assembly: GCF_012641365.1. Taxonomy (NCBI): domain Bacteria; kingdom Pseudomonadati; phylum Pseudomonadota; class Betaproteobacteria; order Neisseriales; family Leeiaceae; genus Leeia; species Leeia aquatica. The sequence continues at coordinate 1,381,315 of NZ_JABAIM010000001.1, forward strand.
CAGGCCCCCGATGGCATAGCCGTGAAAGCCAATGTCGGTCAACCCGGCCAGCGATTCCTCACGCAGATTCTCGTGCATGCCACCTTGTACAATGCCGAACAGCGCATTCGGGTTCTGCTGCTCGCCAAAGGCTGCCTTGGAGCGCTTGGCCCAGCGCAGGCTCAGCCGCATCGAATCCGCCGCTTGCTTCAGGTCCGCCGGATAGGGGGTGCATTCATCGAAAATCATCACGATGTCCGAGTTCAGCACCGTCTGGATGCGCATCGACTCTTCCGGGGTCAGGAAACACTTGTCCCCATTGACCGGGCTTTGAAAGCGCACGCCCTCTTCGGTGATCTTGCGCAGCGCCCCCAGGCTGAACACCTGAAAACCGCCGGAGTCCGTCAAGATGGGCCGGTGCCAGTTCATGAAGCGGTGCAGACCACCATGCGCCGCGATCACATCCAGCCCAGGGCGCAACCACAAGTGGAAGGTATTGCCCAGCACAATGTGTGCGCCGATGGTTTCGATCTCATCCGGCGACATCGCCTTGACCGAACCATAGGTACCGACCGGCATGAAGGCGGGGGTTTCCACCTCGCCGTGATTGAGGGTCACCGTACCACGACGGGCTTCGCCCTCGGTACGATGCAAACGGAATTGCAATGCCATGCTGCTCTCCTGCCAGTGGGCAAGACAGGCCCACGGCGTGACCGGACACCACACCCTGCGGGCCGGTTGAATCCAAACAAAAACGGGGCCGACACCCGGCCCCGCGCTCTACTGAAAATTATAGCGTTTTCATGCGGAGGTGTTAACTGGCCGCCGCATCGCAGTAAAGGTAGGGTGTTCCCACTCCCGGAACACCACCATCAGGCCACTGCCATGGCGTCCGCTCAGTGGCAGATGGTCGCTGGCCTGGTGTGCATCGGCAAACGCCTGCTTGAGCGACAGCAAGCGCTGGCGCAATTGGCCATGTGCAGCATCACTCAGCATGCCATGCAGGAACCACAGCTCCTGATCGCTGGCACCATTGACGAAATCCTGCTGTCCGGTATGGCGGAAAAACTGGCGGATGGGACCACCCGGCAGCCAGTCGAAATCACGCGCCACCTTGAGCTTGACCCGGTTGCCCGGATGCAGGTCGATCAGCCCCATGCGGTCGAGCTGGGCCAGGTGGCGCACGCAGAGCGGCAGGTCTACGTCGTAGACCTGAATGATCTCGTCCACCGTCCAGCTGTTGACCACACAAACCGCCACCAGCAACAGTGAAGGATCCGCCACCAGCGCCGCTTCCTGTGCCTGGCTCAGATGCGACAGGCGCGGCTCGTCTGCCAGCGCCACCAGATCAGCGAGCGACAACTCCAGCATGCGGCTCACCTGTTCCAGCCGCTCCAGGGTGAAGCGTTCACTGGAAAACAACCGCTTCACGCTGGCTTCGGACAAATCCAGTACCTCGGCCACCTGCTTGTAGGTCAGGCCGCGCTGGCGCAGTTGCTGTTTGATGGCATGAATCAGCCGGGCACCCTGTGACACATCGCCTCCGGTATCGTTTTTCGCTACCGGACAGCTTAAAGGATGCTACCGCTGACGACAAGTCAGCCGCGCAGCCGGAACCACCCCGTCAGGCTGACCCGTTCACGCTGGGCGGGCTGCACGGCATGCCAGAAACGCTCGGCCAGGAAAAACACTGCCGTTCCGGCTTGCGGCAGGATGTCGTGGTATGGACCGGCTTCGTCACTATCCAGCCACAGCCGCAGCGCCCCCCCGTCGTCCATCTGCCAGTCCGGGTTCAGATAGTAAACGCAGCTCAACACCCGACTGCGCTGCCCCTGAAACGCATCCAGATGGCGTCCATAGAAGGCCCCGGCCGCATAGCGGGCAAAGTGGCACTCATACTCCGCCAGCCCCATGAACAGGGCGCGATTGACCGCCTGCCGCACCGACTCCAGCCGCTGCAGATAGGCCTGCTGTGCAGCATCTGCCGTTGCCGGGTCCAGCCACATCACCTCGTCCGAGCGAATACCCTCCCGCACTGCAAACTGGCTGGCACGGCCGGTACCGGCCAGATGAAATCCGCCCGCGGCATGCACCTGCAGGCAAGAGGAACGCAACTGCTGCACCGTTGCAGGTGGGAGCAGACCCTCGGTCACCGCCCAGCCCGGTCCGGCCAGGGCATCTACCAAACGGTCCAGTCCGTCCGGCTGGCTCAGGTCCATCCGCATCACCTCAGCCGTCAAAACTGCTCATCCTCGCGCAGATAGCGCCACTGCCCTTGCGGCAGATCGCCCAGCATCACGCGACCAATGCGCACCCGCTTGAGGCCGACCACACGCAAACCTACCAGCTCGCACATGCGGCGAATCTGTCGTTTCTTGCCTTCTTGCAGGATAAAGCGCAGCTGATCCTGGTTCTGCCACCACACCCGTGCCGGTTGCAGCGCCTCGCCATCGAGTGACAGACCGTGGTTCAGCAAGCGCAGGCCCTGCTCGGACAAGCGCCCCTGCACCCGCACCAGATACTCTTTTTCAACGGTGGAATGCTCGCCAATCAGCCGCTTGGCCACCCGACCATCCTGCGTCAGTACCAGCAGGCCCACCGAATCAATGTCCAGCCGTCCGGCCGGGGCCAGCTCTCGCAAATGCGCCGGGTCGAAGGCGATGTTGCTGCGGTCGCCATTGAAATGGGTCTCCTGCGTCACCAGGCTGGCTGCGGGTTTGTAACCTTTTTCGGCCTGGCCGGAGACATACCCAACCGGCTTGTTCAGTAAGATGGTCACTCGCGCCGCCTGCCGGGCGGTCGCCTGTCGCATCAGCTCGATGCGCTGGCTGGGCAGCACCTTGCTGCCGAGTTCGCTCACCACCACGCCGTCCACCTTCACCCAGCCCCGGGCAATGTAGTCGTCCGCCTCTCGGCGTGAACACAGCCCCAGTTCGGCCATGCGTTTACTCAAACGTAGCGGTTCCATCGACAACTCCTGACAAACAACCGGCTATTGTAGCGGCTTCCCGCGCCCGCGCCGAGCCGGAGCGGTCAAACGGTCAAGTTGCTCGTTCCGGGGCTGGACTTCTCACGGCAAGTCACTACCATAGGGACATCTTTCTGACTGGCAGGACACTCCATGGCCAAAGTGCTGATGCTGTTGCCCGAACGAGACTACGATCCCACCGAGGCCGCAGTCCCTTGGGCAGCACTGCGCAAGGCCGGGCACGAGGTGATCTTTGCCACGCCGGGCGGTCAACCCGCCTTTGCCGACCCGCGCATGGTCAAGCACGGCTTTGGCCTGCTCAATCCGCTGCTGATGACACGCCCTGATGGTCTGGCGGCCTACCGTGACATGTGCAGTGACCCACCTTTTGCTCACCCCATTCGCCATCAGGACTGGGCCAGCGTGGAGCATGACGCCCTGCTGGTGCCGGGAGGCCATGCCCAAGGCGTGAAAACCCTGCTGGAAAGCGAGGCCGCGCAGCAATGTGTGGTGGCCAGCTTTGCGGCCAATCTGCCGGTGGCTGCCATTTGTCACGGCCCGGTCCTGCTGGCGCGCAGTCGCATGGCCGATGGCCGCTCGGTACTGCATGGCCGCAAAACGGCTGCATTGACCTGTGCTCTGGAATACAGTGGCTGGCTGATGACCTGCTTTTGGCTGGGCCGTTACTATCGCACGTATCCGACTACCGTCCAGGCCGAGGTCAGCGCCGCGCTGGCCTCAGCGGACGACTTTGTGAGTGGTCCCTTGCCGTTGCGACGTGACCGCCGCGACCACCCGGAGTACGGCTTTGTGGTGCGCGACGGCCAGTATGTGTCCGCCCGCTGGCCGGGAGACAGCCATGCCTTTGCCGCTGCGTTTGTCGCCCTGCTGGCCGAGCAGCGCTGACTAGCGCTTTGACTCGAAGATCACATACAGCTTGCTGGCCGGCTGCAGCACCTGCCATACCCCGACAAAGCCCGCCGGAATCACAAAACTGTCGCCCGCACGCACGGTAATGCTCTCCCCCGTCGCGTCGGTGATTTTGACCTCGCCCGTCAGCATGTGGCAGAACTCGTGCTCGGTGTAACGCACCCGCCAGGTGGCTACCTCTCCCCGCCACACGCCGGCGTGGAATTGGTCGCTTTCATCCGAGTACACATTGCGCACCGCCTGCCGACCGTCACCCGCCAGCAGCTTTTCCGCATCCACCACGTAGTTGTCCTCTACCGCAGCAGCGGTAGCAAACAGGACGATATCGGCAACATTCATACAGGCTCCTGCCGCAAGGCGGCGCATGATCAATGCGGTAGCTGCTGCAGCTCCCGCACAAACTTTTCAATCCCGGACAGCAACATCTCAATGGCAATGGCAGTGAGGATCAGCCCCATCAGCCGCTCAAACGCCATGGTCACCTTTTCGCCCAGGAAGTCCGCTATGCGCTCGGCGAAGCCCAGCACCACGGCGGATACCAGCATGGCAATGGTCAGCGCCAGAATCCACGATCCCAGCCGGTCTGGCTGGTTGGACACCAGCAGCAGCACGGTCGCAATCGCCGACGGCCCGGCAATGAACGGTATGGCCAAGGGCACGATAAAGGGTTCCCCATGCATCTGGTGGCCAAAGATGCCTTCCGGATGCGGGAAGATCATGCGCAGTGCGATCAGGAACAGGATCACTCCGCCGGCAATACCCAGTGATTTGTCGGACAGGTGCATCAAGTCCAGCAGGCTGCGGCCAAAAAAGACAAAAAACAGCAGGATCAAGAAGGCAAACAACACTTCCCGGATGATGATGCGGCGGCGACGTTTGGGATCGACCTGCTTGAGCAGGCCGATGAACAAGGGGATGTTCCCGAGCGGGTCGGTCACCAGAATCAGCAGGATGGTGGCAGATACAACAGATGAAGCTTCCATGATTCAAAACGGCAAGGTTATTAAAAACCTATTATAGCGGTTCAACCGCATCCTGAATGTATCCGCCCGCCGCGGGTACCGCTTCCAACGTCTGAAACACTGGTTTTCCCAGTTGTTGTGCTACGGCCACCATGCGGTCAGCACCACGGGACGGCCCGCCAATGCGCAACACCCCATCGCAATGCGCCAGCAGGCGTTCGGCATGCGGATGAAAGTGCGCGTCCCATAGTACGTCGCCTGGCCCGTGACTCCCTGCCAGGCGCAGCATGGGCAGTGCCAGCCATTCACCGAGCACGGGCATAAGGCCCTGCTGATACAGCGCCCAGGCAACCGACTCCATGGCCGCCACATTGGCAGCCAGTTTAGCTGGATTATCGCCGGTTCCCGAACGGTAAGGGCCAGCCACCAGAATCATCAAGGATTGGCTCATCATGCCGCCTTGGTGAACAAGTGCAGGGCTGCGTACTGCAGCAACATGATGGTCTTGGCATCACAGATCTCGCCATGCTCAACCTTCTGCATGGCCTCAACAAAAGGCATGAGCACCACCTCGATGTCCTCACCCTCTGCCTCCAGCCCGCCACCTTGCCCGCTACGCTGGCCGGGGTCAAAAGGTGCCACAAAGAAGTGCAGACGTTCGGTCACCGAGCCGGGGCTCATGAAGGCCTCAAATACTTTCTGCACATTCCCTACCTGGTAGCCCGTCTCTTCCTCAACCTCCTCACGGATGCGATGTTCCGGATCTGCCGCATCCAGCAACCCCGCCGGGGCTTCCAGCAAGAAGCCATCGTGCCCGGTGACATACGCGGGATAACGAAACTGCCGCACCAGCACCACTTCCTGCGTCTGTGGGTGGTAGAGCAAGATGACCGCACCATGACCGCGGTCGTAAGTCTCGCGGCTCAACGTCTGCCAGCGGCCATCCCTCCGCAGAAAGTCAAAGGTCGTGGTTTTCAGCACATACCAGTTGTCCGACAGCAGGGTAACGGTCTTCACCCTGACGCGCTGCGTTTCTTCTGCCATGACACCCCCTTGTTTCGATCACCCACACAGTGTATCGTGCAATTTCATGCAAAAACAAGAATTTTCGTGCAATGCTAACCCAACAACGACGCCAGTACATTCTTGATCTGTTACAGCAGGAAGGCGAGGTGGTCGCCAAAGTGCTGGCGCAGCAATGGTCGATCTCGGAAGACACCATCCGGCGCGATTTGCGCGAGATGGACAAGCAAGGTTTATTGCAACGGGTACATGGCGGCGCCCTGCCGCGCTCTCCCGCGCTGGCCGATCTGACAACCCGGTCAACCTTGTGCGGCGAAGAAAAGCAGCTAATTGCTCGGCACGCGCTGACCCTGATCCAGCCGGGAGACATGGTGGTACTGGATGGTGGCACCACCACCCTGGCGCTGTGCCAGCAGATTCCAGCCAGCCTGCGAGCCACCTTTGTGACCCACAGCCCGCCGATTGCCATGGCACTGGCACAGCACCCGCTACTCGACGTCGTGTTGCTGGGCGGGCGCTTGTATCGTCACTCGATGGTGGCGGTGGGCGGCATGACGCTGGAAACCATTCAGCAGCTGCAACCGGACCTCTATTTCATGGGAGCCAGCAGCATCAATTGCGAACAGGGTGCCAGCACAGGCGACCCGGAAGAGGCGCTGATCAAGCGTGCTCTGGCTCGGCAGGCACGCGCCTGCTGGTTGCTGGCCTCCAGCGAGAAGTTCGACACGCATTCACCCTGCCAGATCCTGCCCGCATCACAGCTGCCTGACATGATCGTCAGCCCGCAACTGTCCGTCATCGTGCGTGAACGTTTGCAGCAGCTAGGCTGTCGGGTGCTTGTGGCAGTGTGACCCTGCACAAAGGTTAGCAATCGCTAACCTTTGTGCTATCCTTGCGGCTCTTTCCCATCGAAAGCCGCTGATGACTGCCCTGCCACCCTGGCACCACCCGTCCGACGCTGCAGGCAAACGCACGCTACTGACCGCCGCCATCCGCTTGATGGGGCAATATGGCGTACACGGTACCAGCATCCGCCAGCTGGCCGACGTCAGTGGGCTCAGCAATCCCGCGCTGTTCAAGCATTTTCCCAACAAGGAAGCGCTGGTTCTGGAGCTGTTCCGTCGTTGCTATCTGGCGCTGCATGACCAACTGCGACAGATCCTGCAGCAGTCACAACCGCCTCAGGACACCCTTCGTCAGCTCCTGCAATGCTTCAGTCACTGGCTGCAACACTATCCGGATGCCCTGCTCTACCTGAATGAGCACTTCATCTCCTTATGGGCACAGCTGTCACCCGAAGACCAAGCCCGCAGCGCATTACCGCTGTTACACGCCTGGCTGGAACAGCGCCCCCTGCCCGGCAGTGTCAGCCTGCGTGCAGCCATCCTGGTGGGCACGCTAGGGCAGCTGGCCCGTTTGCGCTTCTACCGGATTGAAGTCCCTACCGATGCCGAGAGCCTCTACGCCCAGCTGGCCCCCATCCTGCTAGGAGAAACCTGCACATGAAGTCACCCCTGCAATGGTCACGCGGGCCACAACTGATCCTGCTACTGGGGCTGTTCCTGACCGCCTACCTGCTGCTGAATGCCACCCACTTGCCGCTGTCGATTCCTGCCTATCGGGATGCCAACGGCGGCTACACCATCCTCAACCTGCTGCCATTTTATGACGCAGACACGGCGTATCGTTATCTGCAGCAGCTGACCCCACAGGCCATCACCATCTACCGCAACATCGTGCTGATGGACGCACTGTGGCTGATTCCGGCCTATACGCTGCTGTTTTCCCTCGGCATCCGGCATGCCAGCCAGTGGCGTAGCGGCGGGCACAGTGGTCGTGTTTGGCAATCGCTGAGCCTGCTGCCCTGGCTGGCGGCATTATTGAACTACATTGAGGACGCGATGATCTTGTATCTGATGCAGGAATTTCCGCAGCGCCATCTGGCGCTGGCCACCCTCTGTGGCGGGCTGACAACCAGCAAAACCCTCCTGCTGGTCATCAGCCTGTGCAGTTGCCTGGGGCTCTACCTCAGCATTGCGCTGCGACGCCCCAGAACTTCACGGTAAGACTCGCTTACAGGCCGCTACGCTGACGGTAGCGCACCAGCTCGTCGATGGTCAGGCTGGGCAACTGGTGCTGGCGAGCATAAGCCTCGATCTGCTCGCCGCGTGCCATGCTGCCATCCGGATTCATCAGCTCACACAGTACCGCGGCGGGCGAGAGCCCGGCCATCCGCGCCAAATCCACCGAGCCTTCGGTGTGACCCCGCCGCACCAGTACACCGCCCGTCTCGGCACGCAGCGGGAAGACATGGCCGGGACTGACCAGATCCTCCGGCCGGGCCTGTGCTGCTGTCGCGGCACGGATGGTGGTCACCCGGTCTGCGGCGGAGACGCCGGTGCTGACACCATGCCGTGCCTCGATGGACACGGTGAAGGCTGTGCCATAGCGGCTCTGGTTGTCACTGACCATGGGCGGCAGTTGCAACTTTTGCAAGGCTTCATCCGGCATGCACAGGCAGACAATGCCGCTGCAATCCCGAATCAGCATGGCCATGTTCTCCACGGTCAGCCGGTCGGCAGCGACGATCAGGTCGGCCTCGTTTTCACGGTCATCGTCATCCAGCAACAGCACAGGACGACCCTCCCGCATGGCCTGCAAGGCCGCAGCCATACGGCTTTCCAGTACCGGATCAACAAGATGGGACAAATTGGACATTTGAAACGCTCCTCGTAATGATACAAACGAAAAACGTTTCAGGGCGATGCCGCCAGCGATCTGGCGGACAGACAGGCGAACACCGACGGCCACGGCTGTGGCATCGGGGTTCACGTCTTCTCTCATCCGGACTGTAACCGTCGGCTCTGGCATCTCACCAGATCTGCTGACCCTGCCGGTAAGGCAGGCGCTCGCGGGCTCGGCCTTTCGGCCATACCGCCGGTGGGGACTTTCACCCCGCCCTGAAGACGTACTTATATGTGCACAGCCTCTGCCATGCACAGCCGCATTCTGCCAAGCCCTTGCCCACAAGGCAAGCGGGTTCAGGCCTGCTTCTGCCGAATGGCCAGTACCGCCTGGTTACGCAACGTTTTGAGCAGGGTCAGCTCTTTGCTGCCCAGCTGCAATGTATTTGCCAGCGCCTGGTCAGCATAGAACATGCCCACCAACCGCTTGTCCACCTGCAAGGGCAGGATCAGGAAAGCCTCTGCGCCAACGATACGGCGGAACCATGCGGGTACCCGCTCGGCAATATTCGGGGCCGACGCATCGTCAATTTGCACGTCCAGATTCTTGGCCAGCGCCAGCTGAAACACATCCTGCGCGCCATCCAGTGGCAGCACAAATTGCTGCTGCATGCGCGCCAGATCCGCCCCATAGCCAAAGCGGGCCTGCAGCCGGGGTGAACGGGCATCCCGCGCACAGAACAGCACGCGCTGAAATCCCATGCCGCGGTACATGGTTTCCAGAATCATGTTGATCAGGTCGTTCAATTTGAAATCACTCACCAGACTATTGGTGATGTCCTGAATCCCTGCCGACAGGATCGCCTGCGCATCCGGGCGCTCGGTGGTCATATCACTCACCGCCGCTTGTCGCGCCTGCTGATGGGCCTCCTCCAGCAGTTCGCCGGGGTTGCCCGCTGCAGAAGGCATGATCGCGCCACTCAGGCCCGTCCAGTCCTGCATGCGTTGCAGGAAATCGCCACCCCCGGCATCCAGCCCGAAATAATGCGCATCCCGCGCCAGATCGGCCAGCGCCGCTTGCAGCAGTTGCAACTGTTCTCGCGCACGCATGCCGCTCGCCGCACCATAGCGCTCTGCCAGCTGCACCATCAGTTTGTCACGCTCGGCCACCGCGCTGGAAGTGGCCAACTGTGTCAGCTCTCCGGCCAGGTTGGCGGAAAGTCGCAAGCGATCCGTGTCAGCATGTGGGGTCGGCACCCGCTCACTCGTGTAGCCATGCAGGGCTTGCACCAGCCGGTCCGGGAAATTCCACTCCCTTGCAATCCCGACACCCAGCTCGGCATAGCTCAGCCCCAATACCTGCACCACCGCCGCCGCCTCATTGCTACCTTGTTGCTGTCTACGTTCAATTTCCTGGTATTCGTCATGCAGGTAATAAGCGGTCAGCAGCTTGCCGATCTGGTAGAACATGCCGCCAATAAAACTCTCTTCCGTGCTGCGCAAGTTCAGCTTGCGTGCCACCCCTTTGGCCAGCAAGCCCGAGAGGAAGGTGGACAACATCAGCTCACGCAGGTGGCTGGCCTGACTGCGGTTCTGCAAATGCTCAAACAGCACCAGCCCGATGGCGAGATTGCGCACAGCCTCAAAACCAAGGATCATCACCGCCCGCGAAATGGTGCTGATGGTGCCGCCAAACTGGCCATAGGTCGCGGAATTGACCATGCGCAGCAGCTTGTTGGTCAGGGAAAAGTCACGCAGGATGGTTTCTGCCAGCCGGTGAATGCTCTCAGCGTCCGCCGCGACCAGCTTGTTGATGGCAGAAATGGAGCGCGAGAGCGCCGGGAAGTCTTGCGCGTGCTGCAAACGGCGCAGCAGAAAGTCCAGCGTGGTCTGCCCGGTGCTACTCCCCTCTGCTTGCAATGGAGGGGCCAGAAAAGCCTCCAGTGCAGCCAGCATGTCACTCGCCTGCGCGTAGCGCTCGCCCGCCTCCTTGTTCAGTGCCACCAGCAGCACATGCTCCAGTGCAGGGGGAATCTCCGGCTGCAGTTGCGAGGGTGGGGTGATCGGGACATGGGCAATCCGGTGAAACACCGCAAACAGATTGTCACCGGCAAAGGGGCTGTGCCCGGTCATCATCTCGTAGCCCAGCACGCCCACCGAGAACACATCGGCGGCCAGTCCCAGAGTGCTGCCATGCACGGCCTCGGGGGGCATGTACTGCGGGCTGCCTGACACCGTATCGCCCGACACCCCGACCGGTGCGGCAACCCCGAAGTCCATCAGCCGGGCCTGGTCATTCAGGTCCAGAATCACATTGGCGGGCTTGATGTCCCGATGCAACAATCCCTGCGCATGCGCGACCGTCAAGCCGGACAGCACATCGCGCAGGATGCGGGCCGCGCGATAGGGTTCCAGTCGCCCGGAAAACCGCAAGTGATCGGCCAGGCTGACGCCATCGACATACTCGAACACCAGCACCGGCGCACCATCCTGCGTCAGCACATCGTAGAGCTGTACAATATGGGGGTGCTGCAGACGGCTGACGGCGCGAGCTTCGTCCAGCAAGTCTGCTTGCTGCGCCACGTTCTTGTCATGCCAGACCTTCAGCGCAACCTGTCGGCCCAGTACCGGGTCCCGCGCCAGCCAGACCGTCCCCTGCGCCCCTTTGCCCAAGGTGCGGATCAGCTCAAAACGACCGATTGCCGCCATGCGGCCTCACCCCAAATGCAGATACACACTTGCAGTGTAGACCGTGCGTCCTGCGCTTGCCGCTCAGCTTTCCGCGTTCAGGCGGCCATCCCGCAGACGGTAACGCTGCTGCATGCGTCCGGCGAGTTCCAGGTCGTGGGTCACCAGTACCAGGGCCGTGCCCAACTGCTGGTTCAGCTCCAGCATGCAATCAAACGCCTGGCGGGCGTTGTCACTATCGAGGTTACCGGTGGGTTCATCCGCCAGCAGGCAGGCCGGGCGGGTGACCAGCGCGCGGGCAATGGCCGTACGCTGACGCTCCCCCCCGGACAGCTCGCCGGGTTTGTGGGCGGCCCGCGCCGCCAGGCCCACTTGCTCCAGCAGGGCCAAGGCTTGCTTGCGGGCTTCAGCGGCAGGCTGCCGCCGGATCAGCAGCGGCAGGGCCACGTTTTCCAGCGCCGTCAGCTCCGGCAGCAGGTGGTGGAACTGGTAGACAAAACCCAGCGACTGATTACGGACTGCACTGCGCCGTGCCTCGCTCATGCTGGAGAAGGCTTGCCCGTTCAGACGGACTTCACCCTTGGCCGGCTTGTCCAGCCCGCCCAGCAAGTGCAGCAGGGTGCTCTTGCCGGAACCGGACGCGCCGATGATGGCCACCCGGTCGCCCGCGGCAATTTCCAGCTGGACCTCGCGCAATACGTCAACCGCGGTGGGCCCTTTACCGTACTGCTTACTCAGCGACACGGCCTGCAGGATAGGCGTTTTACTCATAGCGCAGGGCCTCCGCCGGTTGCACCCGTGATGCACGCCAGCTCGGATACAGGGTCGCTACAAAGGACAGGCTCAAGGAAATGGCGGCAATCCAGCCCACTTCATTCCAGTGCAGGTCGGACGGCAAGGTGGACATCATGTAGACCTCGGGCGGCACCAGCTGCATGCCCAGCACCCGCTCCAGCCACGGAATCAACACATCAATATTCAACGACAAGGCCACCCCGCCCACCACGCCAAGCGCAGTACCGATCAGGCCGGTAATCATGCCCTGCACGATGAAAATGGCGAGAATACTGCCGGGTTTGGCGCCCAGCGTGCGCAGGATGGCAATGTCCGCCTGCTTGTCGGTCACCAGCATCACCAAGGTGGAGACCAGATTGAAAGCCGCTACCATGATGATCAGGGTGAGGATGATGGTCAGCATCACCTTCTCGGTCTGCACTGCACGGAAATAGCTGGCGTTCTGCAAGGACCAGTCGGTGGCGTAGGTATCACGCGGCAATTGCGCCAGCAGCTGCAGCCGCAAGGTGGGCGCACGGTCGGGGTCGTCCAGCCGCACCCGCACCCCGCTCACCGCATCACCCAGCCGGTAGAGCTTTTGCGCATCCCGCAGATGAATCAGTGCCACATTGGCATCCACGATGTTGTAATCCATGTGGAAAATGCCGCTCACCGTAAATTGCTTCATGCGCGGGATCACGCCGGCGGGGGTGACCTGGCCATCGGGCGCCATCAGCACCACCTTGTCGCCCACGTAGACGCCCAGCTCACGCGCGAGCTGGGAGCCCAGCACGATGTTGAACGCGCCGCCCTGGAGGGCATCCAGCCGCCCCTGCCGCATATGCCCGGCAAAATCCACTACCTGCCCTTCCAGTGCCGGGTCCACGCCACGAATCAGCGCCCCCTTGACGTTGGATTCCCACGACAGCAAGCCTTGCGACTCCACATAGGGGGCCGCACCCAGCACATGCGGCTGCTGGCGTGCCAGTGTCCGCACCGCAGGCCAGTCCTGCAGCTGCGGCATGCCCTGCACTTCCAGATGCGCGGTGGTACCAAACATCTTGGCCCGAATTTCCTTCTGAAAGCCATTGACCACCGACAGCACGGTAATCAGCGCCAGTACCCCCAGCGCAATGCCGAGCATGGATGCCAGCGAGATGAAGGAAATGAAACTGTTGCGACGCTTGGCCCGCGTATAGCGCAAGCCCAGCATCAATTCAAAATGGCGCACCGCGCACCCCAGTCAGCAAGAAGTCGGCAGTGTGCCACAGCCACCGGCTGCCGTCAGCCCGGCACCGAGACACAGCGGTTCAAGGGCAGTGACACACTCTGCCAGACCTGGGGCGCATTCGGCGCATCGGCCCAGGCCACCAGTCGCGCCGCCTCGGCCACAGCAGGCAGCCGGATGGTCTGGCCATCGCCGGTCACTTCAGCCGACCACAGCACCGCATGCTGATGACTCAGGGTTCGACCGGCATTTTCCCCCCGGGCGATGGCGTGCGGGAACGGCGCGCGCGTCAAGGCCAGCTGGTAGCGTACTGGCACGCCCTCCGCCTTGCCCTGCAGTGCCACTTGCAGGCCTTGCGCATCCTGTGACAGCACCTGCAGTTGCAGGCTCACCCGCGCACGCGCCTGTCGGGCTGCCTGCACACGGCTGCCCTCCCAGGCTTCCAGTGAACGGCCATTGAGCATCACCTGCGGGGTATAGACCACATTGCCGCCTTCACGCTGTACCATCTGTCGCTGTCGCCGCGACCAGGCGGCTTGGCTCAAGGCATCGGTCCAGCCCAGTCCGTTCCAGTAATCCACATGCCAAGCCAATGCATTGACCTCCGGCGGCAGGCGGCCCAGCCAGGCGTCTGCCGGCGGGCAGCTGCTGCAGCCTTCCGAGGTATACAGCTCCACCAGCGGCTGCGGGTAGGCCGGGCTGCTCACCTGACACAAGGGTGCGGCTGCAAGCGGCAGCCAGCAGGCACTCAACCATCCCATCCAGCGATACACCATGATGCGTGCTCCTGTTGTTCCATTATCGGCTTGGTCGCACACCACCGCCGACGGCTTACAGTGCTGCGCTACAATGGACGCATGAAACTGAACCTCTACCTGCCCGGCCTGTGCTGGGCTGACGCCGACCCCGCGCTGTACCAGCAATTGCCGACCCCGGCACTGGACCTGCTGTTCCGCCGTGCCCGCCACCGCCCGTTGGGCCTCGACGGTCTGGCGGTACTGGCTGACCGCCTGGGCCTGCCTCAACCCTTGCCGCACGCTGCGCTGAGCGCCCTGGGACTGGGTCTGGATGCGGGTGAAGGCCACTGGCTGCACGCCGACCCGGTGAGCCTGCAACCCTCGCGTGGCGAGCTGATCCTGCTCGACAGCAGCCAGTTCAGCCTGAGCCGCGACGAGAGCGACGCGCTGCTGGCGGCGCTGAACACGCATTTTGCCGACGATGGCTTGCAGTTTGTCGCTGCCGATGCCACCCGCTGGTTCCTGCGCCTGCCCTCCGCCCCGGCGATGCACACCACGCCGCTGCTGCAGGTGTTGGGGCGGGATATCCACCCGCGGCTGCCCCAGGGCGAACAAGCCATGCACTGGCACCGTCTGCTCAATGAGCTGCAGATGTTGCTCTACCAGCATCCCGTCAACGATGTACGCGACCGACAGGGTGATCCGCTGCTCCACAGTGTCTGGCTATGGGGTGAAGGCGCACTCCCCCCGGCGCAACCCAGCAAACACGCCCTGCAGCTGTGGGCCGATGCGCCGCTGTGGCAAGGCATTGCCCGCTGGCAACAGCGCCCCATCCAGCCCTTGCCCGCCGATGGCACGCGCTGGCTGGCCTCCACCCCCACCGGCGAGCACCTGCTGGTCCTGCCCCAGCTACAGGCGGCCACGGCCTGGCAGGATGGCTGGCAGTGGCGCGAGGGGCTGCTGCAGCTGGAGCAGCGCTGGTTTGCCCCGCTGTGGCAAGCACTGTGCAAGGGCCATGTGCAGCAATTGAACCTGCTGTGGGAGGGACCACACGGTCTGGTCGGCAGCAGCCTGACTCCGGCCGTGCGCTGGCGCGTCTGGCAGCGCAGCCGTCCCTGGCATCAGCTGCGCATCACACTGGAACACTCCACCACACTGGCCCCTGCACTGGCACTGGATTGGCACTAAACACCCAGCCCAGTCATGGTTAGGCTAGGAGCCACTGTTTTTTAATCCTGATCCGATCCTGGAGTGTTCATCATGTCACGAGATCCTGTCATCAACCCGTTTGGGCAAGCCATTGGCTATCCGGTGGCGAACTGGCAAGCGCTGACCGGCCCTGAGCACATGGTGATGACTGGCCGTTATTGCCGGCTGGAGCCCTTGTCCCGCGCCCACTTTGATGGCCTGTGGCAGTGCCTGATGAGCGATGAGGCGCAAGATACCTGGACCTACCTGATGGACCATCCGGCCAGTCGTGCCGAATTCGACGCCTGGCTGAACAAGCGGGTCGACAGCACTGACCCACTGTTCTTTGCCATCCTTGATCAACAAACGGGTGCGGTACTGGGTCAAGCCAGCTATTTGCGCATCGACCGCAAGGAAGGCGCAGTCGAAGTCGGCTGGTTGCACTATAGCCCGACGCTGCAACGCAGCCGGATCGCCACCGAAGCGATGTATCTGATGATGAAGCAGGCGTTTGCCTGGGGCTACCGCCGCTACGAATGGAAGTGCAACAGCCTCAACGCACCGTCTTGCCGCGCCGCGGTGCGCCTGGGCTTCACCTTTGAAGGCATCCACCGTCAGGTGCGGGTCGACCGTGGCCATAACCGGGACACCGCCTGGTACAGCATCCTTGACCATGAGTGGCCGCGTATCTCGGTGGAGCTGGGGCGCTGGCTGTCGCCGGACAACTTTGCGCCGGATGGTCAGCAGCGCAGCCGCCTGGACCTGTCAGCAGCCTGAGACGGGTTGCCCGGCCGGGCCACGGGTGACCACCAGGATCACCGGCTCCTGACCGGGCTCTACCACGGCCAGTGTGCTGCCGGGGCACTGCTTGGCGCGCTTTTTCATCAGGGCCGCCTGCTCTGCCAGTGCATGATGGGTCATGCTGCCCTGCCCGGACACCACCACGGCGCCCAGGGAAAGACTGGTCAGCGGGAACTGCCCCTCCTGCCCGGTACGGTCTGTGGCATGCAGTCGCCCCTGGCGTCGATGCTCAGGATCAAACAGGTGCGCGGCCTCTTCGTCAAAGCGAAACAGGGCATGCCGACAGCGTGATTCCCAATCGGCGCTGCGCATCAGCAGCATGAAGTCATCGCCGCCAATATGGCCAATGAAGTCCAGCTCGGCATGGCAGGCGTCCACCAGGATGCGTCCGGTCAGGCGAATCAGGTCGTCCCCTTGCCGGTAGCCATACAGATCATTGAACGGCTTGAAATGGTCCAGATCGGCATAGCAGGCAACAAACGGCGTAGCCTCCGCCAACAGCCGGTCAACTTGTTCGTCGATCGGTACATTGCCTGGCAACTGGGTCAGCGGGTTGGCATAACGGGCGGCGGTCAGCTGCTGCGCTGTAATGGCCCGCATCAGGTCAAAGGCACTGCCAACGCCCTGATACAGACCTCCATCGGTAATGACAAAGCCCTTGCCCAATTGTGCTCGCCCGCCCTCCAGCACCTGTTGGCTCAGGTGCGTCAACGCGGTATTGGCTTCTACCACCAGCGCATCCGCATCCATCAGTACCCGGCAGGGGCGACGGCCATACAGGTCGCGCTTGAACGGGCCAGCAAACAGCTCCAGCAAGGTTTGCCGGTCCAGCATGCCCAGCGGACGGCCATGATCGACCACCGGCAGAGCCACCAGATCCGGCTCACGGGCAAAGCGCTGGTAGACCGCCTCGCAATGCACATCCGGTGCGACCGGCTCAACCCGATGCAGCAGGGAGTGCGCCACCACTTGCCCCGGGCGGGCATTGCGCTGCTGGTGGGCACGGCGAGCCTCGCTCTGAATGGTGGCGACCACATCCTGATCCAGCGGCGTTACCGCTTCTGGCTGTGGCTTGCCCAAAAAATAGCCTTGACCGTAGCTAACCCCGAGTTCCTGCAGCACCCGCAGTTCACGATGGCTTTCAATGCCTTCGGCGATCAGCAAGGCGCCGGACAGGGTGCACAGCTGCTGTATGGTCTGGGTAAAGTGCCGCTTCATGGGCTCCGCGTCGATTTCCTGCACAAAGTGCATGTCCATCTTCACGTAAGCGGGCTTGAGCTCATGCCAGCGACGCAGGCTGGAATAACCCGCGCCGAGGTCATCCAGCGCCAGCGCAAAACCGGCCTGACGATAGGGGTCCAGACTGCGCAGCAGTTGCGTCAAACTGGCGACCGGGCGTTCCTCGGTCAGCTCCAGCACCAGCTGCGAGGGGCGCATGTCCAGTTCTGCCAGCTGTTGCTGCAACTGCTCGCTGGAAAAACCGGGACTAAAGAAACAATCGGCAGAGGTATTGAGAAACAGCTGACCCGGCAAGCCCTGTTCGGCAAACGCCCGCAGGATCACCTTGCGGCAGCAGGCCTCCAGCTGTAGTAGCAGCCCATGCCGTGAAGCTACCTCAAACAGCGCCAGCGGCGTTGCCAGCACGCTGCCTTGCGGACCACGGATCAAACCCTCAAAGCCGAGGACGCGCCCCTGCCGCAGGTCCACAATGGGCTGAAAGCAGGCATGCAAGGCCTGCTCGTGCAGCAATTGCACCAGCAGACCCAGCGTTTCATCCCGCTCAGTCCGGCTCAAGACGTGTAAGGACACCTCATCCCGCCTGTCAGTTTTGCAGGTCCATAATGCGGACAAGCTTACGGCGGGTGTATTACTGGGCCATGACAGGCCGGCCGGGGAACAGCCCGTACTTCATGCACACAGAACATGTGCCGGCGTGTGGGGCAGCTGTGGATAAGCCCCGCAACACCCTGTTGTTGTGGCACTTTTACTGCTTGCCCAAAAAACAGGCAACCCCTGCCCTCAGGCCTCGTCAGGGCTTTGATTCAGCCCACCCACCGCACTCATGCACAGCGAAGTTGAACCGGGCTGAGGGCAAGCTGTGGATGGGTGGGGTAAGCCCCTGTTCACAAAACACTTTTATGGGTTGCGCAAAAAATGGTCAGCGCCAGATTTTACCCACGCACAGCCTGAATGCAAACGGGGACAGCCTGTGGAAAACCGTGCTAAACCCATGAACAGGCAACGGTTTTCCACCTTGACCAAAAAACAGTCAATTCAGACAGCAGCAGGCACCTTGCTGCGCCATAAGGACCAGCGACCACTGCCCTGTGCCACCAGCACCAGAATCAGCAAGCCCCACTCCAGATGGTCCAGCGCCGCCGCATGAGCATTGGGTAGCAACAGCACATGCCGGTAGGACACAAACGCCATCAGGTTGATCATGAACAGGCTGGCAGCGGCAAAGCGGCCAAAAATCCCCAAGAGCAGCAATACCGGCATCACCAGCTCGCCAAAGGTGCCCATCACTGCCGCAAGTTCCGGCGGCAGCAGGGGGACGTGATATTCCTCACTGAACAGCAACAGCGTGGTATCCCAGTCGCGCAGCTTGGTCAGCCCGGAGAGGAAAAACACACGAAACAGGTACAGTCTTAACAGCAACAACACCAAAGGATTCAGCCAGGCGGCCAGTGTTTCTCCGGCCTGGTGCCATTGGCAGAGCCGCGCTAATGTCTTGTTCATTCCTCTTCACTCCAGTGTGCTTCGCACAGGATCGTCCTGTGCATCCAGTCTTGCAGCAATGGCCCCGGCTCGAACCCCGCATCACAGCGTAATGCCGTATCCAGCGCCTCGGCAAACGGCCGCTGTTGCATCACCGCCTGCATGAAGGCCGCTTCTGCCGCCGTGATCGACTCGACGTGCAGCAGCAGCCCCTCCCGCCAGACACGTACCGCACCGCCGCCCTGCCCCAGATCGACCTCCGGCACCTCATCCAGCCCCGGCTGGTGTGCCGCCCAGATGGCAGTCAGCGGCCAGGGTGAATCCATCAAACCCACTGAGGGGTGCAAGACAAAGCGCAGCTGTGCAATCTGCTGCGGCGGACACGCCGCCAACAGCGCGGGGCTCAGCCCCGCCCGGTCTGCGGCGTAATACGCCCGGTGCAATTGCCACTCCAGGCGGGCCACATCCGGCAGATAGGAATAGTCCGCCACTGGCGGAAACGTCTGCAGGAAATCAGCCAGCCCTGAACCATAGTCGTGCAGGTTGCCACTTTCTGACAGATGATCACGCACAAAGCGCTGGGCCAGCGCCTGGAAGAAATCCTCACCCAGCAGCTGCTGCAAGATGGGGTAAGCGCCCTTGAGTGCCTCCACCCGGTTGCCCTGGTGATTGTTACGGTAAGCCGCAATCCGCGCCGGGCTGTGGGTGTCGAACAGGGCGGCGGGCGCCTCTTCACCCAGCAAAACGGCGGCCATGCCTGCCAGCTGTTGCTCAAGCGAGGGCATGGTTCACCTCCGTGCGGGACCGGTGCTGCTGCAGGCGACGGCTGACTTCTTGGTATTCAATCAGCAGCTCGGTCAAGGGCGAAATATTGCCGTCCCGCTCCAGCAAGGTCGGCTGCGGCCCAAAGCGCTGCCAGGCTTGCTCCAGCAACGCCCATACCGGCTCGATCACGGCGGCGTCGTGGGTATCGAGCAGGAAACCATCACCCTGACTGTGGCCGGCAATATGGATCTCCTGCACCGCACCACACGGCAAGGCGGCCAGAAAGGCCTGCGGGTCCAGCCCGAGGTTGATCTGGTTGACGTAGACGTTGTTGACATCGAGCAGGATGCCGCAGCCGGTACGGCGATGCAGCTCGGCCAGCAGCGCGGCCTCGTCGGTGTCGGCCCCGGCAAAGCGCACATAGGCCGAGACATTCTCGATCAGCACCGTGCGCCCCAATGCATCCTGCAGCTGGTTTACCTTGTCCGCCACATGCAGCAAGGCATCCTGACGGTAAGGCAAGGGCAGCAGGTCATTGAACACGGTGTCGCCCACCCGGTTCCAGCTCAGGTGCTCCGACACGCCATGCGGCTCGATTTCGCGCACCAGGTGCTGCAAGGCCGTCAGGTGGCGCAGATCCAGCGGGCCGGGATTGCCCAGCCCCATGCCCACGCCGTGCAGGCTGATCGGGTAGTCGGCGCGCACCCGCCGCAGCGCGTCGAGATTACGGCCACCGCCAAAATAGTTTTCGCTGTGTACTTCCCACCATGCCACATCCGGGCGTTGCTGCACCACATCGCGCACATGCGGACTGCGCAAGCCCAAACCCGCTGCCAGCGGCAAACCTTGCTTGACCGATACCACGGCCCTCTCCTGTCAAATCCTGCAAACACAACGGGCCGCCGATCCCGAAGGACACAGCGGCCCGCATGGGCAGGCATTGTGCCGCCCAAACAACCGTTCAGACTCAGCTGGCGGGCTTCAGCTTGCCGCCCATTTTCACGCAGCTGCCTGCCGCCACGTACTTCCACTCGTTCGGGTCATTACTGGTGGTGGATTGACCAGCGCAGCTGTGCGAGCCATTGGCCGAAGCGCAGTCATTCTGGCCAGCCTTGGTGATACCGTAGCACTTTTCCTTGGCGCCATCGGCCTGGGCCACGCCGCTGGTCAGGCTGAGCGCCAGCAAACCGGAGACGGCGCCGAGCATCAGTGCGTGTTTCTTGTCCATGAAATTACTCCTTGTTGAGTTGGGCTACCCTGCCGGCAGCGTAAGGGAAAACATAAGCGATTGCAGATGAATGAATCCTGAACTACGTCGGACCTTTTCCTTCGGGTTCTGTTCCCTCGGCTTCAACTGCAACCTTCCTGCTGCTTGGTCAGGCGTGACCCCGTTATTCTTACAGGCATTTGGAAAAAAATCTGCCTGCAGGTAGCATAGTTCACCAGCAGCCATCACACCATGCCCCATGAGCAAAGCCTTTACCCGCGAAAACGATCAGGACGACGATGATGATCTGGGCGGTGCCCCGCCTGTTCCGTCCGGCAGCAAGAACTACATGACCCCCAAAGGGCACCGTCGCATGCAAGATGAGCTGCGGCAATTGGTCACCACCACCCGCCCGGAGCTGGTGCAGGTGGTCAGCTGGGCCGCCAGCAATGGTGATCGCTCGGAAAATGGCGATTATCTGTATGGCAAGAAGCGGCTGCGCGAAATCGACCGTCGCATCCGCTTCCTCACCAAGCGGCTGGAACAGGCGGAAGTGGTGCCGACCACCCGCACCGATACCGACCAGGCGTTTTTTGGTGCCACTGTCTGCTATAGCCATGCCGACGGGGTGGAGCGGACCGTGTCCATTGTCGGGCTGGACGAAATCGACCCGGCGCGTGGCTATGTCAGCTGGATTTCACCGATTGCCCGCGCGCTGAACAAAGCCCGCGCTGGCGATGTGGTGCGCCTGCAAACCCCGAATGGCTGGGAAGAACTGGACGTACTCGACGTCCGCTACGAGGATCTGGACTGAATGTTGCCCTCTCGCTTTGAACCGGCATTAACCCCGCCTGCAGACAGCCAGGCAGCGCCACTCTACTTTGTGTTCCGCAACGGTGAGCTGCTGCTGCAGGGTGAACCGGCACAACTGGCGCCTCTTCCGGCCCAGACCGACGGGCTGCATTATCTGGGCCAGCTGGAAGACACCCCTTGCTACACCGCCCACTACCCGCATGACGATACGCCAGAGGGCTGCCAGTGGGTGGGCCTGCGGGCCAGCCACGCGCTGATTGGCAATGAGCTGTTCCAGATTGCCGGGCGTGCCAGCCAGATTCTGGAATGGGACCGCAGCCATCGTTTCTGCGGCGTCTGCGGCAACCCGACCCGGATCAAGCCGGGTGAGCGGGCGCGTGAGTGCACCGCCTGCGGGCATCAGGTCTGGCCGCGTATCAGCCCGGCCATGATGGTGCTGGTTCGCCGTGGCAAACAGCTGCTGATGGCACGCGGCCCACACTTCCCGCCGGGGGTTTACAGCGCGCTGGCGGGCTTTGTCGAAGCCGGCGAATCGCTGGAACAGACGGTACACCGCGAGGTGCGTGAAGAGGTCGGCGTACGCATCCACAACCTGCGCTACTTCCACAGCCAGAGCTGGCCGTTTCCGCACTCGCTGATGCTGGCCTTTACCGCAGACTATCTGGAGGGTGAGCTCACTCCGGATCTGTACGAGATCGAGGACGCGCGCTGGTTTGACATCGACGACCTGCCAAACTGGCCGTTCAAGGCCAGTATTGCGCACCAGCTATTGAGCCACGTGGTGGCACAGATCCGTCAGGAAGAAGGCTGAGACTCAGGCGGCGGGGGTTTCTTCTGCCGCTGGTGCCACCTCTTCCGCCTTGGCTTCCAGCTCGGCGGCCTCCTTTGGGTGACGCCGCCGCCAGTGCAACCAGTGCAGCACATCGTGCAGCACCTGCTTGCCACTCTTGACGCCTTGCATGCCCAGCCAGACCGTCCACCACAATACGATCACCAGCAGCGGCCCCCAGGATGGGGACTGCAGCAGCACGTGCAGCACCAGCCCGAGCAAAGCCGCCCCACCAGCCAGGCAGAGGCCGCCGAACAGCATGTCGAGCAGGGAGAGGGGACGAGGGGGCATATCGGCCATTATAGCCGGGTGACCGCGCAAGAGACAGCCAACACCATTATTTCAGCAGCGGTTTGAGATAGGGCCAGATCGCTTCCAGCAGCAAGGGTTGCGCTGCCGCTACCGGATGGATGCCATCCACCTGGAACGCCTCGCGCTTGCCCGCCAAGGGGGCCAGGAACAAGGGCATCAGGCGAACTTGTCGCTGCTCGGACACCTGACGGTACACCGCACTGAACTTCTCGTTGTAGGCCTTGCCATAGTTGGCAGGCATCTGCATGCCGACCAGCAGCACCTTGGCGCCAGCCTGCTGGCTCAGCTGCACAATGGCAGACAGGTTGTCCGTGGTGGTATTGAGCGGCAGTCCGCGCAGAGCATCGTTGCCACCCAGCTCGACGATGACAATGCCCGGCCGGTGCTGCTGCAGCAGTACAGCCACGCGACTACGGCCACCGGCACTGGTTTCACCCGATACACTGGCATTGACCACCTGATGCTGACCCGCTACCTTCTTGCCCAGCAGGTCAACCCAGCCTTGGTCACGTTGCAAACCATAACCGGCGGACAGACTGTCCCCCAGCACCAGAATGGTAGCCGCATGGGCCATGCCGACCAGCAGGCCTGACAATCCGAATACGATACGACGCAAGGTATATTTCCTTCCATGACTGATACAACGGCCATCCTGCAAGCCACCCGTCTCGGGCGCACGGTTCAAGTCCACGATCAGGCCCTGCCCTTGCTGCAGGACATCCACCTGACGGTTCACGCCGGTGAAACCCTGGCGGTGGTGGGCCGCTCCGGTTCGGGCAAATCCACATTGCTGGCCTTGCTGGCCGGACTGGACCAGTTTGACCACGGCGACGTGCAGTTGTTCGGCCAGTCACTGGCCGGGCTGGATGAGGATGGCCGAGCCCGTTTGCGTGCAGGCCGGGTCGGCTTTGTGTTTCAGAACTTCCAGCTGTTGCCCACGCTGAGCGCACTGGAGAATGTGCGTTTGCCACTGGAGCTGGCTGGCGACCGTGAAGCCGATGCCCGTGCGCGAGACATGTTACAGCAAGTGGGCCTGGCCGAGCGCATCGAGCACATGCCGGCACAGTTATCCGGTGGTGAGCAGCAGCGGGTAGCGCTGGCGCGCGCCTTTGTCATCCGCCCGCAATTGCTGTTTGCCGATGAGCCGACAGGCAACCTTGATGCCCATACTGGCGAGCAGATCAGTGATTTACTGTTTGACCTCAACCAGCGCTTCGGCACCACACTGGTGCTGATTACCCATGATGAGGAGCTGGCACGCCGCTGTCAGCGCCGGTTGACTTTGGCGGGGGGCCGTCAGCTGGCAGAAGCGATGGAGTCGTCCACCACCTGAGCCAGGGCCTCCAGCAGCAGTTGCGGGTCATTGGCCTTGAGGCGGCTGGCGTCAGACAGCATGCGCCGCCACACCCGCGCACCAAAGCAGCCCTGGAACAAACCCAGGATG
Source organism: Leeia aquatica (assembly GCF_012641365.1). Taxonomy (NCBI): domain Bacteria; kingdom Pseudomonadati; phylum Pseudomonadota; class Betaproteobacteria; order Neisseriales; family Leeiaceae; genus Leeia; species Leeia aquatica. The sequence goes on from NZ_JABAIM010000001.1 coordinate 1,405,365, forward strand.
TGGCGTGCCATGAACTTGAGCGGCACCCCGGCCTGCAGTTCCTGTTCGACAAAGGGCAGGAAAGCCTGCAGCACTTCAGTCCGGGTCGGCACGGGGTGGTTGTCACCATACAGCCGGGCATCCGCCTGCACCAGTGCGTAAGGGTTATGGTAGGCCTCGCGGCCGATCATCACGCCGTCAACGTGCTGCAAATGCGCTTCCGCCTGCGCCAGCGTCGTGATGCCGCCGTTGATGAGGATTTCCAGCTCAGGAAATGCAGCTTTCAGCTGGTAGACATAAGGGTATTTCAGCGGCGGGATTTCCCGGTTTTCCTTGGGGGAGAGGCCCTTGAGGATGGCATTGCGGGCATGCACGATGAACACCGTGGTCTGGCTGTGCCGCGCCACCGTCTCCACAAAGTGGCGGAGGTAATCGTAATGCTCCACCTCATTGATGCCGATGCGGTGCTTCACCGTCACCGGAATCGACACCTGGTCCTGCATCGCCTGCAGACATTCCGCTACCAGCGCGGGCTCAGCCATCAAGCAGGCGCCAAAGGAGCCGGATTGCACCCGCTCGCTGGGGCAGCCGACATTAAGGTTCACCTCGTCGTAGCCCCATTGCTCTGCCAGCCTGGCACAGCGCGCCAGATCAGCCGGATCGCTGCCCCCCAGCTGCAGCGCCACCGGTTGTTCCAGCGGGTCAAAGCGCAGGAAGCGCTCGCGGTCACCATGCAAGATGGCCCCCGTATTGACCATCTCGGTATACAGCCAGGTATGGCGGCTGATCTGGCGGAAAAAGTAGCGGTAAAAGCGGTCGGTCCAGTCCAGCATCGGCGCAATCGCCAGTCGCCGGGGCGGCAGGGTAGTCATGTCAGGCAGGGGTCGTGCAAAAGGATGGCATGCTACCTGAAGGCCCTGCTGCGCGGCAAAGTTTCCGACAGGCGTTGCTGCTGGGCAGCAAGACCGTTAGAGTAAGCTTTTCCTGCTGACGAGCCCGACCATGACCTTGCACGCCCTGGCCCCCAATCTGTGGCACGCCCAACATCAGTTCAGCGTTTTTGGCATCCAGGCCAGTTCGCGCATGACGGTGGTCCGCTTTGCCAATGGGCAACTGTGGCTGCATTCACCGATCCGGCTGACCCCGGAGCTGCAAGCCGCGGTCAGCAATTTGGGCGAGGTGACCTGGCTGGTGGCCCCCAGCAAGATGCATCACCTGTTTGTGGGAGACTGGCAGCAGGCCTTCCCTCAGGCCAAACTGTACGGGCCACGCGGTCTGGCACGCAAACGCCCGGACTTGACCACCCTGCAGCCGCTCCCTGAGCAGGCCTTGCCGGAATGGGCGGATGAGCTGTTGCAACTGCCTATCCGGGGCATCCCGGCGATGGGCGAGTCGGTCTGGCTGCACCGCGCCAGCGAAACCCTGATCCTGACCGATCTGTGCATGTGGATCATGGGTGACGTCCCCGCCAGCAGCCGCGCTTACGCCAGCCTGATGGGCGTGCGCAAGGCACCCAACGTGTCGCGACTGGTGCGTTTCGTCACCCGCGACAAGCCCGCCGCGCGAGACAGCGTCCGGCAGATGCTGCAATGGCCGATCTTGCGGGTGATCCTCGGCCACAATACAGTGCTGGAGCAGGATGCCAAGGCCACCTTGCAGCAGGCCCTCAGCTGGTTTGAACGCTGAGCCCGCTGTGCGACAATAAAACATTCTGCTGGAATGGCATCATGCACATCGACCGCGACATTGACCTCAAAGGGCTGAACTGCCCGCTGCCCATTTTGCGCACCAAGAAGGCACTGGCCGACATGAGCAGCGGCCAGACGCTACAGGTGTGGGCCACCGACCCCGGCACCCCGACCGACTTCGCCCAGTTTTGCCGCCAGACCGGGCATCAACTGCTGCTGTCCGAGCAGGTCGACGGGGCTTTCCACTTTGTGCTGCAGCGCAAGTAAGGCCTAGGCCCCGCGTGTCACCCCCAGCTCACGCAAGCCCTCCACCACCGTCGGGTAGCGCAAGCGATAGCGCAGTTCCCGCTTCAGCCGCTGGTTCTCCAGCTGGCGCGACTCATTGAGGAAAGACAACAAGCCGGGTGACAGCTGCTGTTGCGCTTCAGCACGGCTGATACGCGGCGGACGCGACAAGTGCAGGGCATCGGCCACGGCATCGAAGTAGTCTCCCATTTTTTGCCGGGAATCATCGCAGGCGTGGTACACCCGCTGCGGCCTGCCCCGAAACAATGCTGCCGCTACGATTCCGGCAAGGTCATCAGCATGGATGTGATTGGTATAGCTGTCCTCTGCTGCGTGCAGCGCCGCTGTACCGGCGCGCAACCGTGCTTCCGGCAAGCGCACTGCGGCATAAATGCCGGGTACCCGCAGGATACTCAGCCGCCGCCGGGCGGAGCGACCCCAATGCCGCAGGCGCTGCTCTGCTTCGACCCGACGCAAGGCACGCGGATTGCGCGCCGCCAAGGGCCGGGTTTCCGGCACCGCTGCCCCGCCACAATCTCCATACACACCGCTGGTACTGATGTAGACCATGCCTTGTGGTAAACTGTTGAATTTGCTTGAGTCTGCGCGGGACAGCATCGCCAGCAGGCGGCGTCCACGAGGGTCATCCCGCCCGTCCGGATCCGGTGGCGCCAGCATCACCACATGGCGAACGAAACCGAGCCGACGGGTGGAAACCGGCCAGCGGTCGAGATCCCCCGGCAAGATGTGTGCGCCTTGCGCACGCCAGCGCTCGGCGCGCTCCGGATTGCGCAGCAGTGCGTACACGCGAAACCGGGGCAGCAGCCACGGCAGCAGACGCCAGGCAATATCGCCGCACCCCACCAGCAGCAGGGCGGGTTTACGACGATGCAAGGGTATTTTCATGGGCAGGATCCTCGGACACGCACCGGTATCCGCACAACAGGGAACGTTAACGTCATGTCTCGCCAAGTCACTTTGCAACCCAGCGGCCACCAGTTTACCGCAAATGAGGGTGAAACCATCCTGGACGCCGCCATGCGCGCTGGATACAACCTGCCCTACAGCTGCCGCAATGGTGCGTGCGGCTCGTGCAAAGGCAATGTACTGGAAGGCACGGTTGATTATGGCAACCATTCTGCCAATGCCCTGAGTGAGACTGACAAAGCGGCGGGCAAGGCGCTGTTCTGCTGCGCCGTACCGCAGGGTGATGTGACACTGGAAGTGCGTGAAGTAGCCGGCGCCAAGGACATTGTGGCCCGCACCCTGCCGTGCCGGGTACAGTCGATCGACAAGCCGGCAGACGATGTTGCCGTGCTGTCGCTGAAGCTGCCGACCAACGAGCGCCTGCAATTCATGGCAGGCCAGTACATCGACATCCTGATGAAGGATGGCAAACGTCGCAGCTTTTCGCTGGCCAATGCCCCGCATGATGACGAATTCCTGCAACTGCATATCCGGCACGTGGCGGGGGGCAGCTTCTCCGACTATGTGTTCAATGGCATGAAAGAGCGCGAGATCATGCGCTTCAACGGCCCGCATGGCAGCTTTTTCCTGCGCGAAGACAGCGACAAGCCGATGATCCTGCTGGCCAGCGGCACCGGTTTTGCGCCGATCAAAGGGATAGTCGAGCATATGCTGCACGAACAGTGCGACCGCCCGGTGGTGTTCTACTGGGGCGCGCGCCGTCCCAAAGACTTGTACATGTTTGAGCTGGCCGCAAGCTGGCAGACCCTGCACCCCAACTTCAGCTTCATTCCGGTGGTCTCGGATGCACTGCCAGAAGACCAGTGGCAGGGCCGTACTGGCTTTGTGCACCAGGCGGTGCTGGACGATTTTGCCGATCTGTCCGGTTATCAGGTATACGCTTGCGGTGCCCCCATCGTGGTGGAGGCCGCCCACAATGCCTTTACACGTGAGCGGGGCCTGCCAGAAGACGAGTTCTTCTCGGATGCCTTCTTTCTGTCCAAGGACATGAAGCCCAACGGTTGAAACGGCAGCGGCAACCTCTCGTCTGCCAAACCATATTGATGTTTGGCGGGCTGACTATAGTACAGGCATGATGCCCAAACGCCCTCTCCTTTTGCTGTGGCTCTTCCTGCTGGCCTGCCGGCCGGCAGGGGCCTTGCAACTGTTCACGGAAGAGTGGCCCCCCATCACATTCAGCCGTGAGGGCAAACCCACCGGGCTGGCGGTGGAAGTGGTACAGGCCATCCAGAAGCGGCTAGGCCAACAGCAGGATATCCAGGTGGTGCCTTGGGCACGGGGTTATCGCATGGCGACCTCGGTGCCCGATGTCATGCTGTTCACCACCACGCGCACGGCGGAACGGGAGCAGCTGTTCACCCTGGTGGGCCCAGTCGCCCTGGGTATCAACAACCTGTATGTGCGGCAAGCGGATACCCTCCAACTGCGGGCGCTGGATGATGCCAAGCTGCATGGTCTGATTGGCGTTTACAAGGATACGGTGTTCCAGCAATTCCTAGAGCGACAGGGCTTTGACAACCTCGATATTTCACCGGACCCGCAAAGCGCTGCACGCAAGCTGCTGGCCGGGCGAGTTCGCTTCTGGTTTGACTCCAACCTGACCGCGCCCGCCATTCTGAAAGGGCTGCACGTCCCCACTACGGCCATACGCAGTGTGATGGCCGTGGAGGAAAACAACCTTTATCTGGCCTTCTCCAAAGGCACCCCGGCGGCCACCATCGAGAGCTGGCGTGCCAGCTTGCTGGCCCTCAAGCAAAGTGGCGAATTTACCCGCATCTACCAGCGCTGGCTTCCGGGTGAACTGCCCCCCATGAAAGTGGAAGTGATCGGCATCATGCCGCATTGATGGCAGACCTACCGTCCATCCTGCTTGCCGTGCAGACCCTACCCGGTCGTCTATAGTACCAACAGGACAAGGCAACGGCAGGATACATGATGAAGATGCCACGGCTTCGCGCAACACTGTTGCTCCCCATTGTACTGTCGATCCTCGCCAGTGCAGCGGCCTCTGCTTTGCAGGTCTTCACCGAGGAATGGCCCCCAATCACCTTTAGCGAAGCCGGCAAACCCACCGGTCTGGCCGTTGAGGTGGTGCAGGCCATGCAGAAGAGAATCGGCCAGCAGCAGGCGATCCAGGTGGTGCCGTGGGCCCGTGGCTATCGCATGGCCACCACCTTGCCGGATGTGATGCTGTTCACCACCACCCGTACGGCGGAACGCGAGCAACTGTTCACCATGCTGGGGCCGGTGGCCTTGGGGGTAAACCATCTGTATGTGCGCCGCAATGACAACGTGCAGCTGCGTACGCTGGAAGAAGCCAAGACCATGGGCTTGGTCGGTGTATACAAGGATTCCGTCTGGCAGCAGCAGCTGGAGCGACAGGGCTTTGACACCCTGGATATCTCGCCCGATCCGCAAAGTGCTGCACGCAAACTGTTGGCCGGGCGGGTACGCTTCTGGTACGACTCCAACCTCACCGCCCCCGCCATCCTGAAAGAGCTGCGCGAGCCTACCACTGCCATCCGCAGTGTCATGGCGGTAGAAGAAAATGCCCTGTACCTGGCGTTTTCCAAAGGTACGCCGGCCAGTACCATTGAAAGCTGGCGTCAGGCGCTGCAGGCGGTCAAGGACAGTGGTGAGTTTGCGCGTATCTACCAGCATTGGTTACCTGGCGAGAAGGTTCCCATGCGGGTGGAGGTGATCGGCGTACCCCCCGGCACCCCTACCCGCTGATCCGCTTTGGCTTGCGCAGGCCTGTGGCTTGCTGCATGATGAAATAACTTGAATTTCAGGAGTAGAGACCGATATATCCAGTAACAGACATCACGACCGTTCACCCGCCAGAAGGAGGTGCAGCATGCGTAACCCGAACACCGATATCCTGCATGTACTGGAACGCTCCGACATGATCCAGTTCAATGGTGAATACGCCCGGCCGGATTTTCTGTACGTGCCTGCCGAAGATGAACCCAGCCACCCCGACGATGTGGTACTGGAAATCAGCGTGGCTGATGATGAAGTGGACTTTACCCTGTCCGAACTGGAAAACGCCAAACCCTTGGGTGAAGGCTCCTATCTGCTGGAAGACCGTGGCCTGCTGCGCTGCCTGAGCTCAGCCATCCTGCACTGAACCGCAGGATGTGGCATCAAACGAAAAAACGGCCCGCAAGGGCCGTTTTGTTTTCGGGTGGCCTACTCGGCCAGTAGCAGCCTGAGGTCGTGCGCCCAGTTTTCCGTGCCATGACCCAGCGGCACCATCAGCCTGGCCCTGCCCTGCCGGTCCAGCACAAAGGAAGCGGCGGAATGGTCTACGGCATAATTGCCGTTGGCGTCCGGTTTTTGCGCCTCCCCGACCAGTTTGTAATTTGCTTTAAACTGGGCCAATGCTGCACCTTCGGCACGTAGCCCGAGGAAATCAGGCGAGAAATAGGTCACGTACTGCCGTAGCACGGCTGCAGTGTCGCGTGCCGGATCGGCGCTAACAAACAGTACCTGCACATCGCGGAAATCCTCACCCATCCGCTTGCGCACATTGGCGAGCTCCCCCAGTGTCACCGGGCAGACATCCGGGCAGTGGGTGTAGCCAAAGAACAGCACCACCAGCTTGCCCTTGAAGTCGGCCAGCTTGCGGGCTTTGCCATTGAAATCCACCAGCGAGAAATCCCCGCCGATGGCGGAGCCGGTAATGTCGGTGGCCACAAAAGGCTCCGGCTGCTTGCAGCCCTGCAGACCCAGCAACAGCACAACCATCCATAGCCAGCGCCACATCATCCATGCCCCTTAAACGGTGACCGGCCAGTGCCAGTAATGATCCAGCAGCAGCGCGGCGAACAAGAGGGACAAGTATAGGATGGAATAGCGGAAGGTATGCTGTGACAAAGCGTCGCTATAGTGGCGGTGAATACGGACGGCCAGCCACAGGAAATAGGCTCCCAGCACCACCGCACTCGTCAAGTAGATCCAGCCCGACATGCGGATAGCTACCGGCAGCAAGGTAGCTGCGAACAGGATCACGGTGTAGAGCAGGATATGCAGCCGGGTGAACTGTGGGCCATGGGTCACCGGCAACATCGGCAGCCCCGCCTTGGCGTATTCATCTTTGCGGTACAAGGCCAGCGCCCAGAAGTGTGGCGGCGTCCAGGTAAAGATGATCAGGAACAGCACCCAGGCTTCCGCTGGCACCTGTCCGGTAACGGCGGCCCAGCCCAGTACCGGCGGCATGGCACCACTGGCCCCCCCGATCACGATGTTCTGCGGGGTCGAGGGCTTGAGCAACAGGGTGTAGATGATGGCGTAGCCGACAAAGGTCGCCAGCGTCAGCCACATGGTCAGTGGGTTGACCCACAGCCAGAGCAGTACCATGCCACCACCGCCCAGCAACACGGCCCACTGCAGCACCTCTCGCTCGGACACCTGCCCTTTGGGCAAGGGGCGGCCCTTGGTGCGTGCCATCACCGCATCAATGCGTTGTTCCACCAGGCAATTGATGGCAGCAGCAGCGCCCGCCACCGCAGCAATCCCCACGGTACCTGCCAGCAGCACCGGCCAAGGCACCATCCCCGGCGTGGAGAGCAGCATGCCGATCACGGCACAAAACACGATCAGCGACACCACACGTGGCTTGGTCAAGGCCATGAATTCCTGCCAACGCAGGCGGGTGGAAGCAGGGGGGGTACTGATTGTCATGCCCATATCGCCCTCATCATGCACTACGGATACGCCCGGTCCAGACGCGATAATTCAGCGTCACCACACTGCACAGCAGCAAAGCCGCCACCAGATTATGCGCCACCGCCACCGCCAGTGGCAGCTGCAACAGAATATTGCCAATCCCCAGCGACACCTGCAGCAACAGCAAGGCCAGCACGATGCGGGCATGCCGGGTGAGGCCATAGGCGTGCTGCGCCCGCCAGGCAAACGCGCCTACCACCAGCAAGGTCAGCAGCGCACCCAGCCGGTGCACCATATGGATGGCAGTGAGATTGGCTTGGGTCAGCATTTGCCCGTCGGGGGTTTCCCCCAGCTCACGCAGGACATGAAAGGCATGGCGGAAATCCGTCTGCGGCCACCATTGCCCCTGGCAGGTCGGGAAATCCGAGCACACCGTTGCCGCATAGTTGGTGCTGACCCAGCCACCCAGAATGATCTGGCAGGCCAGTACCAGCAAAGCCAGCAAGGCCAGGCCACGCAAATGTCGATATTCGCTGCCGGATGCAGCATGCTTGGTGAAGACCTGCCGCATTGCCAGCCAGCTGAGTAGCCCCAGCAGGGTCATGCCGCCGATCAAGTGCGAGGTGACAATGGCGGGCTTGAGCAGCAAGGTGACCGTCCACATGCCCAGCAGCCCCTGGAAAATCACCAGCGGCAACAACACGCTGGCCAGTAGCGGCGACTGCTGCAGACGTTCACGCTGCCGCCAGGCCATGATGGTGATGGCAATGATCAGCAGGCCGACACCGCTGGCCACAAAGCGGTGAATCATCTCTTTCCATGCTTTGCCCATCGACACCGGACCGGTGGGATGGGCTTGCTGGGCCGCGCTAATTTCCTCCGCCGCATGAGCCGGGCTCAATTTGCCATAGCAGCCCGGCCAGTCCGGGCAGCCGAGGCCCGCATCCGACAGGCGGACATAGGCCCCCAGCGCCAGCAGCAGGGCGGTAATGAGAGTCGTCCAGATCACCAGTTTGCGGTATGCCATGGTGTCAGCCCAGCCCCTGATTGTTTTTCAACAGCTTGGCAAACTCCTGGATAACGGAGTGCGGCACCGCATCGGGGGCATAGCGAAACACCAGATTGCCATGCGGATCCATAATGAAGATGGCGTGCTCCGGTGCACCAAACGGCTGCAATTGCTTGAGCAAGGCCTCACCGCCACGGGCAACCAGCAGGCCTTCGCGATCCATCGCCGGCAGCGATGCCAGCGGCGCAGTACCCGTCGCCAGCCACACCCGCTCTACCCGCCCCATATCCTTGCCTTGAGCCAGGCGGATCTGCCGCAAGGCATGCACCTGCTGCAGGCATGGTGCGGTGCACTCTGCCGCGCCCACGGTCAGCAGCCACCATTTACCGGCAAAGCGCTCTGCGGTGAGAGCTTTGCCCTCCACCGTCTGCAAACCTTCCAGCCGGGCGGGTGCAACCGGCTGCATCAAGGTACCGTAACTGCGTACCGTAGTGGGCTTGAAGAAGAAATAAGCCACGGTCGCCGCCATGATGGGCACGGCACTTAGCAGAGCCAGCAAGTACAGGGTCCTGCGGTTGTTTGCCAGACTCAATCACGCCTCCTGCTTTTCAGATTGACCACCACGAACAGTACCACCATCAGCACCGCAATCAACAACCACTGCCCGGCATAACTGACATTGCGCAGGCGTCCATCGTCCACCTCAGGCCAGTCGTGGGCCAACCCGGCTTCCACCGCCCCGGTTTGCCGCACCAGCCACGGCAACACCGCTTGCTGATAATGCTGTTGGTAGCGCTGCGGATTCAGGTTTTGCCACAGCTTACCCTGCTGCACATCCTGGCTCAATTCCATGGGCAAAGGCCCCGGCCAGACCACCTCACCACGCACACTGTCCGTCCGCGCCAGCGCAGCAAGAGCAATCTGCGCCTTGCCCGCGCGTGACACCCAGCCGCGGTTGACCAGCAGCCAGCGCGATTCACCACTCAGCTTCAGCGGCATCCACAGCTCGTAGCCCGCCACACCGTTTTGCACCCGATTATCCAGCCAGACTGCGCCTTGCGGCTGCCAGCTACCTTGCAATTGCACCGGTTGCCAGGGCTGTGGCGGCTGTTTCAGCATCGCTGCCGCGTCCAGCGCCGGGGACTGCTGCATGAGCGTGAGCTGCGCCCGCTGAGCCGCCTTATGCTCAGCCTTGCTCCACTGCCACCAGCCCAGCCGCAGCGCCAGCAGCACTCCCACCAGCAACATCAGCCAAGCCCACCAGCGGGGTTGAAAACGGCGCGTGCTCATCATCAAGCGGCCCTGCCGGTCTGTTCACGCCTGAAGTACAATACGGGGATTGTGCTGCGGACATCAAGAGAGGGGAACACCATGCGGGTTGTGGTCATCGTCATGCTGCTGGCCATCGTCGCCAGCATGGGTTCTGCGGTTTACTATTTGCTGAGCCGGAAAAGCCAGTCTTCCGAGCGACTGGTGCGGGCGCTGACTTTCCGCATTGGCTTGTCCGTCTGCCTGTTTCTGTTACTGATGGCGGGCTTGTATTTCCACATCCTGCCAAACCAGCATTTGTAATCGGGTGTGCCAGCCAAGCTGGTACACCCGATGATTCACTTACAGCCAGTAGACAAAGACAAACAGGCCCAGCCACACCACATCCACAAAGTGCCAGTACCAGGCTGCGGCTTCAAAGGCAAAGTGGCTATCCGGCTTGAAGTGGCCCTTGATCGAGCGCACCAGCATTACCAGCAACATGATGGTACCCAGCGTCACGTGTGCGCCGTGGAAGCCGGTCAGCATGTAGAAAGTAGAGCCATACACACCCGAGGCCAGTGTCAGGTTGCCATGGGCAATGGCATGACCATATTCCTCCACCTGGAAGTAGAGGAAGAGTGCACCCAGGCCCACCGTCGCCGCCAGGCCCCAGATCAGCTGGGCGCGGTTATTCTTGATCAGCCCCCAGTGGGCAATGGTCACCGTGATGCCGGACGTCAGCAGGATCAGGGTATTGATGGCAGGCAGGCCCCAGGCAGCCACCGGGGTGAAGTGCTCCGGTGCCACCGGCGCGACCTGTGCGGGCCACATGGCCGTGAAGTCCGGCCACAGCAGCTTGTGGGTCATATTGCCCAGCTCGGGTACCGAAATCACCCGGATGTAGTACAGCGCACCGAAAAAGGCGGCAAAGAACATCACTTCGGAGAAAATGAACCAGCTCATGCTCCAGCGGAAGGACATGTCCACCTTCTTGCTGTACAGGCCGCTCTCACTTTCACCGACAACTTGGCCAAACCAGCCAAACAGCATGTACAGCAGGATGGCAAAGCCGATGCCCAGTGCATAGTGCCCCATCTCCATGTGATTCATGGTGAAGGCAGCGCCCAGCCCCAGGAAGAACATGGCGGTTGAGCCCACCAGGGGCCACTTCGATGGCTGAGGTACAAAGTAATGCGGCTGAGGCTGCGTACTGGCCATGATGTCTTCCCTCTCTCCTTTAGTGACCGCTGGTAGCGATCAGGTATTTGACTGCGCCCAGTACAGTCAGCACAAACAGCACGCCACCGACGATCCCGGTAATGATCAGCTGCTTCGCCGTCAGGCGATGTGCATCCTGCTGGTAATCCTGGTTACTGCGAACCCCAAGAAAGCTCCACAATACCGCCACAATTGGCGATCGTTTGCTGCGGGGCTGGGGCTCACTCACGACTGATTCCCTTCAACTTCAAAAAACGTGTACGACAAGGTGACGGTACCGATTTCCTTGGGCAGCGCACTATCCACCAGAAACACCACCGGCATCACCCGTCGTTCACCCGGTGCAAACTTCTGCTGGCGAAAGCAAAAACACTCCAGCTTCTTGAAGTGGCTACCCGCCTGCATCGGCGCGTAGCTCGGCACCGCCTGGATCACGACCGTCCGGTTGGTCCGGTTGACCACCTCATACTCCACCTGCTGCACCTGTCCCGGGTGGATACTCACTTTGCTCATCTTGGGCCGAAACTGCCACGGGCTGCTGCCGCGTTCATTGCTGTCCAGCTCCACTACCACTTGCCGTGTCGCATCCACCTGCGTGTTGGTCGGGCTTTCTGCTTGCAGCAAGCTGTTCAGGCCCAGCGCCTCGCACAGGTGCTTGTAAAACGGCACCATGCCGTAACTGACCGCGAACATCAGCAAGGCCACAATAGTCAGCTTGAACAACAGCTTGCGGTTCAACACCGGCAGGTACAACACAGCGTCACCCCGTCAAATGTGGCCAAACAACCACTGCTTGATCATGACGCCGACAAACACGGTCAACACAATCGACAGCAAAATCCACAGCAGGCGGCGGTTTTTCTGCTGCACTTCCGGTGAGCTACTCATCCACACTCCTCGCAGGCGGGTGACCGGCACCCGCCCCCATGCTTACTTGACGGTCGGCGGCACATCCCAGCTGTGATACGGTGCCGGGCTCGGCAGCGTCCACTCCAGACCTTCCGCACCATCCCAAGGCTTGGCTGCTGCAGGCTCACCCTTCTTCAGGAAGGTCACCTTGACCACAATCCACAGGAACAGCAGCTGGGTCAGGCCAAATCCGAACGCACCAATCGAGGCGATCTCATTAAAGCTGGAGAACTGCAGCGCATAGTCCGGAATCCGGCGCGGCATACCCGCGAGCCCCAGGAAGTGCATCGGGAAGAAGGTGATGTTGAAGAAGATGGTCGACAGCCAGAAGTGGGTCTTGCCCAGCTTCTCGTCGTACATGCGGCCCGTCCACTTCGGCAACCAGTAGTACACCCCGGCAATGATGGAGAACAAGGCACCCGACACCAGCACATAGTGGAAGTGCGCCACCACGTAGTAGGTATCGTGCAGGTTGATGTCCACCGCTGCCATCGCCAGCACCAATCCGGAGAAGCCGCCGAAGGTGAACTGGGAGACAAAGCCAATGGCAAACAGCATCGGGGTTTCAAAGCTCAGTGAGCCGCGCCACATGGTGGCCACCCAGTTGAACACCTTCACCCCGGTCGGCACGGAAATCAGCATGGTGGCGAACATGAAGAACAGCTGCGCGGTCACCGGCATGCCCACCGTGAACATGTGGTGCGCCCATACCATGAAGGACAGGATGGCGATGGAGGCGGTGGCATACACCATCGAGCCATAGCCAAACAGCTTCTTGCGGCTGAAAGCGGGAATGATCTCGGACACCACGCCGAAGGCGGGCAAGATCATGATGTACACCTCAGGGTGTCCGAAGAACCAGAACACATGCTGGAACAGTACCGGATCACCGCCACCTGCCGCATTGAAGAAGCTGGTGCCAAAGTGACGGTCCGTCAGCAGCATGGTCACCGCACCGGCCAGCACCGGCATCACGGCGATCAGCAGGTAGGCGGTAATCAGCCAGGTCCAGCAGAACATCGGCAGCTTCATCATCGTCATGCCCGGCGCGCGCATGTTGAGGATGGTGACGATGATATTGATCGAGCCCATGATCGAGCTCATGCCCAGAATGTGCACGGCGAAGATGGTCAGGTCCATGCCGATGCCGAACTGGGTCGCCAGCGGCGGGTACAGGGTCCAGCCCCCGGCGGCGGCACCACCCGGCATAAAGAAGGAGATCACCAGCAGCAAGGCGGCTGGCGGCATCAGCCAGAAGCTCCAGTTGTTCATGCGGGCAAACGCCATGTCCTGCGCGCCAATCTGCAGCGGGATCATGATGTTAGCCAGGCCCACAAAGGCCGGCATGATGGCACCAAACACCATCACCAGTGCATGTACCGTGGTCAGCTGGTTGAAGAACTCCGGCTTCCAGAATTGCAGGCCCGGCTGCCACAGCTCAGCACGAATGCCCAGCGCCAAAAGGCCGCCGAAAAACAGCATGAAGAATGAGAACCACAGATACAGCGCACCAATATCCTTGTGGTTGGTGGCCATGAACCAGCGCTGGAAGAACGCCGGTTTGTGATCGTGATGATCGTCGTGGCCGTGCCCAGCATCGTGACCGAGCGCGGCGTCTTGTGCATGCGACATGGTAAGTCTCCTGATACGTGCGGTTCGGTCGGGTTACTGGCGAGCAGCCTTCACCTGGGCAGGCTGCAACAGGTCACCCTTGTTGTTGCCCCAGGCATTGCGCTCATACGTTACCACCGCCGCAATATCGGTATCGGACAGTTGCTTCCAGGCTGACATGGCCGTACCCGCCTTGCCTTTCAGCACGATTCCCAGATGGTCTGCGATCGGGCCGGTTGCCACCTTGGAGCCTGCCAGTGCCGGGAAGCTACCCGGCACACCCTGGCCACTGGCCTGATGGCAAGCGGCACAGTTGGCTTCGTACACCCCTTTGCCCCGCGCCACCAGATCCGGCAAGGCCCATACCTTGTTCGGGTCGTCCTTGGCCAAGGCCAGGCGCGCCTTGGTGTCCGCCTTCCATTTGTCGTAATCCGCTTGCGGCAAGGCACGCACCACAATCGGCATGAAGCCATGATCCTTGCCACAGAGCTCAGCACACTGACCGCGGTAGATCCCCGGCGCATCTGCCTTGAACCAGGCATCACGGATGAAGCCCGGGATGGCATCCTGCTTCACACCCAGTTGCGGCACCCACCAGGCGTGAATCACGTCGTTGGCGGTCAGCAGCAGGCGCACCTTCTTGCCAACCGGCACCACCAGCTCCGTACCCGGCTCCACTTCCAGCAGGTAGTGGGCATTCTTGGCAGCGCTCTTGCCGTCGTAGTTATCAATCTGGTCACGCGGGGTCGCCAGCGCCGAGACATACTCGATGCCATCGTCGAGGTAGTTGTAACCCCACTTCCACTGATAACCCGTGACCTTGACCGTCACCGCCGCGTTGCTGCTGTCCTTCTGCGCGATCACGGTTTTGGCTGCGGGAATACACAATGCGATGAGGATCACGAACGGAATCACCGTCCAGATCACCTCAACCACATGGTTTTCGTGGAAATGCGCGGCTTGCGCGCCTTTGGACTTGCGGTGGGCGTAGATGGAATAGAACATCACGCCAAACACCACAAAGAAAATCGCGAGGCAGACCACCAGCATCATGCTGTGCAGGTTGAAAATCTGCTCGGCAATGCCGGATTTCGGCGCTTGCAGGTTAAGCGGATAATTGCCGGGCTGATTGCCCTCGGGCAGTGTGTCCGCAGCCCACGCCAGCGGCGACATCAACGCCAGCGATAACGTACAGGCCACTCTTTGCTTCATGGTTTCAAACATGCAACCCCCATACGGAAATGCCCTTGCTCGTATACCCACTACTTCGGTGCCAGTCACGTTCCTCGGCTCAAAATGCATGAGGAGGCCGCCACTGTGTCAAATTGTCGCGGTCGATGTTAGCAAATGCGCAGCAACACGGGCAAGCCAGCCTTGATCTTGATCTAAGTCATAATTTGTGCAGGTAGTTGCCGCGCCGCAACATGTTTTTGTCCAAAAACCGCCTGCATCCACGTCTGCAGGCCAAAAAATGCCCATTGGTGGCCTGAATTTGGTTTATTGCAGTGCATGATGAAAAAATCCAACACTGCCAGCACGATTCAGCATGGACAGGCCGCCACGGTTGCGCAAGCGCCCAAGGGGACAGGTTACTCAGGGTATCAGCAGCAAGGTGCCCGAACCTTGGCAGGGTCCGGGCTTCGGCAAATGGCGCTTAATCTTGCAGTAGTGCCTGCAGTAACGGCTGCAGTTGCAAAGGAGAAGCGGGGGGCGCCTGCCACGGTAGTACGCCCAGGCAAGGGGCAGGGATGTGCTGGCGCAAGGTGGCCAGGTTGGCCTCGGCATGGCGCATGACAGGGTCCAGCTGATTGGCGACCCAGCCCAATAGCGGTGCGCCACTGGCACGAATGGATTCAACCGACAGCAGCGCATGGTTCAGACAGCCCAGCCGCATGCCGACCACCAGCACCACCGGCAACTGTAGCTGCAGCGCGAGATCACGCATGAACAAGGTATCGGTGAGGGGCGCTAGCCAGCCGCCCGCACCTTCCACCAGCACCACATCCGCCTGCTGGCGCAATTGCTGCAGGTGGTCCGCCAGCAAAGCCAGATCAATCTCGACGCCCGCCTCGTGTGCCGCCAGATGCGGCGAAATCGGTGGACCAAACAAATAAGGGTTGACCCACGACATCGGCTGCACGGAACTTGCGGCCTCTGCCAGCGCGCGGGCGTCTTCACTGTAGCGCCCCTCACCATCGACCAGTGCGCCACTGGCAACCGGCTTCATGCCCAGCACCTGCAGGCCATGCGCGCGCAAGCCATGCATCAATCGCACCGAGCTGAAGGTCTTGCCGACTTCGGTATCGGTGCCGGTCACGAAAAAGGCAGCACCTTTCATCCGCGTGACCCGCGCGGGTGGAAGTCAATCACCTGCCGCCCATCGGGCAGCTGTCTGGCAGGTCGGGGCTGCGGCTTCCAGGCATGCCCATACACCACTTCGTAGGTGGCGGGCAGCTTGCCATCCTGCCGCAGCTGCTCGTAATTACGCAGCACCTGCTGCCAGCGCTGCTTACCCATCAGGCCCTGTGGGCGCCCGTGGGTCACATTGTGCGCACCGATGGCCTTGAGGTCCTGCATCACCGCACGCACATCATCGTAGGTGAGCGTCAGATACTCCATGTCCATAACCGGCGTGGCAAAGCCATTGCGGACCAGGCCGTCGCCGATATCGTGCATGTCGATAAAACGGTTGACGTGGGTATGCCCGTCTAGCCCGGCAAAGGCTTGTCGCAACTCACGCAGGGTGTCCGGCCCCAGCGTGGAAAACATCAGCAGGCCTTCTGGCCGCAATACCCGGTGAAACTCGGCAAACGCCTGGTCCAGGTCCGTCACCCACTGGATGGCGAGGTTGGACCAGATCATGTCCACGCTGTCCGCCTGCAGGGGCAGGCGCTCAATGTCGGCACACAAGGCCGGAGCGGGGGCCAGCCAGCGCTTCAGCAAGCCTTGCTTGCGACGCGCCGCCAGCAGCATGCTGTGGGCAATGTCCAGCTCCAGCACCTGCGCCTTGGGATAGGTGGTGCGTAGCAGGCCGCTGCCATAGCCGGTGCCGGAACCGGCATCCAGCACCCGGTGCGGCTGATGCTTGATGTAATCCAGCCGCTCGGCCATGCGGTCACACACCTCCCGCTGCAATACTGCGGCGGCATCATAGCTATCCGCCGCACGCTCAAAAGCGCGCCGCATCAGGCGTTTTTCAGGCTGGAACACTTCAGGCATACAACACTTCACGAATCAATGCCGCACACTCACGGCCATGGGTCAAAAACGGCGCATGCGCCGACTGGGGCAGCAGCAGGCTGCGTGCCTGCGGCAACTGTGTCTGCAGCCAGTGCGCCGCCCCGATCGGCACCAGCGTATCGCGCTCACCGTACAGCAGGACAGTGGGCTGCTTCACGGCAGGCAGCAGCGGTCGCAAATCGCTGTCACGCAGCAGTTGCAAACCCGCTGCCAACGCCTCGGCACTCGCCAGGGGCCGCTCATGCAGGCTGTGGCGCAGCTGCTGCACCTGGCGGCGTGCCTCCGGGCTACCCAGCGCCTGCAAGGCCAGAAACTGCTGCACGGTGGCAGCGGTATCCGCCTGCAGCCGGTCCACAAACTGCTGCAGCACTGCCTCCGGCATGGCACACGGCCAATCGGGCTGCTGCATGAAGCACGGCGAGCTGGCCATCAGACCCAGGCGCGTGACCCGCTGTGGACGGGTAGCTGCTGCCTGCAAGGCCAGCATGCCACCCAGCGACCAGCCCAGCCACATGGCCTGTTCCGGCACGGCATCCAGAATAGCCTCAGTCAGGCTCGCCACCGTGTAGGGGGTGCACAAGGCGGAATGACCATGCCCCGGCAAATCCACCACATGCACGCGGGCAAACGCACTCAACCGGGATACGAACTCTCCCCACACCCCACCGTGCATGCCCCAGCCGTGCAACAGCACCAGATCGGGACCGGTACCGTGGCTATCGACCCGTATCATCAATCTGCCCCCGTGGTCAGCCGGGATGAATGAGCAGCGGAATCATAATCCGGCGTTCCACCCTGCCACTCCCGGGCGCAGGCGTGCAGCCCTTCCAGCAGCAGGCGAATATCGTCTTCGGTATGCGCCGCGCTGAGCGAAATGCGTAAACGCCCCTGCCCCACCGGGACCGTTGGCGGACGAATGCCGGGCACCCACAGCCCGCGTTGCCACAGGCGATCCGCCAGCTTCTGCGTCTCTTCGTTACTGCCCACCCGCAGCGGCTGAATCGCCGTTTCCGATGGCAGCAAGGTCCACGGCAGGTCCGCACACCCCTCTCGCAGCTGCCGAATGTGGGCGCGCAAGGTCTCTCGCCGCTGCTGGCCACCTTCGATCAGGTCCAGGCTTACGCACAGCGCGGCAGCCAGCGCCGGTGGCGATGCCGTGGTGTAGATGTAGCTGCGGCAACGGTTCAGCAACCAGTCGATCAGCAGAGCATCACCGCATACCGCCGCCCCTTGCACCCCTGCCGCCTTGCCAAAGGTCAGCAACTGGATCAAGCGCGGGTGATGCAGGCCCCAGTATTCCGCGCAACCTCGCCCGTGCTCGCCCAGCACCCCTAGGCCGTGGGCATCGTCCACATACAGCCAGGCATCATATTGCTCGGCCAGCGCCAGCAACTCTGGTAGCGGAGCCAGATCGCCATCCATGCTGTAGACGCCATCGACCACAATCAGCCGTCGCCGGGCAGGTGTGGTGGCCAGCAGTGTGGCCAGCTGGTTCAGGTCCTGATGGGCAAAGCGGCGAAAGGTGGCGCGGGACAGCAGGCAGCCATCGTTTAGCGAGGCATGGTTGAGGCGATCGGCAAAGATGGCGTCCTCACGCCCGACCAGCGCCGGGATGATGCCCACATTGGCGGCATAGCCGGTGGCAAAACTGAGCGCGGGCCAACCGGTAAACGCCTGTAGCCGCTGCTCCAGGCGGGCATGCTGCAAGTGATGGCCGCTGACCAGATGTGAGGCCGCGCCGCCCAAGCCGGATTCGTCCAGAGCCTGCTTGGCGGCGTCGATCAGCAGGGGGTGGTGTGCCAGCCCCAGATAGTCATTGCTGCAGAACGACAGTACCGCCCGCCCGTCCGCCACAATGTGGGTATCAGCCGGGGTGGTGCGGGTGCGGCGCTGACGGCGCAGCTGCTGCGCCGACAATTCATCCAGCTCCGCCGCAAATGCGGCGAACGGTGACTCAGCGGTGGCCATGGCCACAGCCACAGCCGCCGGTCGGTGAGGTCTGGTCGTCCTCGTCGTCGTGGCAGTGGCTCATCTCAAACTGTTGCGGGCGCATGTTCAGCTTGGTCAGCAGCGCCTGATCGCGGCTGACTTCCGGGTTTCCGGTGGTCAACAGCTTGTCACCATAGAAAATCGAGTTGGCCCCCGCCATGAAGCACAGCGCCTGCATGGCCTCCGGCATGGCCTGCCGACCCGCAGACAGGCGGACATGGCTGCGCGGCATCAAGATACGCGCCACCGCGATGGTGCGCACAAACTCGGTCCAGTCCAGTGCATCGGTACCGTGCAACGGGGTGCCTTCCACCTGCACCAGATTGTTGATCGGCACCGATTCCGGCTGTGGCTCCAGATTAGCCAGCTGTGCCAGCAGCCCGGCCCGTTCCAGCCGGGTTTCGCCCATGCCGACGATGCCGCCACTACAGACGTTGATGCCGGCCTGACGCACCTTGTTGAGGGTATCCAGCCGGTCTTCATAGTCGCGGCTGCTGATGATGTCGCCGTACTTTTCCGGCGCGGTATCCAGATTGTGGTTG
Organism: Leeia aquatica; assembly: GCF_012641365.1. Classification (NCBI taxonomy): domain Bacteria; kingdom Pseudomonadati; phylum Pseudomonadota; class Betaproteobacteria; order Neisseriales; family Leeiaceae; genus Leeia; species Leeia aquatica. Next base: position 1,424,744 of record NZ_JABAIM010000001.1, read on the forward strand.
TAATAGTCGAGCCCCGCATCCCGCAGCTGCTCGGCCTGGCCTTTTTGCAGCATGCCGAGCGTGGCACAGGTTTCCAGCCCCAGCGCCTTTACCGCCTTGACCATTTCGATCACCGGCGTCAGCTCTTCCTGGCCCGGCCCGCGCCAGGCCGCGCCCATGCAGAAGCGCCCGGCCCCGGCTGCCTTGGCAGCTTTGGCCGCGCTCAATACCTCGTCCAGCTGCAACATCGGCTGATTGTCCACCCCCGCGTCGTGCATGGCCGACTGCGGACAGTAGCTGCAATCCTCAGAGCAGCCACCGGTCTTGATCGACAGCAGGGTGGACAGCTGTACCACATTGGGGTCAAAGTGCTGACGGTGAACGGTCTGCGCCTGAAACAGCAGATCGTTGAAAGGCAGGTCAAGCAGTGCCTGCACGTCTTCGGCAGTGAAACGGTCCACCTCAGGATGTGCTTGCAGCGGGGTCAGGGTCTGGAAATGCAGGGTATGCTGGCTCATGGCAGGTACAGGTCATTACGTTGCCGCGAGGGTAGGATGAACCGCAAGGATTGTCAAATTTTAGCCGGCCATTTTTTGAACCACTGCGCACAATTTGTGCAATCACTCCTCCCCGGCCGTTGCGCCTTGTGTGACCGCAGCGGCAACCATCCCCTATGCGCATCCTGCTGGCAAGCCCTGCCCCGATTGGGCCCAACCCGCTGCCGAGGCTGCGCCCGACCTTTATCGCAGCCAGGTCTGTGCGGCCCCTGTCTGCGTCAGCCCCTGAGCCTTCAGCAAATCCATGCCAGCTATCATTTTGACGCCCCGCTGAGTGCCTTGATTCACCGCTTCAAGTATCGGCAGCGCTGGGCGGATGCCCGCCTGTTGGCCCGGTTGATGCTGGAGGACGTACCGGACTGGCCTGCGGGTACCCTGCTGTTGCCCATCCCGCTGCATCCACACCGTTTGCGCGAGCGAGGCTATAATCAGGCCGCCCTGCTCGCTCGCCACCTGGCGCGTACCTTGCAGCTGCCCAGTAGCTTGACTGCCTTGCAACGGGAACGCGACACGCTACAACAGCAAGGCTTGTCACGCCAGGAGCGACAACGTAACCTCAAAGGGGCCTTCCACGTGGATGGCAGCCAAGTGGCCGGGCGCTGCGTGGTATTGGTCGACGACGTGATGACCACCGGCAGCACGCTGGACACCGCCAGTCGGGCCCTGCTGCGGGCAGGCGCACGTCAGGTCGAGGGCTGGGTTCTGGCCCGCGCCTTGTAAGCACCCCCAGCATGATTTCCAGGCGGATGCCACGATGGCAGGCCGCTGCTTTGACCGATTCAGGAGTACCGCACATGAGCCACCCCGCCATCATTCAACCTGATGCCATCCGTGATGCAGATGACAGCAGCTATCCCGGCAGCCGCGAGCTGCATGGCATTGGGGCCAACTTCGGCCAGCATTTCGGCCTGCAGCGGCTGGGCATCCATCACGAGCTGCTGCCGCCCGGCCGCCGCACTTCACGACCGCACGCCGAGGCCGACGAGGAAGAATTCGTTTATGTGCTGAGCGGCGCACCCGATGTCTGGCTGGATGGCGAGCTGCACCGCCTGCAGCCGGGCGAGGCGGTGGGCTTCCCGGCAGGCACCGGGCTGGCACACACCTTCATCAACAATACCGACGAGATGGTGACGCTGCTGGTAGTCGGCGAAAAAGTACCCGGCTGTCGGGTGCATTACCCGCTACACCCGGACTACAACCAGACCATTGGCGAGCGTCACTGGACACCCCCCGCCCGTCCGCTGGGCCCCCACGATGGGCTGCCGGACGCCCTGCGCGCCAACCCGGTGGATTAAGGCATGTTCCATATTGTCCTGTTCAACCCCGAAATTCCGCCGAATACCGGTAATGTGATCCGGCTGGCCGCCAACACCGGCTGCCAGCTTCATCTGGTCGAGCCTCTGGGTTTTCCGCTGGAAGACGCCAAGCTGCGCCGCGCCGGGCTGGACTACCACGAGTACGCCCGCATGCAGGTGCACCCGGACTGGGCAAGCTGCAAGGCGGCATTGGGCGAGCGGCGCTGCTTTGCCTTCACTACCAAGGGCAGCCACTGCTTCAGTGAAGTCGCGTTCCAGCCGGAAGATGTATTCGTGTTTGGCCCGGAAACCCGTGGCCTGCCTGCCGAACTGCTGCAGGAATTTGCCCCGGCTGAGCGCCTGCGCTTGCCGATGCTGCCGACCAGCCGCAGCATGAACCTGTCCAACACCGTGGCGATCACAGTGTTCGAGGCCTGGCGACAGCACGATTTCGGCGGACATCGCTGATCGCCCCCAGCGTGCAGGCAACAAAAAAGCAGGCACCCGGCCTGCTTTTTTGTTTGCTACTGCATGGTCTTACTTGCGGGTCACCGCGTCACCCGGCGCATATTGCGCGGTTTTCACCGGTTTTTGTGCCGCCACAAACTCGCGCAGCACGTCTGCATCCACATAACCGGTATTGACATAACCCGGATGGGTGCTCAGCTTCGGATAACCATCACCACCCGCAGCGGTGAAGTTGTTCAGCGCCATGCGGTAGGTCTTGACCGGGTCCAGTGGCTTGCCACCGATGCTGGCCGACTTGACTGCACCGCCTTCAATCTCCAGACGGATACCGGCAAACTGCGGGAAGGCACCGGAACCTGCGGTCATCTTGGCGGCCGCGTTCAGGTAGTCCAGCACTTCCTTGCCGCTCAGGTCTACATACACCAGCATGTTGCCGAACGGATGCACCTTCAGCACATCCTTGTAGGTCAGCTTGCCTGCCGGCATGGAATCACGAATGCCGCCGGCGTTCATCAGCGCGAAGTCGGCCTTCGACTTTTGCATCATGGCGGTAGCAATGAACACGCCCAGATTGGTCGGCTCTTTGCGCACCACGTTGCGGTCACCTTCCAGCTTGCCGTCGGACTCACCCACCTGCACATCCAGCGCGGCACGGCCCTTTTCCTGATACGGGGTCAGGAACTTGAGCATGTCGACATCTTCCTTGATCTCGCTGGTGTAGAAGACCTTTTTGTCCTTGCCGTCGTCGCCCTTGACCGTCTTCTTCAGGTTGATCGGCACCAGGGTGTATTTGACCAGCTTCATCTCACCATTGCGGTATTCGAAGTCCGCCCGGCCCACATACTTGCCCCATTCGTGTGCCTGTACGATCCAGGCGCCATTCTGGCGGTCTGGCGCGCACTCGGTGCCTGGAACATAGGCATCGTTACGTACGTTTTCCGCCTTCATGCACACCGGGTTCTGGCTGTGGCCACCCACGATCAGGTCAAAACCCTTGACCTGACGTGCCATCTCCACGTCACCCTCGGCATTCACGCCACGTGCGCCATTGGTGTAGTGGCCCATGTGGGTTGCTGCAATCACGATATTGGCCTGACCACGCAACTCTGGCATCAGCGCGGCGGCTTCCTCGGCTGGCTTGCGGAAGGTGACACCCTGCACATTGGCCGGGTCCACCATCTTGGCGGTATCGTCCGTGGTCAGACCCACCACGGCCACCTTGAGGCCATCCAGGTTGAACACTTGATAGGGCTTGAACAGGCGCTGGCCATCCTTGTAGATGTTGGCAGACAGCATCGGGAAGTTGATCCATTCACGCTGCTTGCTCAGCACCGACCACGGATTGTCGAACTCGTGGTTGCCCACCGCCATGGCGTCATAGCCCAGCTTGGCCATGCCCTTGAAATCTGGCTCGGCGTCCTGCATGTCGGATTCCGGTACTCCGGTGTTGACATCGCCACCGTCCAGCAGCAGCGAGTAACCGCCTTGCGCCTTCACATCGGCGCGGATCTGGTCGATCACGGTCTTGCGGGCCGCCATGCCGTACTCGCCATCACCGTTTTTCCAGAAACGGCCATGGTGGTCATTGGTATGCAGGATGGTCAGATGATAGGTTTTCTCCGGCTGGTAGTTGGCAGCACAACCGGACAGCAGTGCGCCAATCAGCATCGGCAGCAGCAAAGGCTTCAAAGACATGGTGATTCCTCTCTCTTACGCGGCATATGGGGTGCTTCAGGCCTCGATGGCCTCGCTCGCGGTGTCATGGCACCGCATTGTTATGGTGGCCCCGACAGGGGTAGCACTGCGCAATGTCAACAAAGAAACTTTACTTTGTCAACAAAGGCAATCAAACATCACACCACACCCAGATCACGTCCGGAGAAGCCAAACGGCAACAGCTCACCCACGGTGGTGACCAGACGGGCATCCCCCAGATTGGCCAGGATCACCGGCGTATCCGGTGCACACAGCTCCAGCATCACCTGACGGCAGGCGCCGCACGGTGAAATCGGCCCTTCGGTATCACCGATCACGGCCAGCTCGGCCACTTCACCCGGGCGCATGCCCGCTGCGATGGCGCTGAACAAGGCGGTACGCTCTGCACAATTACACAAGGGGTAGGATGCATTCTCGATATTACAACCGGTAAACACCCGCCCATCACGGGTGCGCAACGCGGCCCCCACCTGGAAACGGGAATACGGTACATAGGCCCCTTCACGGGCCAGACGGGCAGCTTCTACCAGTGCCTGGCGGTCCATAGTGCTCTCCTCGCAGCGTCATGCTGCATCCAACAGATTACGGGGGGTAATGCTTTTCAGCTTATGCGGGGCGACTCAGCCCTGGGCAGGTGGCAATTCCAGCACCGGTTCACGCGCCAGCAGGCGAAGCAAGGCGTCTTGCGCGGTGACTTCACCCCGCAGCAGTTGTCCCACAGCCGCCGTAATCGGCATCGACACCTGCAGGGCAGCGGCCAGCCGCTCTGTCTCGTAGGTGGTCGGCACCCCTTCGGCAACATGCCCCAGTGCCTGCAACACATCAGGCAAGGACTGGCCCTGTGCCAGCAACAAGCCCACGCGGCGGTTGCGCGACAAATCACCGGTGCAGGTCAGCACCAGGTCGCCCAGGCCACCCAGGCCCATCAGGGTCTCGGGACGTCCGCCCATGCGGGTCGCCAGCCGGGCCATCTCGGCCAGGCCACGGGTAATCAGCGCAGCCCGGGCGTTATGCCCCAGCTGCAAACCATCGGCGACGCCAGCGGCAATCGCCATCACATTCTTCACCGCCGCACCGACCTCCACCCCCACCACGTCATCGGTGGCGTACAGGCGCAGGCGCTGGCTATTCAGCTTTTGTGCCCAGTGCACGGCCAGCTCGCTGTCGGCGCAGGCCAGCGTAATGGCAGTCGGCTGACCGGCAGCCACTTCCTTGGCAAAACTGGGGCCGGACAGCGCACCGGCCGGGTGCTCACCCAGCAACTCGGCCACCACCCGATGCGGTAGCTGGCGAGAAGTGGCTTCAAAACCTTTACACGCCCAGAACAGGGGCGGCAAGGGTAGTGACAGGGCCTTCAAGGCTTGCAGGGTCGGGCGCAGACCGGCGATCGGGGTCACCAGCAGCAGCAGATCTTGCCGGGCGACCGCAGCGGTCAGGTCATCCGTTACGCTCAGATGATCGGGGAACGCGGCATCCGGCAGGTAGCGGGCATTGCTGCGGCTCGCCTGCATCACCGCAACCTGCTGGGTATCCCGCGCCCACAGGGAGACCTGATGCCCATCCCGAGCATAGGCGATGGCCAGCGCCGTGCCCCAGGCGCCTGCGCCAAGCACACCGATCTGCAAACGACTCATCAGGCGCCCCAGACGTCAGCCAAGCGCACCCAGCCGGTCACGCCATCACGATGGCGCACCTGCAGCCAGCCTGGCTGGGCTTCTTTACCTATTGGCAGCAGCTCCAGCACCACATCCCGGCTAACCCGCGCCACGACACTGCCGGCGGCCTCAGGCTTGCTGCGCATGTCGAGCTGGGCCACATTGACCAGCACCGTGCGTTTGCTGCTCCATTCCGATTTCTGCCCCCAAGCCAGGCTGCCGCTGCGATCCCGCAGCTTCACCCAATCGCCCTGCGTAATCAGCACTTCAGCCGGGTAACCTTGATTGACCACATAGAGCTTGCGGGCGCTGGCGTTCGGGGCATCGTACAGCACCGCCGCCCGGCTGGACGCCGAGCGGTATTCGGTGGCCGATGCCACACTGGCCCACAACAGCAGGCCCAGTGCGAGCAGACGGCGATCAGGCATTGCCTTGTGCCTCGGCCAGCTCTTGCATGCGCTGCATGAACAGGGCTTCGAAGTTGACCGGCTGCAGAATCACCGGCGAGAAGCCCGCGCGGTTGGTCAGGTCGGAGATCACTTCACGCACATACGGGAACAGGATGGTCGGGCAGTGAATGCCGATCACGCCCGGCATGTCGTCGTCGGGGATGTTCAGGATGTGGAAAATGCCAGCCTGAGCCACTTCGGCCAGAAACACCGTCTTTTCACCAATCTTGTTGGTCACGGTGACCGTCAGCACCACTTCAAAGAAGCCTTCGCCGATTTGCTGAGCTTCATTGTGCAGCTGGATACCGATCTCGTTCTCGCCCTCTTCCAGAAAAATCTGCGGGGCATTCGGCACTTCCAGCGATGCATCCTTCACATACAGCTTCTGGATGTTGAATACCGGGTTCTGGTCGGCAGCCTGTTGTTCGCTCATGGTGTTCTCGTCAAAGTGAAAAAAACCCGGCCCGGCAACACGCTCGGTCCGGGTATGTGCGTCCCGTACAGGGTCCGCAACATGCCAGCCGCCTATTTTAACAGCGGATCCAGTTTACCGGCACGGTCCAGTGCCGACAAATCGTCAAAACCACCGACATGCTGCTCGCCAATATAGATTTGCGGCACCGTACGGCGGCCTGTACGTGCCATCATCGCCTCGCGCACCTGCGGGTCCTGGTCGACACGGATTTCTTCAATGGCCGTAACACCCTTGCTGGCCAGCAGCCGCTTGGCCATCTGGCAGTAGGGGCACACAGCGGTGGTATACATGGTAACGGCAGCCATATGACAACTTTCTTGCAAAACAGTGAATGATGAGATGCTGCCACAGCAGCGGCCCGAGCTCCAGCATGACATGCATGGAGAGGGCCTATTACATCCCGGCTACGAATTAGATAAAAACTATCATAAATAAGCTCCACCCGCCAGTAAAACTATGAAGCCATGCGCAAATGGCGTAAAATCAACCTTCTAGTCTGCCACCTTCGCCGCGCCACGGCGTTCGCACCCGCTTGCCAGGAGAGCCTGATGTCTGCCCTTACCCCTGTTGCCCTGTTGATTCTGGATGGCTTTGGTTATCGCACCGAGGGGGAGGACAATGCCATCCTGCACGCCAACAAACCTCACTGGGACCGCCTGTGGGCGCAATATCCGCACAGCACGCTGGATGCCTCCGAACATGCGGTGGGCCTGCCCAATGGCCAGTTTGGCAATTCGGAAGTGGGGCATCTGAACATCGGCGCCGGTCGCATTGTGCGGCAGGACATTACCCGCATCGACGTCGACATCGAAGCGGGTACACTGGGACAGAACCCGGCTCTGGCCGAGGCCATTCAGCTCGCTGCACGTCAGCAAAGCACGCTGCACCTGATGGGCCTGGCTTCCGACGGTGGCGTGCACAGCCATGAAGCCCATCTGTTTGCCCTGATCGACGCGGCCCATCAGGCTGGCGTCAACCGGATTGCCATCCATGCCTTTCTGGATGGTCGGGATACCCCTCCGCGCAGCGCGGAAACTTATCTGGCACGGCTGGAAGATGCGTGCAGCCGTACGGCAGGCCATGCCCGCATTGCCTCAGTGGTGGGGCGCTACTATGCGATGGATCGCGACCAGCGCTGGGACCGGGTGGAAGCGGCTTACCGCATGCTGACCGAAGGTGTGGCCCCGTTCGAAGCCAGCAATGCCCAGGCCGCACTGGCTGCCGCTTACGCCCGCAATGAAAACGACGAGTTCGTGCAAGCCACCGTGATCCGGGACGGCAATGGCAAGGCCAGTGTGATGCGTGATGGCGACGTGGTGATTTTTGCCAACTTCCGCGCCGACCGCGCCCGCCAGCTGACCATGGCCCTGCACTGGCCCGATTTCAATGGTTTTGCCCGCAAGGTCTGGCCCCAACTGGCCCGCTACACCAGCATGACTCGCTATGGTGAGGCTTTCAGCAACCCCTGCGCCTACCCGCCAGTGCGGCTGAGCAACACGCTGGGTGAGTACCTGTCCTCGCTGGGGCTGCGCCAGCTGCGCATCGCGGAAACCGAAAAGTACCCGCATGTGACCTATTTCTTCTCCGGTGGTGAAGAAACCCCGTTTGCGGGCGAAGACCGGGTGCTGGTGCCCTCCCCCAAGGTTGCCACCTACGACCTGCAGCCGGAAATGAGTGCTCCGGAAGTAACCGCCCGCATTGAAGAAGCGATTGCCAGCGGGCAATATCACGCCATCATCGTGAACTATGCCAATGGAGACATGGTCGGACACACAGGTAACTTTGCCGCCGCCGTCAAGGCCGTGGAGGCCCTCGACGATTGCGTGGCCCGTGTGGTGGCCGCCATGCAGCAAGCCGGTGGCGAAGTCCTGATTACCGCTGACCATGGCAATTGTGAAGACATGTTTGACGAAGCCAGCCATCAACAACACACCCAGCACACCCTGAACAAGGTGCCCCTGCTCTACATCGGCCGCCCAGCTGAGGTACGTGAAGGCGGGGCCTTGCAGGATATCGCGCCGACCCTGCTGCACATGATGGGGGTGGCGGTACCGGCTGAGATGACCGGGAAAAGCCTGCTCACATGGTGTTGAAACGGGCACTGACCACCCTGCTGTGTGTGGCCGCCCTGGGCAGCATGGCGGCGCCAGTAGCGCCATCGCGCAATGTCAAAGGCCAGCTGAACGATACCCAGGGCGAGCTGGACGCGCTGCATCAGAAAATTGAGGCCTTGCAGCGTAGCGTCAGCGCCTCGGAACAATCCCGCAAGGACGCCAGCGACGCGCTGCAACAGTCGGAACAGGCCATCAGCCAGACCAATCGCACCCTGGCCGACCTGCAAGATGAGCAGGATCAGCTGGAGGATCAGCTGAAACAGCTGGGACAGCAACAGCAGCAATTGAGCAAGCGGGTGCAGCAACAAAAGCAGGCGCTGGCTCAGAAGCTGCGTGCGCAATACCGCCACAGCAACAGTGACACCCTGCAGTTGCTGCTCAATGCCGACGACCCCAATACTGCCAGCCGCGATCTGGCCTACCTGCGCTATATCGCCAAGGCGCATCAACAGCAGATCAGCAAACTGAAAGCCGATCTGCAGACCCTGGCTGCCACCCGCAGCCAGATCGAGCAAAATCAGCAACGCCTGCAAGCCATTGCCAGCCAGCGCATCCAGGAAAAGCAAGCGCTGGAAAACCAGCGCACTCAGCGCAAACATGTGCTGAACCAGCTCGACAATCAGTTGCTGGCCCAACGTCAGCAAATGGAGAAATGGCAGCGCGATGAAAACCGCTTGGGCAATCTGGTGGAACAGCTCAACCGCATCGTTGCCGAGCAGGAGCGGCAGCGCCAGGCCCGCCTGAAGGCCGAAGCCGAAGCGGCCCAGCGTGCGCGGCTGCTGGCACAGCAAAAGGCAAACCGGGGCAAGCCCGCTACCAACGGTAAACCGGCCCCGGTCAAACCCGGCAAACCGGAAACATCAACCCCGGTGGAGACGAACAACAACCGGGTTACCCTGCCGGTGGACAGCGCCCAGGTCAGCGGTAATGCGCAGAATCTGAAGGGGCGCTTGCTCACACCCGTCTCGGGCAGCCCGTCAAACCGCTTTGGTGCACCCCGGGCCGACAGTGGTGTCGCCTGGCGCGGCTGGTTTTATCCGGCGGCCGAAGGCAGCGATATCCGCAGCGTGGCTGCTGGTCAGGTGGTCTACGCCGACTGGCTGCGCGGCTTTGGCAATATGGTGATTGTGGATCATGGTGGCGGACTGATGAGCATTTATGGCTCCACTGAGTCGGTGCTGCGCCGGGTTGGCGACCGGGTCGATGCCGGGCAGGTGATTGCCCGCACCGGCAATTCGGGTGGCAGCGACAAGAGTGGCCTGTATTTTGAGCTGCGCTTCCGGGGCAAAGCTTTCGACCCGAGTGGCTGGTTACGCGGCTAAGATTGCGTCATACTGAACAACTGGTTCCAGCCGTACGGCAGGTACGGCCTGATTGTGTCAGCATACACAGCGCGGATACCCGGTGGTATCCAACATCAGGCGCACAGCGCCACAGGAATTGCGGGCATGCCCAAACAAACCATCAAGAAACTCAGTCTGGTCCTCTTGGGGGCCGGTATTGGCATTACAGCCAGCGTCAGCCTCCACCTCTACGCCGACAAGGCGGCCACCCCGCCTGCCAAACCGGGCAATGTACTGCCGGTGGCCGAGCTGCAGGAATTCGTTCAGGTCTATAGCCGGATCAAGGATGTCTACGTTGAGCCGGTAGAAGACAAGAAGCTGATCCGCGAGGCCATCAACGGCATGCTGACCGGGCTGGACCCGCACTCGACCTATCTGGACGAAACCGGCTTCAAGGAACTGACCGAGGACACCAAGGGTGAATTCGGCGGCCTCGGGCTGGAGGTCGGGATGGAAGACGGGCTGGTCCGCGTGACCTCCCCGATCGACGATACGCCTGCCGCCCGCGCTGGCATCAAGGCGGGGGATTTCATCGTCAAGATCGACGATACCCCGGTCAAGGGCCTGACGCTGGACGACGCAGTCAAGCGCATGCGCGGCAAGCCGGATACCAGCATCACGCTGACCATCTTCCGCAAGACCGAGACCAAGCCACTGGTGCTGACGCTCAAGCGCGCCGTGATCAAGGTGGCCAGCGTCAAATCCCGCCTGCTGGAAGCGGGCTACGGCTATGTGCGCCTGACCCAGTTCAAGGAGCGCAGCACCGAAGACGTCGCCAAGGCCATCGACAGCCTGTACAAGGAAAACAAGGCACCGCTGAAAGGCCTGGTGCTGGACCTGCGCAATGATCCGGGTGGCCTGCTGACCAGCGCCGTCGGCGTGTCGGCGCTGTTCCTGCCGGAGAAGGCACTGGTGGTGTACACCGATGGTCGCGCGCAGGATTCCAAGTTCAAGTACTACGCCAGCCGTGAGTTCTACGCACCGCGCGCCACGCTGGCCAGCGGTGACCCGGTCAAGCTGGCACCGAAGGAAGTCAAGGACGTTCCGCTGGTGGTGCTGGTCAACGGCGGCACCGCTTCAGCCTCCGAAATCGTGTCGGGTGCACTGCAGGATCACAAGCGTGCGGTTGTCGTCGGCACCCAGACCTTCGGTAAAGGCTCGGTGCAGACCGTGCTGCAGCTGAGCCCGACCACCGCCATCAAGCTGACCACCGCGCGTTACTTCACGCCGAATGGCCGTTCGATCCAGGCCCAGGGCATCAAGCCGGATGTCGAGGCAGAAGAGGCCACGGTCAGCAGTGCGGAAAACAATGCCTTGCGCATTCGTGAAGCCGATCTGGAGCACCATCTGGATAACCCGAATGGCGCACCCGCCGACCCTGCAACCAAGCCGGTCGACCCCGCTGAAGCGAGCAAGGCAAAAGATGCTGCACAGGAAACCCGCAAGGACTACCAGCTGACGCAAGCCTTGAACGTGCTGAAGGTACAGCAGATTCTGCTGAAAAAATAAGCAGATATCACAGCAATATGCCGCCGGGTTACACGCGCGTGTAACCCGGCGCGTGCATACTGCGGTGCATCATTTGATTGCACCGGAGTAAGCCATGCCCCGCCTCGCCTTGTACCGTCCCTTTTCCCTGCTGATGGCGCTGGTGTTGACCATCGTCGCCAGCGTACATGCCGAAGCCACCCTGCAAGCCGGTACCAGTGACCTCAACAAAGCCGGGCAGTTGCGCATGCTGTCGCAGCGTGTCGCTAAGCTGGCCCTGCAGCAGCGCCTCAATATCCTGCCGGACCGCACCCGACAGGAAATGGCACAGAGCATCAGCCAGTTCGACAGCCTGCTGGCCGACCTGAACCGCCTGAATACCCTGCCCCGCCTGGTACGTCCGCTCGCCGGAGTCAGCCGCCGCTGGAGCGAGCTGAAACCGCAGCTTGGTCTGGCCGACCCGGATACCCTGCACGTGTTCAGCGAAGACCTGACGCTGGCCATCTCGCAAATCACCAATATCCTGGAAGACGAAACCGGCACCCAGAGTGGCCGCCTGGTCGATCTGGCGCAGCGCCAGACCATGCTGTCGCAACGCATGGCCAAGCTCTACCTGCTGAACCAGCTGGGGCGCAATACATCGGTGGACTTGCAGATCACCCGCTCAGAATTTCTCACCGCCTTGAACGAACTCAACGGCGCGCAGCAAAATACCCAGCGCATCCGCGGCCAGCTGGAACTGGCCAAGGGGCAATGGTTCTTCTACGAGAAGGCCATTGCCGTGCCGCGCAGCACGGATCTCTCCCGGCTGGAAAACGTTGCCACCACGTCCGAGCGCATCAGCCAGGTGATGCTGGAAATCGTTGGCGATTACCGCAAGCTGTACTAAGCCCCACATCCGTACCGACCGGCAGCGTTCCCCCGCTGCCGGTTTGGCGTTATCATCGCGGGCATGACCGCGCTGTTCGATTCTGAGGGCTGGTACCGGCCCGCCACACACCATCCGTCGCCCAATTGCAATGATCGTCCGGATGGCGAACTGCCATCGCTGATTGTGTTGCACAACATCAGCTTGCCGCCCAACCAGTATGGTGGCCCGGGCATCCTGCAGCTGTTCAGTAACCAGCTGAACCCGGATGAGCACCCCTACTACGCCACCATCCATACCCTGCGGGTGTCCGCGCATTTCCTGATCCGCCGTGATGGTCAACTGCTGCAATTCGTGCCGGTCCTCAAACGCGCCTGGCATGCCGGTGCCTCCCTCTGGCGAGGGCGGGAACAATGCAATGATTTTTCAGTGGGCATTGAGCTGGAAGGCTGCGATACCGAAGCCTTTACTTCGCAGCAATACCAGCAGTTGAACAACCTGCTGGCGGCCCTGCAACAGCAATGGCCCAGCCTGCAGGCCGTGACCGGCCATAGCGACATCGCGCCAGGCCGCAAAACCGACCCCGGCCCCTGCTTCGACTGGCAGCAACTGAACATGCCGCATCAGGCCGCACAATGAGCAGCGTAGACACCCTGGATCATGACCCGCATCAGCTGGCGCGCCGCTTTGGCGGGGTCGGTCGGCTCTATGGGCAGGCCGCACAGCAGGCCTTTGCCAGCGCCCACATTGCCATCATCGGTATTGGCGGGGTGGGCAGCTGGGTGGCGGAAGCACTGGCGCGCAGCGGCGTCGGCCAGCTGACGCTGATCGACCTTGATAACGTGGCCGTCTCCAACACCAACCGGCAGGTTCACGCGCTGGAGGGTAGCTTCGGCCAAGCCAAGGTGGATGCCATGGCGGCACGCATTCAGGCCATTCACCCGGCTTGCCGGGTGCATACGGTGGAAGATTTCTTGAGTCCGGACAATCTGGCCGCGCTGCTGCTGGATGGGCCCGGTGGCCGCCCCCAGCTGGTGATCGACGCCATGGACCAGGTACGCACCAAGGCGGCGCTGGTGGCCTGGTGCCGACAGCAGCGCTTGCCCTTGCTGGTATCAGGCGGTGCCGGTGGGAAACAGGATCCGGCACTGATCACCCACGGTGATCTGGCCGACACCCGGCAAGACCCGCTACTGGCCAAACTGCGCACCCTGCTGCGGCGCGAGCATGGCTTTGCCAAAGGCGGCGCTGGCCGCATGGGGGTAATGTGTGTCTACTCCACCGAACCGCTGCAACAGGCTGTCGAGTGTGAGGTGGATGGGAGCGCCGGGCTCAATTGTGCAGGCTATGGTTCCGCTGTGGTGGTAACGGCCACCGTTGGCCTGCGGCTGGCCGCGCTGGCCCTGCAACGCCTGCAGGGCAAACGCTAAGAACCTGTCCATGGTCTGCATGCAGGACAGCGATGCGGCGTTGAAAATCACTTCGGAATGCTCATTTACACCCAGTAAACGCCGCATCCTCAGTCGTTTTCGCCTTGCCTCGCCCTCGCTCGCGAGAGCATAGACAAGTTCTAAGACTCAGCTTGCTGCCGGGGTCACCCCAGCCTGATAGCGGGTGGGGTCGGCCACACCAGCCGCCACAAAGCCCGCATGGCGGATACGGCAGCTGTCGCACACACCGCAAGCTGCGCCCGCCGTATCTGCCTGATAGCACGATACGGTGAGGCTGTAATCCACCCCCAGCGCCACACCTTGCCGGATGATGTCGGATTTCGGCAGGTCAATCAGCGGGGTCAGCAGCTGGAGGCGCTCACCTTCCACCCCGGTCTTGGTCGCCAGATTGGCCATCGTCTCATAGGCGGCGATGTATTCCGGACGACAATCCGGGTAGCCGGAGTAGTCCACCGCATTGACCCCGATACCGATGGCCCCGGCGTGCAGCACTTCCGCCCATGCCAGCGCCACCGACAGCAACACGGTATTGCGTGCCGGTACATAGGTCACCGGAATGCCGCTGCTGCCCTCGGTCGGCACGGCGATGCTGGTGTCGGTCAAGGCCGAACCGCCGAACAGCGAGAGGTCCAGCTTGACGACCCGGTGATCCGCCGCACCCAGTGCGCGCGCCACCTTGGCCGCCGCGTCCAGCTCGGCACGGTGACGCTGGCCGTAATCAAAACTGAGTGCATACACCTCAAAGCCTTGCGCCTTGACCATTGCCAGCACTGTGGCGGAATCCAGCCCGCCCGACAATAACACCACCGCTTTACGGTTCATCCTGCTTCCTTTCCAGACGAGACGCACTCAAACGCCCGGCTTCTCGCCCCATAAAATCTTGTGCAATTGCACCTGCATGCGTACCGGCAAGCCATCGCGCACAATCCAGCCTGCCAGGTCGGTGGGCGACACGCCCTGCCAGACCGGCGAGAACAGCACCGGGCAACGCCCAGCCAGCTGATGCTGCTCCACCTGCTGCCGCGCCCACTGGTAGTCAGCTTCGCTGGTCAGCACAAATTTCAGTTCATCCTGCGCTGTCAGCAGGGGCAGGTTATCCCAGCAGTTTTTGTCCACTTCGCCGGAGCCTGGCGTTTTCAGGTCGACAATGCGCGACACGCGCGGGTCGACCTCACCAATCGGCATGGCGCCACTGGTTTCCAGCGACACCGAGTAACCAGCATCACACAGTGCGGTGAGCAACGGCAGGCAGTTGCGCTGCGCCAGCGGCTCACCGCCCGTCACACACACGGTACGGGTCGGGTGTTTGGCTACCTCGTCCAGAATACGGTCAAAATGCCAGGTTTCGCCACCGTAGAAGGCGTACTCGCTGTCGCAATAGCCGCAACGCAATGGACAGCCCGTCAAACGGATAAAGACCGTGGGCAGGCCTACCCGGCTGGATTCCCCTTGCAGGGAAAAGAAAATTTCGGTCAGCCGTACGGAATCCGGACGCGCCATAGTGCACCTCTTGCCACGGCGGCATCCCCTTGCCACTCGCAGCCCCAAAAGACAACGGCAGACCACCTCGTGGTCTGCCGGGGATACAAATTATCGCAAAAACAGGCGCTTGGGAAAAGCCCCACCTGCCAGGCGGACTCAGTCTGGCCCTTACTTCAGACTGGCCAGCCGTTTCTTGCCCTGCTCGGCTGCACTGCTGAGCGGATACTTGGCCACCAGGGTTTCCAGCGTACGCCGTGCCGCTGCCGTATCCCCCATCTCCTGCTGGGCGGTGGCCATGTTCAGCATGGCATCCGGCACCTTGCCACTGTCAGGCCAGGTGCTGATCAGCTTTTGCTGCTCGGCCACCGCACGCTTGTAATCACGCTGCGCCGAGTAGGCATTGCCAATCCAGTACTGTGCATTGGGGGCCAACTTGCTGCCGGGATAGTTCTTCAGGAATGCGGAAAACAGACTGATCGAACCCGGATAATCCCCGACACGGAATTTGGCAAAACCCGCATCATAGGCTGCATTTTCCTGAGCAGGGTCCGCACTCACCGTCACCGGTTGCGGCGCTGTCGTTGCCGCGGGCGTGGTGGCAACGGGGGCAACCCCGCCCTGCTCCAGCTTGCGCAAGCGGGTATCGGTATCCAGATACAGGTCCTTCTGCCGCTTTTCACCCTCCGCCAGCAGATGGGCTTGCTCTTCCAGCTTGCCGTTCAGCTTGGCCACTTCGCTGTTCAGCTGTTCAATGCGGGCTGCCAGCTCCAGCAGCTTCTGGTTATTCAGCAAGCTCTCCAGCTTGGCGACGCGGTCGCTCAACTGCTGGATCACCACCTTCTGTTCGGCAATCTGCTTGCGGGCCTCATCATCGTCAAACAGACCCGCCTGGCCAGGCAATGCCCATGCCAGCAGCAACAGGCCCGGCAGCACACGCCGGGCATAGCTTGGCCATGCAATCATGGTTTACTGTCCTTGGTAGACGAAGTCTGCACGGCGATTCTGGCCGTAGCATTCTTCGGTTTTTTCTTCACAACGCGGCTTTTCTTCACCCAGGCTGACGGCCTCAACGCGGCTGCCATCTGCGCCCAACAGTTCCAGCGCTTCCTTCACCGCATTGGCCCGCTTCTGCCCCAATGACAGGTTGTACTCACGGCTACCACGCTCATCGGCATTGCCTTGCACCAGTAGCTTGAGCACGCCATTTTTCTTCAGAAAGGCGGCATGTGCCTCGATCAGCGCCTTGAATTCGTCCTTGACCGAATACTGGTCATAGTCGAAGAACACGCTGCCAGCGGGTGCACCCATCTTGTCACCGTTCTGGTTGTCCAGGTTCACCTGGGCCATCTTGCCGTCGTCCACTTTTCCGGTGGTATTCGAAGTGTTGCCATTGCGGTTTTCCACCGGCGCACCGCCATTGGATGGTGCATTGCTGCTGGAACACGCCACCAGCATACTGGCCAGCAAGACACTGCCTGCGAATTTCATGATCTGCATTACGTTGCTCCTGTCAGTTCGGGCAAGCTGCTGCCCGGGGTCTGGGCGTCATCCTTAGCGGATGTACGGCCCCCATGCCGGTTCACGTACATCCCCAGCCAGTTCGGTCAACTTCATTTTGACGCGGCCATCAATCGACACCGCCGCCAGTACACCTCGCCCCCCCTGCTGGGTGGCGTAAAGAATCATCTTGCTATTGGGCGCAAAGGTGGGCGATTCATCATGCCCGGTATCGCTCAGCAGCAGGGTCTGCCGTGTGGCCAGATCCATCAGTGCCACGCGGAACCGCCCCCCGCTGTTCTGGATAAAGGTCATGCTCTTGCCGTCCGGGCTGATGTCGGGCGATACATTGTAGCCCCCTTCAAACGTCACCCGCCCTACCCCACTACCATCCGCCGCCATGCGGTAAATCTGCGGGCTACCGCCCCGGTCGGAGGTGAAATAGATGCTGCCATCTGGCGCATAGGTCGGCTCAGTATCAATGCCGTTGCTGCGGCTTAATCGGCGCGCCTCACCGCCCTGCACCGGCACACTGTAGACCTGCGACAAGCCGGACTGGGTCAAAACCACCGCCAGCGTGCTGCCATCCGGCGACCACGCCGGGGCGCTGTTGCTGCCCTTGAAGTTGGCCACCGCCGTCTGATTACCGGTGGAGAGGGATTGCACATATACCACCGGTTTCTTGGCCTGGAAGGATACATAGGCAATGCGGCTGCCATCCGCAGACCAGCTGGGCGAAATGATCGGTTCACTGCTGGACACCACCGATTGCGGGTTGTAGCCATCAGCATCCGCCACCTGCAGGTGATAACGCTTGCCTTGGCGCAGCACGTAGGCAATACGGGTGGAGAATACGCCGCGGTCGCCGGTCAGCTTTTCGTAGATATTGTCTGCGATGCGATGCGCCATATTGCGCAGCCGGTTACTGCCCTGGCTCAGCGCCAGGCCCGACAGCTGCTCGCGGCGCGCCACATCCACCAGCCGGTACTTGATGGTGACGCTGCCATTGGCCTGCGGTTCAACCACCCCGATCGCCAGCGCCTGCACCCCCAGACGGGACAGCTCATCGAACGACACCTGGCCCAGCTCGGTCGGCGGTACTGCCGGGTTGTAATCCACGATCTTGAACAGGCCACTGCGCTGCAGATCGGCCTTGATCACCGGGGTGACCAGCTGTACATAGGTCGATTCCTGCGCGAACGGCGCGATGGCAACCGGAATCTGGCTGGCGCCCCCACCCACCACTTCAAAATCCAGCGCCTGGGCCGTGTTGAATGACAACAGCAGCCCCAGCCCCATCAAACCAGCGTGCGCCCAACGGGCAAGGGTACGAATCATGTGCGCCTTTCCTGTGTGCTCGCCCGTTCTACTCAGGCCAGCGGAAGGTGATGGTCTGGGTTTTGCCAATCAGCTCGTTACGCAAGCTGTCTGGCGGCGCCTCAAACCGGTTTTGCAATTTTAGGGCGGTTTCCACCGCCTTGTCATACTCGTCGTTACCGCTCGACTGTACCAACCGAATCGCTACCACATCCAGACTCGGCAGCAACCGGAATTCAAAGCGTGCCGCCAGCTTGGGCCAGTCATCTTTGCGCACGATGCGCTGTTTGATCAACTGTTCCATCCGCCCAAGGTAAGCATCGCGGTCACGCTTCAGACCCGCGGCTTGCGCTGCGGCTTGATCGGCCTGCGCTTTGGCGTCCGCTTGCGCCTTGGCCCGCTCCTTCGCCTCGGCTTCAGCCTGCCGTTGCGCCTCGTCCACCATCTGCTGATGCTGACGATCCGGTTTCTGTGGTTTCTCCGGCTTGGGCTGTGCCGGTTTCTCCACGGGCTTCTCCACCGGCTTGCGCGGTTTGGGCTCGCTGGCCGCCTGCTCCGGTTTGGGCAGGTTCACCTGCGCTCGCGGTTTCGGAGTGGGCGTCTGTGCCTGCGGCTCCGGCGCCTCCACCGGTTTGGGTTCAGGCTTGGGGGTCGGTTTGACCTCCGCCGGCACCGGCTTGCTGCTCGGCGGAGGGGGCGGCGGTAAACCACGCCACAACTGCGCTTCCACCACCTTGGGCGGCGGTGACTTCCAGTCCACCCCCAGCCACAGCACCACCAGCAGTACGGCGTGCACCAGCACGGCCAGCAACAGCCCGCTAGGACGCAGCCCGGCCTGACTCATTGGCTGGCCTTGTTCTGTACCAGCAAGCCGACCTGATCGATCCCGGCCCCTTGCAGCACGTCCATCACCTGCACCACCGATTCATAGCGCACTTCACGATCCGCACTGATCACCACCGCAAAGCGGGCGCTGTCCGCCGGGTTGGCATCGTGCATGGCCACCACGCGCTCAACCAGGTCCCCCAGCCGAAAAGTTTCTTCTGGCTGGCCGGGTGCCCGCAAGCGGTACTGCACATCCTCACCTTCTGCGATCACCTGCACTTGCACTGGCTGTGTTGCCATGGCGCTGGCGTGACTGACCGAGGGCAACTTGACCTGCCCGGTCTGCATCATCGGTGCCGCCACCATGAACACGATCAGCAGCACTAGCACCACGTCGATAAACGGGACGACGTTGATTTCGCTCTTCAGCGCCCGCCGCTGACGACGACGCATCGCCATCAGCGGGTCGCCTGCCGTTGCAGGATGTTGGAAAACTCCTCCATGAAGCTTTCCAGCTTGATCGACAGGCGATCAATATCGTGCAGGTAACGGTTGTAAGCCACCACCGCTGGGATGGCGGCGAACAGGCCAATCGCGGTGGCAATCAGCGCTTCGGCAATGCCGGGCGCGACTTGCGCCAGGGTGGCTTGCCCGACGTTGGCGAGCCCACGGAAGGCATTCATGATCCCCCACACGGTACCAAACAGACCGATATAGGGTGATACCGAGCCGGTGGTGGCCAGAAAGGCGAGGTGTGACTCCAGCCGGTCGATCTCGCGCTGGTATTCGGCACGCATGGCCCGCTGCACGCTGTCCATCATGTCACGCGGGTCCAGGCCATTGCCCGGCTTCTTCAGCTTGAGGAACTCACGGAAGCCGGCCACGAAGATGCGCTCCATGCCCTGGCTTTCTTCATGCGGACTGATCTGCTGATGCAACTGGTTGAGGTCTTGTCCGCTCCAGAAATTGCGCTCGAACACATCGCTGTGCCGCACCGCCTGCCGGATGGCCACCCACTTGGAGAAAATATAAGACCAGGACAACAGTGACATCAGCAGCAACACCACCATCACCAGCTGCACCACCAGGCTGGCTTCCGTCACCAGGTGGACAAAGGACAGATCGCTGGCGGCGTTCATGCTGGAATCTCCAGTGCGTGCCGGATATCGGCGGGTAACTCGACAGACTTGCCGGCCTTGATGTCGACACAGACCACATTGACCTGACCATGCACCAGCACGGTGTCACCCCGCATCACATACTGCGACACATGCACCCGGCTACGGCCAAACTCGGTCACTTCGGCGGTAATGGTGATCAAATCGTCGAGCAAGGCGGGGGCCAAGTAATCCAGCTTGACCGAGCGCACCAGAAAGCCGATCCCCAGCGTGCGCGCCAGTTTGACCGATTCGAAACCCACGCTGCGCAACCATTCGGCACGCGCCCGCTCCATGAACGCCAGATAGTTGGCGTGGTAGACAATACCTGCAGCATCGGTATCGGCATAGTACACACGGGCTTCCATGCGGAAGGCACCCGAATTGGGTTTAAGGTCGTGACTCATCAATCCGTTCAATCAGTCCATGGTATAAAAATGGCAAACCCCTTGGAGCAGGCCTGCCGCTGATTCGTTCCCCACCTGGTCAGCCTCACAGGACAAAGGTGTGCTCGACTCGCTCAGAACGCAGTACGTAATTGCCCCAGATCAAGCCGTAAACCAGAGATTGCCAGACCAGTTTCAAACTCTCGCCTTGATCATCGAGCAGCTCAGCGGGCAGCAGGGCCTGCCCCAGGAAATGATCCATGGTGTAGAAGCAGAATGATACCGTCAGCAAAATCAGTAACACCCGCTTGAACCGGGCACGCCGCTTGAAAAAAAGTAATGTTGCCCACAGGGTCAGCGACCAGATCAGTAGGTTGATCAGCAATTCAGTCACAATCAGCGCACGTAGCCCCGTCGCATTCGGCAACGCTCCGAGTCGCTCCCAGCCACCCTCTTGCATCACGAAGGGGGAGAACAGGCCCCATATCCCAAAGGGCAACACTGCCGCGCGAACAATCAAACCGAACCCCAGCAGATATAGCCAGCCGCCAATGCGCCATGGTCCATCGTCTGGCAGCGTTACATCTGCAACCGAAGCACTGGGTGCCTGATAAGGGTTGTGTGATTCACTCATGCCCGTTTATTCCCCTTGTGTGGAAGGCTGCGGCAAACCAAAGTGCTGGTAAGCCAGCCCGGTAGCCAATCGCCCGCGCGGTGTGCGCTGCAAATAGCCTTGCTGGATCAGGTAGGGCTCCAGCACATCCTCGATGGTGTCGCGCGCCTCGCCGATGGCTGCCGCCAGGTTATCCACCCCGACCGGCCCACCGCCAAATTTCTCCAGTACCGCGCCCAGCAGCTTGCGGTCCATCACATCCAGCCCCGCCGCATCCACGTCCAGCATCCGCAGCGCATCGTCCGCCACCTCGCGGCTGACCACACCATCAGCCCGCACTTCGGCATAATCACGCACCCGGCGCAGCAGGCGGTTGGCAATCCGCGGTGTCCCGCGCGAGCGGCGGGCGATTTCCAGCGCGCCTTCGTCCACCATCTGCATATTGAGCAAACCCGCCGAGCGGGTAACGATGCGCTGCAGCTCGGCCGGGGTATAAAACTCCAGCCGAGCAACGATACCAAAGCGGTCACGCAAGGGGTTGGTCAGCATGCCCGCACGGGTGGTGGCGCCCACCAGGGTAAACGGCGGCAGGTCGAGCTTGACCGAGCGCGCAGCCGGGCCTTCCCCGATCATGATGTCGATCTGGAAATCCTCCAGCGCCGGGTAGAGGATTTCCTCCACCACCGGGCTCAGACGATGGATTTCGTCGATGAACAGCACATCGTTCGGTTCCAGATTGGTCAGCAAAGCCGCCAGATCCCCCGCCCGCTCCAGCACCGGGCCACTGGTCTGTCGCAGGCTGACGCCCATTTCGCGTGCAATGATATGCGCCAGCGTCGTCTTGCCCAGCCCCGGCGGGCCGAACAGCAGCACATGATCCAGCGCTTCGCTGCGCTTGCGAGCAGCCTCGATGAATATCGACAGCTGCCCGCGCGCCTTTTCCTGCCCGACGTATTCGTCCAGCAGCTTGGGGCGCAGCGCCCGCTCCAGCGCCTCTTCCTGCGCGCTGCCACGGGCAGGTGAAATCAGGCGGTCATCTGGCGCAAACGAGTCGGTTTCAATCATGGCAAGTACCGGGCAAACAATCGCAACATCTTACCACGCTGTGACAGTGTCATCCCGGCTGAGCAGCATGGCATCCCCATAGCTGAAAAAGCGGTAGCGCTCGGTGATGGCGTGCTGATACAAGGCGCGCATGCGTTCATAGCCGGTAAAAGCCGACACCAGCATCAGCAGGGTGGATTTGGGTAAATGAAAGTTGGTCAACAACAGGTCAACCAGCTGGAAGCGGTAACCCGGCGTGATAAACAGGTCCGTTTCTTGCCACCCCGCCGCCAGCGTACCGCAGCGCGCCGCCGACTCCAGCGCGCGTAACGAAGTGGTGCCCACCGCAATCACTCGCCCGCCCTTGGCACGGGTGGCCTCAATGGCAGTCACGGTTGCTGCCGGGATGTCGTAGCGCTCACTGTGCATCTGGTGCTCGGACAAATCCTCCACCCGCACCGGCTGGAAGGTGCCAGCGCCCACATGCAGGGTAACAAAGGCTTGCCCTACGCCCATGGCCGCAAGCTCCGCCAGCAAGGCGTCCGTGAAATGCAGCCCGGCCGTGGGTGCGGCGACGGCACCATCTTGCCGGGCATAGACTGTCTGGTAGCGCTGCTCGTCATCGTCGGTCGGGGTATGCACGATATACGGCGGCAGCGGCAAGCGGCCACTTTGCGCCAACACCGCCAGCGCCGGCTCTTCTTCAAAGCGCAAATGAAAGAATTCGCCCTGGCGCCCCAGCACAGTCGCCGTCCAGCGGTCTGCCAGGATCAACTGGCTGTCGACAGGTGGCGACTTGCTGGCCCGCACATGCGCCAGCACCTCATACTCGGACAGCACCCGCTCGACCAGCACCTCTACTTTGCCGCCCGAGCGCTTGCGCCCAAACAGGCGCGCCTTGAGTACGCGGGTATCGTTGAATACCAGCAAGTCGTTCGGCCGCAACAACTGCGGCAAGGCCTGTACCGTGCGATCGTGCACAAGCTCGCCACTGGCATCCAGCAAGCGGCTCTGCCCCCGCACCACTGGCGGGAACTGGGCAATCAGTTCTTCGGGCAGCTGATAATCAAAATCGGACAAGCGCATACGGTTTCAGACCACAGGGGAAACTCACGAACCGCCCAGTATACGGCATGCCCGTGACAGGCAAAACCGCACCCTTTGTCCGCTTGGCAAAGCCATGGGCTTGTCTTAAGATGAACATCGCTTGGGGGGGTAGCTCAGTTGGGAGAGCGTCGTGTTCGCAATGCGAAGGTCGGGAGTTCGATCCTCCTCCTCTCCACCAATGCTAAAAGGCCCAGATGACTTCCGGGCCGCTTATATTGGGTGCTCAGTGGCCCATGGGTCGAGCAGCCGTAATGCATGCCCACAACTCAACCTACGGATAACCTATCCGCTAAAGCTCCTTGTGCCATACTGTACGATTAATGTAATCGGTATAGCTGAGCACCACCCGCAAAATCTGCTTGGAAACGGCAAGTGCTTCGTAATCAGCGACGGGTTCCATCACGCGCTGCGTGCGGTCATGCTGGCTGACGATCACTCGTACGGCATCAAGCACGCGCTCTTGCTTCAGACCCGCCATGATCAGGGTGCCGACGTCCATGCCTTCGGGGCGTTCGTGGGCATTGCGGATGGTGATGGCCGGCAGGTTGAGCAGGGAACCCTCTTCGGTAATCGTGCCGCTATCGGACACTACGCACAGCGCTTCCATCTGCAGCTTCACATAGTCACAGAAGCCAAACGGTTTCAAAAACTGGATCCGTGCGTCCATTTGTCCTGAACCCAAGGCATCCAGCCGCTTTTGGGTACGTGGATGGGTGGAAACAATCACCGGTACGTCATATGCCTGTGCCAGTGCATTGAGTGTTTCCATCAAGTCACGCAGATTCTGCGGAGAATCTACATTCTCCTCACGGTGCGTGCTGACAATGAAGAAGTTGCCGCTTTGCAGGTTCATGCGTGCCAGTACGTCGGACGCCTGGATCTTCGGCATGTAGTGATCCAGCACCTCACGCATGTGCGAGCCGGTCTTGATGATGGTCTCAGGCCGGATGCCTTCTGCAATCAGATAGCGGCGCGCATGTTCGGACAGGACCAGATTGATGTCGCTTAGATGGTCCAGTACCTTGCGATTCAGCTCTTCAGGGACGCGCTGATCAAAACAGCGGTTGCCCGCTTCCATATGGAAGACCGGAATCTTGCGACGCTTGGCAGCGATGACCGCCAGGCAGGAGTTTGTATCTCCGTAGAGCATCACCGCGTCCGGTTTTTCGGCCCCCATCACCTCATCACCCTTTTCGATCACGCGGGCAATGGTCTGTGCTGCATTGTCCCCTACGGCCTGCAGAAAATGGTCCGGCTTGCGAATCCCCAAGTCTTCAAAAAAGATCTGGTTGAGTTCATAGTCGTAATTCTGGCCGGTATGCACCAGCACATGCTGTGTGTGCTGATCAAGCTCGGCAATCACACGACTCATTTTGATCAACTCCGGGCGAGTGCCCACAATGGTCATGACTTTAAGCATGAAGCACGCCTTTGATGTAATCCAGCGTCATCAGTAGCGACTTTACTTCCTGAACATCCAGACGCCGTGTGTTATGCGAGGTGTAGTCATCTAGTGTGGCGATATTCGCCTCACCTTCACTGAAATACTTGGCATAGTTCAAGTCACGATTATCAGCGGGTATACGATAGTAGTCGCCCATATCAATGGCATGAGCAATCTCTTCTCGAGAGATCAATGATTCGTAGAGTTTCTCACCATGGCGAGTGCCGATCACCCGGATCTCATGATCCAGCTTCTGAAACAATTCCCTCATAGCTTGTGCCAAATCACCTACTGTTGAAGCAGGAGCCTTTTGCACAAAAATATCGCCTTGCTGACCGTGTGTAAATGCATACAAGACCAGGTCAACAGAGTCCTCCAGTGACATCAGGAAACGTGTCATGTTCGGGTCCGTTATGGTCAAAGGCTGACCGCCCATGATTTGTGAGACAAACAGGGGGATGACGGAGCCGCGTGACGCCATCACGTTGCCATATCGAGTTGCGCAGAAAACGGTCTCACCAGGCTGTTGAAGACGCGCTTTAGCCACCATGACTTTCTCAGCAAGCGCTTTTGACATGCCCATCGCATTGATCGGGTAGACTGCCTTGTCGGTAGACAACACCACCACACGCTCAACATGCGCATCCGTAGCCGCATTGAGCACATTTTCTGTGCCAATCACATTGGTGCGCAGCGCCTCCATCGGGTAGAACTCACATGAAGGTACCTGCTTGAGCGCAGCGGCATGAAACACATAGTTCACGCCTTTCATGGCCTGACGCAAGCTCATTTCATCCCGGACGTCTCCTATATAAAACCGTAGCTTCGGATGATTGAGTGCAATACGCAGGTCCTCTTGCTTTTTCTCATCCCGGCTGAAAATACGGATTTCCTGCACATCCGTATCCAGAAACCGCTTCAGGACGGTCTGACCAAATGACCCCGTTCCACCTGTAATCATCAGAATTTTTTTATCAAACATGATTCACCTTTCTGCCTGAAATCACGCATCTGCGCGATCAAATCTGGCCATGGCGATGCAACATACCCTGTCGCCTCATGAAAGCGTGATGCGTCCAAGGCGCGGTTGATCCTGACCTTGTCATCTGGTTCAATCTGTAGTGCTTTACCATATACCTGATTCACAATTCCTAGCAGATCATGCTTGGAGATGGCCTCTGCGGCAACATGGTATAGACCGCTCAGTTCGGCCCGGGGAATAACGACGTCCCTGACGACCCTGGCCAGCTCATTGGTGGGTAGACCCGAAAAAATAGCCTGCGTATAGCCTTTAACGCTGCCTTGCTGCGAAAGAAACCAGTCAATCAAGCTGTGTTGACTCCCAAGCTCGTGTCCAATGATGGAGGTCCTGAGGGTTATAGCGTGTGGGTAACTGACCTCGCCCATCAACTTTGATCGTCCATAGACATCCTCCGCATCCGGCGTGTCACTCTCGCGATAATGGCCCTGTTTCCCTGAGAAAACACAGTCTGTGCTGAAATGCACCAGTCTGGCTTGGGATAACTTGCACAGATTTGCAAGCCTGTGTGGCAAAATGGCATTGATAGGAATCGCCTCAAGCGGGTCACCCGCGCTGGCTAATTGTTTAATCAAGCCGACACAGTTGATCACCACATCCGGGAGGCTTTTTGTGAACGCCTCAACCAGACTATCCGGCTGATCTGCACGAATCCCAGGGATGAGCTGCGCCCGGGGCACCCAAGCTTGCAATGCAGGGCTGGGGGCTCGTACGGTACCGTAGACGGTCCAATCTTCCTTGTCCGTCATCGTTTTCAGCATGGCATTACCAAGCATGCCACTCGCGCCAAGCACCAAAATTCTCATGCGGTATGTCCTTGCGTGCGGTGCACTGTCTGCTCCAGCTGCTGGATCAGCTCACCAATCAGTTTTTCGTGCGTAAAATGTGCTTGATAATAGCAACGCCCGCGTTCTCCCATAACGCACCGCTCATTCGTCGACATGGTGTATAGCGTCATCACAGCCTTGGCCAATAATGTCCCGTCCTCCGCTGGCGCAGTCAGCCCTGCTCCGGCCTCCGCAACAAGGTCTGCACCCGCGCCATTGAGCGAAGCAATGATGGGGCGCCCGGCCGCAAGGTAAGCCTGAACCTTGCTGGGCACGGTTGCAGCAAAGATTTCACGATCCGCCAGCGTTACCAGCAGTACGGAAGCCTTTTGCATGAAACCCGGCATGGTTTCCACCGGAAAACGCCCAGGCAAGTGCAAATTTGCCAAGCCTTGCTGCCTGACTTGTTGAAGCATCCATTCCCGTCGACTGCCATCGCCCAGCACGATGAAGTGGATATCCGAGTGGGCCTTCAGCAACGCGGCGGCCTCCACGATCACTTCCACGGCTTGTGCTGCCCCGATATTGCCAGCAAACATGACCGTAAATGGCGCATCCAGCGCAGGAACTTCCGGATGGCTTGCCGGCATGGCGGGCTTGGCAAAGCTTTCATCCACCGAGTTCGGATGATATTGGATGGGCGTCCTCGGCGCCAATTTGCGTACAGGGGCAATAAAGGCGCGAGATTGTACCAGCAAGAGGTCCGTGTGGTGATAGATGAACCGCACCACTTTCTCCACGGCTTTAAGAATGAAACGGTTTTTGACATAGCCTGTGGCAGAGAGGCTTTCCGGCCACAGATCCTGCACCCAGATCACAACCGGGCTTTTCTTCAGCCATCCCAGAAGCAGTGCAGGCAGGGCTTGCAGGATTGGGGACACCCCATAGACGAAAATCACATCATACTTTTGCCCACGCGTCAGCCAAGGGCCGAATGCGTAGCCACTGAAAATGAACGACAGGTAATTGAGCGCCAGACGTACCTTGCTGTCCTTGCCACGCGGGAACAGAGGCATGCGACGAATGGTAACCCCATGGTAATCCTCTTGTTGGCATCCCCAAGCACGGTATCCGGTAAAGATTCGCCCCTCAGGGTAGTTGGGTTTGGCCGTCAGCACGTCCACTGTGTGGCCCTGCGCCACCAGCGAGCGGGCGACATCGTTGATATGAAACCCCTCCGGCCAGAAGTGTTGACTAACAATCAGAATGCGCACTTTTTCCTGCTCTTTCAACAACATGATCAAGGAATGCGGTAGCACCCAGCAAGGGAAGCGGGTTCTCTTCCTGCTGCAGATGGCGCTTCACTGCGCGTGCGATTGAGATGGCAGACAGTGGATCAAACGTCTGCTCAGGGTCGACCACATCCCTGACATAATCCAGTTCAGATGCCAGAATAGGCAGGCCAGCCTGCCGAGCCTCAATCAGAGGTAGACCAAATGACTCAAAGGTGGAGGGGAAGATTAACGCACCCACTTCACCATAACATTCCAGCACTTTTTCGTGGGATAACTTGCCCAGCGTTTCAATATGCAGTGCATGCTTGGCGACTTTGGCCTCCAGCCAGTTGCAGAGCTGAGGGAAATCCGACGTATCCAAAGTCAGTCTCAGCGATGGAAACAAGCCTTGCTGTGCCAGTAAGCACCATGCCTCTATTAAGGTCCGGTGATTCTTGTGCGGCTCCCCGGAAGCCACATACAGAAAATCAAACGCCGTTTTCCGACTGGCATCTGGCTCAAGCTGTGCCCGACGATATGTCTCGTGCTGTTCCATGAATGGTCGTACCTGTACATCTGCCCTGGTACGTGCCTTCAGCAAGCGCTGCATTGACGGCGTCTGCACAATGAACTCATCAACATTCGACATCTTGCTTGCAAACCAGAGACGTTCCGCCTGCAACCGCAATCGCGTTTTTAATGGAAACGAGCCCAAATCTACATTATCAACCAGATAGCGGTTCTGCAGGAAAACGGTGACATGGCAAGGCAGACGGAACAAGGGGGGTAAATTACCAAAGCAGAGCACCATATCCCCAGCCTTGACATTCCGCTTCAACCACAGCTCAGCACGGAAACGCTGCACCACACTAGGTTTGACGCGATGAACTTGGTTAAAAGGGAAATCTGAGGGCAACTCCATGCGTTCATCCAGACAAAAGATCGTCTCCCAACGACCCTCTGTAGCTTTGATCAGGGATAGCAACAAAGCCCTCCCACCGCCCTGGTGAACGTTGGTGGCATGAATGAACAGCCTAGTCATAACCAGCAGTTTGCGTCACCAACCGCCCTTCTGACAACGCCAATACTCTTTTGCAGAATTTAAGTGTCTCGGCTCTATGAGTGATCATTAATAGTACGCGACCCTCCATGTACTCGGACACAACAGTCATTACCAAGTCTTGCGTCTGGACATCCATAGCACTGGTCGCTTCATCCAGGATCAACACTTGCGGATCCCTTAGCAAGGCACGTGCAATTGCCAATCTTTGCCGTTGCCCGCCAGAGAGACGCCCACCATCCTCACCAACACTAGCCTCCATGTCTTTTGCGACACCATGAAGCCCTAGTTTCACCAGTAGTTCTTCAGCGATTTTCACGTCAGTATCAGAGAGCTTGGCTTTGCCTAAAAACAGATTAGACAGCGCACTCCCCTCAATTAGGAAAGGTTCTTGAGGGACGTATGCCACACAGGACCACCAATCCGACTTCATCCCTACCAGGGGGTGACCATTTAAGATTACATTACCCTGATGCGGCTCTATCAAGCCAAGTGCAAGGTTAATCAATGTACTTTTTCCAGTACCCGATGAACCTACAATAGCAATAGCATCACCCGAAAAAATTTCCAGGCTAAGGTTACGAAAAATGGTCTTATCACCATAATAAAATGTTATGTTTGAAAGTGACAACGTATTAAAAGTGATTTTGTTAAAATCATCAACAGAGCTCAAAGATGAGAAGGACACCGCCCCTGAAAGTTCCTTATTAACGGTTTCTATTGTCGATTTAGCATACTTAAAAGACTGAAGGTGGCTAACAACTTTACTGACCGACGGCAGCAGACGCATAGCTGCAACGCCAAACACAGCAACCTCACCGACAACCTTCATCAGAGGCACATCCTGAAAAGCATAAACTGCCAGTATTACGCCAAGGCTAATATATATTGCAACTTCAAATACAAATCTCGGCAAAAGGCTAATACTCAGCGCCTCACTAACAGCCGTGCTTGAGGTATCAGTGTGCCCTTCAAAAGTCCTTTTTGCCCAACCATGCAAAGCATAAATCTTTAGCTCACATAGCCCATGAAATGCCTGCTGGACAGCCTGGACAATCTTGCTTTCAGCTGCTTGCTGGACCTTTCCAAGGTCTACCAGTCGATTGTGTGTAGAGAGAAAAACCAATGCCCCCAAAGCAACAAAGACGCCTAATGCAACAAGAAAAATGGTCGAGTTTACCAGCAGCAACATGCCACAAATGCACAAAGCTGGAATGATTTCTCCAACCAGCACCAATACTGGTGTGAAAAAACGCCCCTCTAATGCGTTACAGTCAGCAGTAATACTTCGGACCCAGTCTGCAGATTTCCTCTCAGATCGCTCCTTGAAAGAATACTGAAGAAAGCGCTCAAAGAGCATGTCCTGAAAGCCCTTGCGAGCAGCAATAGCAGTCCGATAGGAATAGCGGCCAACAACAAGAACAATAATAGATTTCAGCACAAAAACGCAAAGCGTGATCACCAATAAAAAACTGGCAGAAGGCGTGAACCCTAATTCTTGGATCCATGCTTGAACCCTACCGCCCGTCGTATTGAAACCCATCCCAAAAAAAGCAAGCAGCGCCGAAAGAGAAAACATCTCCAGCAAGCCCACTATGCCAACAAGCAAAAAGGCGACAAAGAAACGGCGGCGAATTTTTGACGAGAGGAATAAGAAGTTTTTAATATATGGATTTTTATCCATAGCGCCTTCAGATTATTTCTTTAGCAACACATTGCACATCATTAATGACAACACCCGCTTTTTTCAGCAAGAGCAATTACATATTTTGAGAGAATTGCTCCAAAAGCTTCTTATACTCATCGGGGACGCCACAGAAGCCGATTTCTTCAATAGAAATGGTTTTATAAAGCACGGGCAACCCCATTGCAATTAATTCATTATACAAAGGTGCAACATAAATCTCACCCTCACGCTCTCGAGCCCGGATCCGGTATGAGTATAGCGCTTTCCTAAATAAATCCACCGACTGAAAATAGTACAAGCCATTAGAGCAGAGGTCAGAAACTCTAACTTTCTCAGTCACTTGTGCAGCGTGCCCATCTCTTGCTGAGTCAGGAAAAACAAAAGACCAATGATCACCTTCTCCTTTAAATACTTCAAGGTACCCCGCTGCTCGAGTATGGGAGCCCCCCTTTTCAAACGCGTAAAGCAGTGTATCAATATTAAAAATGAATAGCTCATCATCTGCACACTCAGCCTCGACAGCCAGCTCGACCGACTCGGCTTGACCATTCGTTTCACCATGATGAGCAATCACTTTAAAGTCCAGCACCCCCAGATGATGCATCCTCTCAATAATAAAGGATCGGTCATTAGCATCTGCTCGACAAATCAGTACAAATCGGTCGGATTCAAAATAGCGCCGAAAAGACAAGATCACATGATCAAACACAATCTGATCCGGCTCCCCAAGCGGCAGCTTGTATTTTGGGAGCGTATAACCCGCATTATAAAATCGGCTAGACTTCCCCAGCATCGGAAATACAAACATTTCAACCGCCTCTCACCTATAAGCAGCTACATACAACCTCAGCGCATTCGCAAGCAACGCCATTTGCCTGCGAGGTGAGTCCTTATGTAGCGGCAACATCGCAATAAACAAAAGGGGCAAAATTTTCTCGACATCACTCATGCATGCACTAGCACCAAATTCACGGCGCCTAAAAGCCGCCTGAATTTCCTCAACATCACCCTCACCATATAAACTGAATGTAAAATTATTATTCGCAACAGATAGGTGGTACTGCCCCGCTATGATATGATCATATAAACCAATGACTGAGTGCGCGAGTTTCGCTACATCATAAAGTTGACTGCCAAATATCATATTTTGCCCGTCTTCATCCACCCCCCTTGGATCAATAAGTTTAATTGCACGCATTCTTGAGTCATACAAAATGTTGCTTAAGCATAAATCCCCATGCAAGAAAGCAGCCATATCAGGAAGCGCCATCAAGTGCTTGCTTGTATCTGCGAGAATTTCCTTCAGGCTTGGCAACATCCTCCCATTCAAATGGAGCGCTACATCCGCATTAAATCCTGTATCTGCAGAAAACTCAGCCAGTCGACTTTCAGCCTTACGCACAAATAGCGCATGGTTACCTGCTCCCTTGGCCATGACCGGCACATTCAACGACCTCGACTCATGCAAATAAGCTTCGATCCTCGAAAAAATCCGCTCCCAGAACACAACCGTTTGGCGCCCATACACAAAAATTTCACTTAGCGGTATGGCACCTAAATACTCAATTGAGTAGTAATAGCCATCACTGTCAACACCCTCGCCAAAATATTGGGGAATATATTTACGCAAAGA
Organism: Leeia aquatica; assembly: GCF_012641365.1. Lineage (NCBI taxonomy): Bacteria > Pseudomonadati > Pseudomonadota > Betaproteobacteria > Neisseriales > Leeiaceae > Leeia > Leeia aquatica. The sequence continues at coordinate 1,456,934 of NZ_JABAIM010000001.1, forward strand.
CCTCGGGACCTGATTAAACCAGTTCGCCTCTGAGCGAATTTTATCTCCATTGCTACTAAATTTCTTTAAAACAGTATGATTCACTGTCAATCGATTAAATGCACGCTCGGTTGTAAAAGATGAGCGCGCTCGAAAATAGCAAGGCGCATTCAAAAGTACATAGCATTCATCAAGGTGAACATTCCTAAGTTTTCTTTTGAACGAGTAGCGCTTTACAGCACGATAGTAATCCAACGACTCCTCAGCCAAACTGGAAGCAAGAAGCGAAACGTCGGCAAAGGAGGCTATACCAGCCCAAATCAGATCTCGCTCGGCACCATAAATCTCAACCGGCAAGCCAGGCTCCAGATCAGTCTCAAACACGGCCAGGGAATCAGGTTCCGTGGGCAAGCTAGCAGGGAGGCATGCTCCATGCATTAACATAACGGCCTCGCCACTATTGCAGCACTGCTCAAGCACCAAGGCCGCCTCTTCACCAAGAGTGGTCACACTTTCAAGCCTGATCAGCGAAACCCCATACTCTTCAAACCAAGAAAGCTCCGCCTCTGTCATATGAAAATTGGCAGGGACAGACAAGGCAATGGGGCGCTGAGGGAAGAAGCGGCGCAAGACTTCAACCTGAAATGCATATAGCCGACGATTTGCAAGCGGAACAAAGCTTAGTGGTAAATCACCGACCTCAGCTCTCAAGCTTTCACCAACATATAGTGCAGACAAAATAATAATCATGCCTTGTTACTGCTTCGCAAAAGTTCGTTGACTTGCTCAGGGCTTAGCCTTGCAAATTCATCTGGGCGAATAGCTCTATCATCCACATAAAAACCCTCAGTGCCGCACCAAGGCTTTCCTACTAACACCTCATCATATTCAACATTATGCTTATTCAACCATTCCAGGATAACTGGAAGAGTGTGTATATTTATCTTCCCCACATTACCCTGAAAAGTCCTCATATTACGACTTGTATAAACAACAATTTCGAAGCCTAATGCGCGGTAGGCGCGGACCTTATCAATGACTTCAAGATTAGGTTCGGCATTCTGGTACTCCCCGCTTGAGTAACAAAGAGTACTATCAAGATCTATAATTATGCGCTTCATCAGAACCACCCTCGTTGAGCCGGATCTATATGATGCATTTCGAGCAAAGGCTCAAGCTCAGTTCCGTACTCCCCTAGATTCCACTTCCCCTTACCAATCGCCGTGGCAATATAGGGGTAAACATCATTGTCAAAATGATGCAGCCCCCTTCGCTTCCCAGCACGATATGAAAAAGCAGCCCTCAACCCCATTCTCTTGACCACCTTCTGGCTGTTGACTTCTAGGTCCCAAATATTCACAGCCAAATTGGCCTTCAGCACATCCATCAAAACTGTTCGGCGCCAAAAACTTGGTTGGATCGAGAAAATCCACTTAGACTTTAAGCTCAGGGCATACAACGAGGGGCAGCTCGGCACAGGCTCATATATGCAATCACCACCTTTGATAAGGCGGATATGATCAAACTGCTCCTGTCTCATGAGCTCATAGTATTTGGCAAGTTTTTTATAATCCGGAGAAGCATATAGAAACATGTCCTCATGATCAAAAAAAACATAGTCGTAATCCACAAGCGCCTCAAGGCTGGACATCAAACGCTGCGGGTAAGGGTGCTTCTCATCATAAAGAAGAGCCGTTACATTTTCAGGCAAATCCCCTGACTTCTCGTTAACGGCTACAAAATGCTTCAAGCCAACCGAGAAGTGTGCATGCATTTGTGAAAAATACAAACGCCACACATCAGCGCAGTCAGTATGTGAAAAGGTGAGGTGGCAAATATTATCATCAAATAAATTCATGCATTAACCCAATAAAGAAAGGTCAGCCCGAACCAAATCAATTGGTGAAGTACCAGCATAAAAGGATTGATACCATCTTATCGCACGCTCGACACCTTCCATGCTATCGAAGACAGGTGGGGAAAATTGATCACTATACTTCGCCACATCAACCCTAAGATTTAAATCTTCCTTGATTTTTTCTTCACTATCTATAACACTAAGATTTGGATAATACCTTTTGAACAAATCAATGACATCACGAACTTTCGCGAAACTATTATTGCGTGGACCTAAGTTCCATGCCTCACCACTCCGCAACTGTCCGTTTAGTGCCGCAGAGGCGATCTTTGATATTCCATTCACAACATCACTTACATGCTGAAATGGGCGCGTTGCATCCATATACCGCACTCTAAAGTCACCACCACTTCTTGCAGCATGAATCAAATCAGGAATCAATCGATTAACGGCCCAGTCCCCACCACCAACAACATTACCAAGCCTGATCGTTTGAATGTTAGGCGATCCATTGCCACAATGAGACGCATTGTATGCTTTAGCGATTAGCTCCGCACCTGACTTTGAGACACTGTAGATATCACTGCCGCCCAGCATGTCCGGCTCAGAAAATGCCTGACCATTATTGTTATTCTCGTAGACTTTATCACTTGTGATGCACATGACAGCTCGAACACAGGGTGTTAAACGGGCTGCTTCAAGTATTGCCAAGGTCCCTAGTGCGTTTGACTTAAAGGTCAGGTAGGGCTGCTTGAATGCTCTTGGTACAATCGCTTGCCCTGCTAGATGTATAATCAATTCAGGGCCAATCTGCTCGATCCAGGTTTGTGTCATTTGCAAGTCTGACACATCACTTGTAAGCTCGCCGGCAAGCATGCTCTTCATGCCTGCTGCATCATACAGACGCTCTCCATAAGAACTCTCATCATCCAGGCCAAAGACAGTCCAACCTGCTTGGCATAGCAACTGCACTGTCCATGCACCAATAAAACCTTTATGGCCCGTCACAAGAACACGTGATTGCCCCATGTCTCACTCCAATACTATTGCGCGTATTACTATAGATTGATCTTCATTGACTGCCCAGCACGTGAAAAGCCGCATGCCTCGTAGAATGACAAAGCACTATCTGCAGCCTCTAATGAAACCTTAAAACACCCCTTACCCCTTGCCTGTTCGAGCAGTTTCTCTAACAGCGCACGCCCAACACCATGGCCTTGCATGTCTTGCGCGACGACAAGGTCTTCAATGACGGCTGAGCAACCGCCTCGAACCCTGTTTAGCATGAAAATTGATCCGAAGCCGATGACTCTACCCTCATGTATCGCTACGAATGAATAGCAATTATCCATACACTCAAACCGCTTAGCATATTCTAATGCCTCGGATGGTTCTGGCTCAAAGCGGCTCACTAATTGCAATAAAGCTATAACTGACTCTATATACGTTGGAGAAAACGGGCGCAAATGCACATTATTCACTTGCATTACCCATATTCTTCAGATGCTCAGCGATGTACTTAGCTGCATGACCATCCCCAAACGGGTTGATTGCTTGCACCATGGAAGCGTAGGCAGCGTTGTCATCGATTAAGCGCTGGGCCTCATGAATAATTCTACCAGGGTCAGTCGTGACCAATCTTGCAGTTCCCGCCTCAATAGCCTCAGGCCGCTCACTTGTATCGCGGAGTACCAAAACGGGCTTGCCTAGTGCCGGGGCCTCTTCCTGGATCCCACCACTATCAGTCATGATAAAAAGGCAATGCCTTAGTAACCATGCAAAGCACATGTAGTCTTGCGGTGGAATCAATGAGACATTATCTATTCCTGCCAACTTATCCTCTACAACATCCCGAACCTGAGGATTAAGGTGGACTGGGTATATGAAGCGAATATTTGGATTAGCACGAGCCAGTGCATCAATGCTAAAGCAAATATTACGTATACCATCACCAAAATTTTCCCTGCGGTGCGCTGTAATCAGGACATACGGGGTATTCTGCAGATCGAATTTGATCATGCTACTAAAGTGGTGGTTCAATCGCTCCTGCTCACTTGAACTTGACTCTAACCTTGTTATGGTGAACAGTAAGGCATCTATGACGGTATTTCCGGTCTTGTAAACTCGCTCTGGCACGACTCCTTCCGACTTCAGATTCGCGCATGCTGCCATAGTCGGTGCAAAGTGATACTCAGCAGAAAGCGCCACGCACTTCCGGTTATACTCCTCTGGAAATGGCGAGCAAAGATTCCCGGTCCTAAGACCTGCTTCAACGTGCCCCACGGTGATTCCGCGGTAGAAAGCAGCCATTGCTCCTACCATAGCTGATGTCGTATCACCATGAACTAGTACAATATCCGGGCATGCAGAAGCAAAATATGAGTCTAGCCCAGACAGGAGACGGCATGTTAACTGCGCCAATGACTGGCCTGGTCTCATAACATCGAGCTCAACATCCGCTTCAATATTAAAAACCGATAACGCATCCTTCAGCATCGTAGTGTGCTGTCCTGTGCTACAAAGGCATACATCAAAAACATCAGGATACGCACGCAAAGCATGCACGACCGGCGCCATTTTTATAGCCTCCGGTCGCGTACCGATAACAATGCAAATTTTTTTCAAATCATCCCTACCTTAGATATGGATATTTCTTTTAGCCAATTTGTCTCTTAAAGACCGGCCCCAATTTCCAAGCGAAGGAAATCGGGCAGCCAGCTTCTTAAGAAAGCGCACGCGTGACACTCCAGGGCCAATAACCACAGCGGCAGGTAATGTCTCAAGCGTATCTTTGCACAGCAGGAATCCATTTGAAGTACAGTGCCGCAGTGCTTTATCAAACTTGAGCAGCGCCTCATCTCCCTGCGAAACAGCCTCTTTTGAAGTGCCTAGTTTGATCGCTAAAACAGGGTCACTACCCCATACCGACATATCCGAAGTGGGGTGTGGGGGGACCATTGTACGGATGCCCAAATGCTTCTGGAGCATGAAAGAGAAATGCATATCCTCCCCAACCAAGCGCGATGATCCCAGCTCCGGAAGCTCACGCCAAAAGGCTCCCAGCCATTCACGGCGGAAAAACCACGCGTGACCAACAATATCCACCACTTCAGCCTGCTCATTTGGAGCATCCCAGCCGAAGGATATAAAGGGGTGGTATCGTGTTGAGCTCAGGAAACGCAAACCTCGGGCCCCTAACAGTGCTGGCTCCTTTGCCATTTGCTGCAGGCAACTCTCAAAAAAACGGGGCGATGGAAATGTGTCATCATCAAGAATGCAGACATATTCAGTCTCTGCGTTTACTGCATATGCAAACCGAGACCACACACCCAGATTATGTGAATTATTTGCAACCATTACTTTTTCATGGAGACCGTCTAGGCATATAGCCTCTCCATTGTTCCATACCAACACCCTCTCTGCGGGTACGGTCTGCGACAAGACGCACTCTATCTGCTGCGGCAAGTGCTGCTGTCGCTTGAAGGCGTTCAAAACAACCGTAATCATGTGCTCACCATTTAAGCTTATATTCCGGGTGTCTTCGATAACACCAGGCTGAAAATTTTTCCCGCATTGTTTTTGGGGCGTTGAGTTTATGATAAGCGCGAGTCTTCATTGGCAATCCAATGCAGTCATTAAGCACCGTCCCAATGTCTATGAAGGTAAGGTCAGGCCGTACCAGCCGTAACTGATGTCCAAGTATATTAGAAAGTGATGATGCAGAAGACAGAATCAACGCTGACTCAGGCGCCTCTTTTAGCTCCGACAGTATAGAGTTTAACGTTGATAGGTAAGAGGAGAAAAAGTTGTCCGGCACCTGGACAATTCGCCCTCGACTTAAGTAGTTCTCAAGCTTGCACCTCCAGTTACACACGACCAGCACGTCTGAAAAGGCAGCAACCATGCGGGGGAAGAACTGCTCTCTTGCACGGATGAAATTTGAATTCAGAAACAAGTCCGAAAACGTCATCTGGGATGTAAAGCCACCATTTAAGCGCAGCATAAACTCTCTGTCTAATACAGCACCATTATGGTATGTCGGGATACCTTTGAAGTATGATAAATCACGAAATAGTGCTGATGACAGCAGGTCTCTCCGGATATCTTTACCACGCAGAGGATCAAAGCTTTTTTTGTCAAACTCAGGGAAATGATTCGAGAATCGATTTCCGCGAAACTCTGTTACCCCATCAGCTATAACCAATTTTCTATTTCGCAGAACTTCGATTTCACCATCACTAAACCTCACGAATGTGAATGGCTCACGCTTTAAGGCCATTTCTTCAAAACGGCTCAGATCACCCTCTCCCGTCGGAAATGAGTAATTGACCTCATATTGCTCATTTTTCATGCCAATCCACCTTCGGGAAAGAGCATTCTCCCATTTGAAACGGCCAGGAAATCAAGTGCCATCTTGTCTGCCCACGCACAAACATCTACAAGGGCGACATCGGCATGAGTGAGTATCGAGTGAATTCCCTTTGCAGTACCTGCAACTGCCTTTAGATTAAACACACCTCCACCTCTGGCCATGCAGAGGTCAGGAAAGTCAGCATACACTTTCCCAGAGCCTTTCCCATTTAATGAAATGTAATCCGGGTTCCGCCACGCTATATACTTTATGAGCGCACCGAGGTAGAACCAGTCAGTGCATGCCATGTAGCACTCTACCGAGGGCAGCACAAGAACAGGACTTGTCTCTCCCAAGCACTCCTTAATCTCTTCTAGAGCATCTAAAATGCGGTCTCTCGGAGCGTATGGCCTTGCAGATACATCTGCTTCCTCTGGTTTTCCTTGCTGGTATGGCCCAAGGAAAACAACTTTCGCGATCGGCAGCGGGGAGCGCTCGAGTACGCTAAGTCTCTCAGCACTTTCGCCCTCCAGTACCAGCAAAACCAGCGGTTGAGGGTTGATGAAGCACCCAAGGTGCTCATCAATGATAAAATCATCATGAGATAAAAATCGTGTTTTCTCACGCAAGTTCTTGCCAAGAATGAAGAATTTTAATAGTGCGTGAATGTTCAACGCCATATAGGGTGGAAACACCCTTCGCTTATTCATCAGATCAGGTGTGCATGAGACCTCTGCTGAGAGCATGGGCCTCTCCATGAAGCGCTGTAGTGGTCTGACCGCTCTACGCACAAGCCTATTGGGTAGGCTATTTGCTTTTGTTCGAACTTGAATAGCCCTCAGGATTTTAAGCAGCTTTGAATGAACACGTTGTCCTATTGGATGAGTGATTGCGTTTTCATATTGGGTTTTAATACGTGCAAGAGGCCACCCTTTTTCGCAGAACTGCTCTAAATAAGGGTTCGCGCCGGAAAGGCTGTCCAGAACAAAGCGATCAAACTCTGCAAACAGCAATGCATCTCTCCAAGGCGCGGTAATCCACATGTCGGCATACCCCTCATCCACCTCAGAGAAATGTGACATATAAATGTAATCGTGAGGCAATGCTGAATCAAATACCAATCTGTTGACTTGACTGCTCCCAGTCTGGCCCAAGTCCCAGCGGGTAATTAGAACCTGCCCCGTTGCGCCCGACAGGGCATTCAGCAATTGTACTGCTTTCGCGCGAGACCGCGCATTCCCAAGGACGGACTGGATAGATACGTTTTTCCATGTAGAGTTAAGCCTGTCCAAGCCCTTCTCGAACCGATCAGGCGGAACTATCTTGTGCATGAACTCGGCGTACATTACAGGCTGACGCTCATGGAGTACAGCGGCTGGTGCATAGACGAAATTCACCAAATCGGCCAACTCTGGGTTCCAACTATGAGTAGCAATGTGCTTTATCTTGCAGTCTGCAGGTAATTTTCGTTGCAGCTCAATATAGCCGCTCCAGAACGGTCGCATGTCTGTGGATTGAGACCTGCATACATGCCCTGATAACACAAGGGTAATTTCATTATCAGGCATCAGCGCACTCCAGCATTTGCTTGAACTGAACTGATATGTCTAAACTGGCAGAAGTGTGCCCTGCTTTAGCTTCTCCGTTTGCCAAAGCGGTCAAGCAGCACCGCAGTGCCACTTTGATTGCATTCCGTTGATCTGCCCTAGCAGTAAACCCTCCATTAGACTCTAACAAAGCACTCAATTCATCATTGATTAGTAGCCCGAGTGTTGGTAGTCCAAGATTCAGATAATCGTATGTCTTATACGGGATGGTCTCCATACTGCGCTCATCAGTATGCTGGACCAAGAGCAGGCATGATGCGCCTCTAGCCCGTTGCAAGGCCTCTTCTCGCTCCAGCGCATCAAGCATCAGAAAATCCGTACGGGAAAGGTATGACGGCAATGTCTGGCAATATACTGCCCCAAGGTTGACTACCCTGACAGCGTCTGCCAACTTGAAGCCCTCACTACGAAGCATGTCTAGGGCTTCAAAAAAAAGATCGAGGTTTCTTGTTCCATACAAAGTCCCGAGGTGCATAAATTCAAATGTGGCCCCTTCGGTATATGGATGAAGTGATGCGGAAGGGCCAAATGACCATGCCCCAGGATAAATAGCATGAACTTTCTCAGCATAGTGGGGGTTACGCTCACACGCTGACTGGGCCGCCTTCTTTGTGACGTAAATCACTTTCATAGCACGCTTCAGCAGCCATGCTTCAATTCTTGCTGAAATGCCGCTAGTTCGCTTTGAGCGGTTCATCATGACACCAACCAAGGGGTCCTGGAATTCACAAAAAAGCCGGCCTCTTGAAACAGATGTGATCACCCCACCTACGATATGTGCGGCTGTAGGTCCGCCTGTACTGAATACATCAACGATGCGATATCGGGCTTTTAGCCATATTGCGACAGGAATCGCTGTCAACAACCACGACCAACGCCCTGCACTCACCGTTTTGGTAATTTTGCGCAAGACATAATCAATCATGCCACCGAAGAGAAAGGCGAATGGCATCAGTAGAAACAGCGCTAGTGGTACTTTTTCACCACCAAGTTTCAGCTCTTTAATTTCTTCTTTGTAATCACACCATGACAATGACGGCACCCTTATGTAGTGCACAAACGCATTACTCGAAGTATGGCTACCCATACCAGTCAGCACGATCACTTTTCGCCCCATAGATTCCAAGACGCGTATCTTGTCATCAGCCCACTCAGCAGGGCAGTTACCTCGTATATTGGTAAAGTAGCTAATCATCAATAGGGGGGGCATTCTTAACACCTTGTATGTAAGTCAATGCATGAGCTTTCTATTACCATGGCATTACTCACACTTTGCTGACTCTATCGCACGCTTGAGTGTATCAACCACACGTATCTGGTCATCCTCCCCCAGCCCAATCCAGAGAGGAAGCCGAATAATCCGCTCCGAGAGTTGATCCGTATTTAATAGTTGGCCATGGGCTCGGCCAAAATGCTGCCCGGCAGGAGAGGAGTGTAATGGTACATAGTGAAATAGCGCATGCACGCCACGCTGCTTCATGAATGATAGCACCTTGCTTCGGTCGACCCCCTTTTCAAGCAGAACGTAAAATATGTGTGCATTATGTTCGCAACCAACCGGTACTATTGGACGCCTGATGAGCCCATCACTCTCCAAGCTCTCCGCCAGCATATTATACCGAGACCAGATTTCTCGTCGCATCTCGGTTATTTTTACAGCGCTCTGCAGTTGCGCTAAAAGAAATGCCGCGATGATTTCACCAGGTAAAAATGATGACCCAACACTCTGCCAGGTATATTTATCCACCTCACCCCTAAAAAAGCGACTCCGATCTGTGCCTTTCTCGCGGATGATTTCTGCTTTCAGGGAGTATTCTGGGTCATTTACTAGCAACGCCCCGCCTTCACCACTTATTACATTTTTTGTCTCGTGAAAGCTAAACGCACCAAAGTCCCCAACACTCCCCAAAGGCATGCCTTTATAGTAGGCCATTACACCTTGCGCTGCATCCTCTACTACCTTAACTGCATGCTTACTGGCCACAGCCAAAATAGCACTCATTTCACATGCCACTCCGGCATAATGCACCGGAACGATGGCCTTAGTACGGTTTGTTATGGCTGACTCTATTTGCAGCTCGTCAATATTCAGTGTATCGCTCCGAATATCAACAAACACAGGCACGCCGCCACGTAGTACAAATGCATTTGCGGTCGACACAAAAGTGTACGACGGCATAATGATCTCATCACCAGGTTGTATGTCAATTAACAATGCAGCCATTTCCAACGCTGCAGTACATGAGTGGGTAAGCAATGCAGTTCTGGCACCCGCCTCTGACTCTATCCAGCGATGGCACTCCTTCGTAAACCATCCATCACCGGCCAACATATTACGCTTTTTGGCGTCATCAATAAATGAAAATTCCGCACCTGTCATATAAGGGCGATTAAATGGTATTAAATCCATATCACAAAGCACTCTTATTCATTGAGACAAAAACCTTTTATCCTCGACCTCTTTCCAAGCACCGCCAACACTGGCCGCGAGTAGAAACCCTATGAGATGCTCTATAGAAAAAAGGTATGCATCAAATCCATTATGAAAAAGCCCAACTGTCGTAAAATATATAACAATTGCACGCCCATGGTTATTTAGCTTTTTAAAAAATCTAAAGAGAAATACCATCCAACAGCCTGTCACCAATACACCAAAATTTATTATGCTATTTAGTAACCAGCTGTGCGGCCGCACCATCCCACCCCCCTCAAGCACGATATTGGCACCAAAAGCACGCTCCCCAGTTAGCAGCAGCCAAGGCTTTTGTTGGATGGTATCCATATAGCTCTTTATGTAAGTCAGCCGCCCCCCTGGGTCACCCAAAAAATCAGGCCTCCCTGAGAAAGAGGCAGCCACCAGCGCCATGACTGCCACAACCAGAATCGCCGCCAATAAAAGCCTCAAAGACCTCTTATCAAAGGCAAATACAAAAACTAAAGATAAAGCCAATGCAACCAATGCAGCCCGCGAACTCGCCAAGGACAGTGCCACCAGCAACAGGCCCATCCAGATAAAGTCAGCCACTCTTTTTTCATGCCTCGCAAGAATGCACAGGAGCGCAACTCCACAGAGGTATGAGTACGCTATTCGATCCCTCGCAAAACCCCTGAATGATTCACCACGGAATAAGCCATTGTTACTTGTTACATCCATTAAGTAATGAAACTTACCTGGCAAAAGCCCCATCCATTCAACGAGAAATAATGAGGCAAGGAAAACGATAGGTAAAATCAGGTAGCATACCAGATACTTGCAACCCTCACCCAAACTTAATTCCGGAGGATTATGATCAATAAAAAACACGAAAAAACAAGCCGCAATTATGGCAGGGCTTAAAGTACCGGTGCTTAGCTGCAAGACCAGCGCCATAATGGCCCCGGCAAATGGCACGGACAACATACTTAGCCTTTTACCTGAATCCCAATTTGCATTTCTTAGCAGCAAAAAGGCGATTGCAGGATATAAGAAGCGGGGGCCCCATGTCTCAAGGGTGTAACTTAACGTATATCCTTCGCTCCCCAATGGCATAGTGGCCGACTCTAAAAATCCCGCCAGCTGCATCAGTATAAAAAAAATTGTTAAAAGGTTTACGGCCCCTAAATTTTCGATTTCTTTATAAAGTACTTTAATTTTCTCAACCACGTACAACACCCTAAAAACTCATTTCTTTGACTTTACAAGCAGGCCACAAAGCAACCTTCGTGGGCGCTGGCGCAACCCTTTTTTGGCCTCACTATAATCTTGTTAGGCTGTTGAACGCAGTCGTAGCGTTGTGACTAGGGCGAGGCTTTAAATGTCAGCTGTGTGCAGTGTCTCCACCATAAATCTTCATTGTTGGGTCCTGCTTGAGCTTTGTGCCTTCCACAACCTCCATGGTGGTCCAACAGGGCACTTCATGTTTGTAAGCGTAAATTGTAGTCCATAACGGCATGTTCTAGCGAGGCTCCTCGGTAGCTCCAGCGAAATCCACGTCTCAGGCTGTTGTGCTACGCGACCTAGGCCAGATGGGGTGACCATGGGCTAAGCATGACTTTCTTAGTGTGACATAGAGGAAAGGCGCGTCGAGATCAGCCTGAACCACTAGCGGGTATCAGCACACATCATTTATTTGCAGGGTTGGATTACACACTTAGAGTACGCAGCACCCTCTGCCTCGAAGATCTTGCGGTAGGAGACATTACTCGTATTCACGGGCTAATACCGAGGTCGTTGACAGTGGGGCACACTCAAAGCCCTAGCAACTTCCCCGACGCATAGCCTGTAGCCCTGGCTTGCCAAGAAACAGTCGCACAAGGGGTAGCTCAGCCCCAAACTTCGGATGCTGGCAGCCTGTTGCCAGTACTACGCGACCCAAGGTGCCCGTCGTTTGGGATCAGCCTTGCAAACAGCCCCGCCCCCTGAGCCCAGCTGCAAGTAGATTGCACCGCTAAACTTACATGCGCAACAGCGCCCGTCCAGGATTCAGCAGGAGGCAGGATAGAGCCTCCTTACTCTAGCGTTCGAGAATCCCTCTTACCTTGGCACCTCCCACCAGCGCTGTAGTGCACGGTTGGCCAGCCTCCCTACGGCGGATTTTGTTTTGCAGTTGCATCAGACCGTAGAGCAAGGCCTCCGCGGTAGGGGGGCAGCCGGGGACGTAGATGTCGACCGGGACAATGCGGTCGGCGCCGCGCACCACCGAATAGGAATAGTGATAGTAACCGCCTCCGTTGGCGCAGGAGCCCATGGAGAGCACGTAACGCGGCTCGGCCATCTGGTCATACAGCCTGCGCAGCGCCGGGGCCATCTTGTTGGTGAGGGTGCCTGCGATGATCATCAGATCTGACTGGCGTGGCGTAGCGCGCGGGATCATGCCGAAGCGATCCATGTCGTAGCGCGCTGCCGCTGCGTGCATCATCTCTACTCCACAGCATGCCAGACCAAAGGTGAGGTACCACAGCGAGTGTTTGTTGGCGAGGTCGAACACCTGCTTGGTGGTGGTCAGCAGGTAGCCCTCTTTGAGGAACTGCTCGTCTTGCATGCTCATGCTCCGGTGTGTTGATCACCGAGCAGCATAAACAGCACTCAATTCACCGTCTTGAATCAAAACGCCATCGCATATCAGGCTTGATGACGATGGAAACGCACCCGATTCATGATGTCCTGCGTCTGAGTGGAGGGCATACGGAACGCCCAGAATGCGGGATCTTGTGCCAATTGCTGCCGAAACCGGCCCGGCGTTGTGCCGCAAAACTGGCTGAAGTCTCGGGTAAAATGCGCTTGATCGGCATAACCTGCCGCTTGCGCCAGCTGCGCCAATGTGGGGCCATGGCCACGCTGCTGCATCAGCAGGCCCAACACCCGCGTGAAGCGGGCCAGCTGGCGGTAACGTTCTGGCGCCAGGCCAAACTGTTGTTGAAAGCGGCGTTCAAACTGGCGCAGGCTCCAGCCACAGTCACGCGCCAGTTGCAGCAAGGGCTGATTCAGCGCCCTCGCGCCCAGCTGGTCCAGCGGCGACAGGCGCTGCTGAGCAAAGCGTAGCTCCAGCTGTGCGATCAGCCGATCCTGCAACACCAGCAGCCGCTCCAGCGCCCCTTTTGCCTCACAGAGGGCCTCCAGCCACAGCGCTGTCTGCGCAACCCCCAACACCCCCTCCAGCGGCAGCAATTGGTCGGTCAACAGATCCGCCTGTATATCAAACAGCCTTGAAATCTGGCCAGCATGAAAAGCCACCGCCAGCATCCAGTCTGCTTGTATGGATTGTGAGCGCCGACTGCGCAAGGTCGGACCACTCAGCATGGCCTGCGGCAGAAAAGGCCCCAGACCGTCTTCCTGATAACGGATACCATGCGGCTGCCCGTGAAAAAACAACATCGGGAAAGGGGATGCGGGCAGCTGGTTGCCGTGCGCTTGCAGGTCAACCAGTACAAAGTACGCTACATAGGGGGCCAGTGCCGGGCCGGGCGGCACATACAGAGGCAGCGTCAAAGCCACCCCAGCGGTGAGGGACGGCGCTGCGAGCAGCAAACCGTCCTCTGGCATCAGGCCACCAGCACCAGCAATTTGTCGAAGGCTTCATCAAACAGCTTAAGGCCCTCCTGCTGCAGTTGCTCGCCCAGCACATTCAGGTCCAGACCCGCCACCTGCAAGGCTGCCAGTTGCTTCCGCGCCTCGGTCAGACCCTCGCCCAGGCTGCTGCGGGCTTCGCCATGATCTGCAAAAGCGGCCAGCGTGGCATCGGGTACGGTATTGACCGTCTCGGCACCGATCAGCTCTTCCACATACAGCACGTCCCGGTATGCCGGGTTTTTGGTGCCGGTACTGGCCCACAGTGGCGTTTGCGGGTGGGCACCCTTGGCACGCAGGGCAGCAAAGCCCGTGCCGTGGAATCGATCTTGCCAGACAGCATAGGCGTCCTTGGCGGCGGCAATAGCGATCCTGCCTTGCAGGGCTGCAGCATTGGCAGGCAGTGATTTGTCCACCAGGGTGTCCACCCGGCTGATGAACACGCTGGCCACCGAGCGGATGTGGTCTACCGGCAGCCCGGCGTCCATGCGACGCTGCAGGCCACGCTGATAGGCAGCGAACACATCCTCGACATGCTTGGGCGAGAACATCAGGGTGACGTTGACGTTGATACCATCGGCAATGGCATCTTCAAACGCCTGCACCCCGGCAGCGGTCGCCGGAATCTTGATCATGGCGTTCGGCTGGCCGATTTCAGCCCACAGACGACGTGCCGCAGCCAACGTGCCAGCCGCATCGTGCGACAGGCGCGGTGACACTTCGAAACTGACATAGCCCATCTCGCCCTTGCTGGCATCATACAGCGGACGCAACATTTGGCAGGCGGCCACCACATCCGGCAGTACCAGCAATTCAAAGCGGCGCTCGGCGTCCGGCTCAGTCTGTTTCAGACGGGCCAGGTCCGCCTGATAACCGGCATCCTTGCTGATGGCGTTATAGAAAATGGCCGGATTGGAGGTCACCCCCGCCACACCATCTTCATTGATCCAGCGGGCCAACTGGCCACTGGCCAGCAACTCACGCGACAGATTATCCAGCCACACCTGCTGACCCAGTTCTCGAATTCGGGCAATACGGCTCATTTCCACACTCCGGTAGCACTCGTCACACACATTACGGCAATGTTCAGCACATTGCCCACTTCAGAACAGCCTGCACCGGGGGCCATGCATGGGAACTGTCTGGCAAAAAGGTTATCATATCAGAATGAAACCACTGATTACTGCCCTTGTGGCCTGCTCGCTGCTGAGCGCACCGATCACCGCCCCGGTACACGCCAGTGGGGTACCCGATCTGGGGGATTCCGCACAGCAGGTTTTGTCACGCAAGGCAGAGCAAGCGCTGGGCGACAGCATCATGGCCGAGATCCGCATGGACAGTGCGGTGATTGATGATGTCGAAGCCCGCGACTATCTGAACCGGTTAGGCAACCGGCTGGCTAGTGTCAGCAACGATAGGCACCAGCGCTTTGAATTCTTTGTGGTCAACGACGCGACCCTGAATGCCTTTGCTCTGCCGGGTGGCTATATCGGCGTGCATACCGGCCTGATTGCCACCACACAAAGCGAATCCGAGCTGGCGGCCGTGCTGAGCCACGAAATCGCCCACGTCACACAACGGCATATCTCCCGCTTTCTGGAAAAAGACCAGAATATGGGGATGGCCAGCCTCGCCTTGCTGGCCATCGGCATCCTGGCCGCCAGCAAAGGGGGGCCTGTGCCAGAGGCCGTCATCGCCACATCCCAGGCGCTGCAGATTCAAGGCAAGATCAATTTTACCCGCACCCATGAAACCGAGGCCGACAGTGTGGGCATGCAGTACCTGGCAGCAGCCGGGTTTGATCCACATGCCATGCCAGCCTTCTTCGGCCGCATGGAGAAGGCTGCCCGCGTTTATGGCGAGGGTGCGCCGGTGTATCTGCGCACCCACCCGCTGGAATCCACGCGCCTGGCGGAATCGGCCAACCGGGCCGATCAGTATCCATACAAGCAGGTGGCGGAGTCGATCGAGTTTCATCTGGTTCGCGAACGTCTGCGTGCACTGAATGGCTCGGAGAGTACGCAGATCAGCTACTTTGAGAATGCACTCAAAGAGCGCCGCTTCAATCTGGAAGCGGCCAGCCAATACGGCCTGGCCGTCGCCTTGCTACGAAATGGTCAGGCGGTTCGTGCCCAGCAGGCGCTGGACCAGGCGCGCAAGCAGCTGAAACACCCGATGCTGGAGAGCTTGGCCGCCGAGATCCTGATCAAGCAAGGCAAGCTGGACGCGGCGGGCAAAGTCTATGAAACCGCCTTGTCCAATACCCCCAACCATGTGGGTCTGAACTACGGGCTGATCCGCTGCCGTCTGTTGCAAAAGCGGGCGGTCGATGCCGAACATCTGGCCAGTGCACAGATTGAAGCGCGCAGCAGCAATGGTCCTTTCTATGCGCTGCTGTCGGAAGCCTACGCACAGCAAGGCAACGAGGCCGCCGCGCGGCAAGCGCAGGCCGAGTTTTATTACCGCCAGGGGCAATTGAAAGAAGCCATCGTGCAGTTGCAGCTGGCTTTGCAGGTCAAGGGGCTGGATTTTTACCGACAGGCTGGCGTAGAGGCGCGGCTGAAAGAATGGCAGGCCGAGCAAGAGCTAATCAAGGCCAAGAGCTAAGCAGATCTACCGTGCGTGGCACACCGGGCAGGCCGGATCACGCGGCACCCGTATGCTGCGCCAGTCACCGCGCAGGCTGTCATACATCAGCAATCGCCCTACTGCGTCCGGGTCTAGCCCGCACAGACGCTTGATCGCCTCAGTAGCCTGCAGGGCGCCGATCACCCCCACCAGCGGAGACAGCACCCCAAAGGTGGCACACCGCTGTTCGCCGGTTTCGGCACCGGCCGGAAACAGGCAGTGGTAGCAGGGACTGTTGGCTTGCCGTACATCAAACACCACCAGCTGGCCTGCAAAGCCCAGGGCCGAACCGGAAACCAAGGGCTTGGCCGCTGCGACACAGGCTTGGTTGACCGCTTGTCGGGTAGCAAAGCGGTCACTGCAATCCAGTACCAGATCCACCGCAGACACCGCCGCCGCCAGGCTATCCGCAGCCAGATCCTGCGGCAACAGCTGCAATGTCAGCGCCGGGTTCAGTTGCTGCAGGTAGACTGCGGCTGACTGGGCCTTGTTCATGCCCACGCGGCTTTCGTGATGCACAATCTGCCGCTGCAGATTGGTCAGGTCGACCTGGTCACCGTCTGCCAAATGCAGAGCACCAATGCCACCGGCCGCCAGATAGGGCGTCGCAGCTGAACCCAGCCCGCCCATCCCCACCACCAGCACCTTAGCCGCCAGCAGCTGCTGCTGGCCCTCAATACCCAGCTCCTCGAGCAGGATGTGGCGAGAATAGCGTAGCAGCTGGCTATCGCTCAGCTCATTGGACGTCATCGTTCAATCCCAGACGTTCCATCCGGTAGCGCATGGCACGGAAGGTAATCCCCAACAGTTTGGCTGCAGCGGTACGATTGAAGCGGGTACGCTGCAGTGCCTCCAGAATGGCCTCTTTCTCCACGCGGTCGAGATAATCCTGCAGCGGCCACTTGTCGCCCGCGCTGACGGGTGCCACCTCGGCAGACACCGCGGGGGACAGTTGCAGGTCCTGCTCCAGGATCTGCTCGCCATCGCACAAGGCCAGTGCACGCTCCAGAATATTCTCCAGTTCGCGCACATTGCCAGGGAAATCATAATGCACCAGCGCCTTGAGGGCGGCTTTGTCCAACCGTGGCTGGTGCATGCCGCTGGCACTGGCCAACCGCTCAAGCACCCTCAGGGTGATGGTTTCGATATCGTCACGCATGTCGCGCAAGGCCGGCATACGCAGTGCGATCACGTTCAGGCGGTAATACAAGTCCTGCCGGAAACGACCGGCCTCCACACAATCCGCCAGATTCTGGTGGGTGGCGCAGATGATGCGCACGTCGACACCCTCCTCCTGCGTGTTCCCCAGCTTGCGCACCTTCTTTTCCTGGATCACCCGCAGCAGCTTGACCTGCATGGCCAGCGGCAAGTCCGCCACTTCGTCGAGAAACAGGGTGCCGCCCTGTGCGGCATGGAAGAAACCGTCCCGGTCATCGTTGGCGCCAGTAAACGCGCCCTTGCGATAACCAAAGAACTCACTCTCCATCAGGTTCTCGGGAATGGCGCCACAGTTCACCGCGATGAAGGGCTTGTCACTGCGCGGACCCTGCTCGTGAATCATGCGCGCCGCCCGCTCCTTGCCGCTACCGGACTCGCCGCTGATGTAGACCGGTGCCAGGCTACGGGCCACCTTGTCGATCAACTGCCGCACTTGCTGAATGGCGGGCGAATCACCCAGCAGACCCTTGCTGACCTCACCGCCCTTGATCACCTTGACCCGCGCGCCCTCCAGATTCAGCGCCGACTTGACCAAGGTGCGCAACTGCTCCAGAGATACTGGCTTGGAGAGGTAGTCAAATGCGCCGGCCTTCAGGGCCGCCACCGCATTCTCGGTGCTGCCATAAGCGGTAATGACGGCTACTGGCACATCCCAGCCCTGCTCGGCAATCGCCTGCACAATCTGCAGGCCCTCACCATCGGGCAGGCGCATGTCGGTGAGGCACAGATCAAAGCGCTGGTTGGACAAGGCGTTCAGCGCCTCGGCAACACTACCAGCTCGGCTGACCTGGATACCCATGCGCATCAGGGTCAGGTCCAGCAGCTCCAGCAGGTCCGGCTCATCGTCAATGATCAAGGCGTGAAAGGTATGCTTGCTTACAGCCATCGTGTTTTATCCATGGGTGGGCCCGGACAGTTCGAAAGTGACCCCCTGCTCAGCTGCCACATAGCGCAGTGTCGCGCCATTGGCCGCGCACAGCTCGCGTGCAATATAGAGGCCCAGCCCGGTACCGGTCGATCGTGTTGTGAAAAAGGGCTCAAACAACTGTGATTGCAATTCCGGCGGAATCGGAGGGCCATCATTCCATAATGCCAGCCGCCAGACACCATCCACCTGTCCGATCTTCAGCTGAATGCAGCCTGGTTGCTGCGTGCAGTAGCGGATGGCGTTGCGACACAGGTTCCACAGGATCTGGTGCAAATGCTCACGGTCAAACGGCACCGTCAGCGCCTCTCCGGGCGGGCAAGCAAACCAGTCCGCAGCAATACCCTCTACCTGCACAAACTGCTGCACAAACTCAGCCACAAACCGGTCCAGCACCACCGGGTCCGGCTTCATGCGATCGCGCCTGTTCAATTGCAGGACATCCTGCACAATCCGCTCCAGCCGGAACACATTGTCCGACACGATACGGTGCAGACGGTGCCGGGTCGCCTCGTCATTGTCTTCACTCAGCAATTCGTTGGCATGACCAATGGCCGACAGCGGATTACGGATTTCGTGGGCAATATTGGCGGTGAGCCGCCCCAGCGCGGCCAGCTTCATCTGCTGTGCCAGATGCTGCTGCTCGCGCGTGTCCTGCACATAAATCAAGGCGCCCGATACGCGATCGCCTGTCAGCGGCTTGATGCGCAAAGACACCAGCAGCTCCGAGGCCGGCACCGATACGGTCGCCTCCGTGGTGCCAAACTCCCGCCAGCGCTGCAGGGCCTCCACCAGAAAGGGCCACTCTTCCAGCGGGCGGCCGCTGATCGAATCCGGAACCCCCAGCAGGCGTAGCGCCTGCTGATTGTGGCTGAGCACCTGCCCTTCGGCCCCCACCACCAGCACGCCATCGTGCATGTCGCGGATGATGAGGCGATTGATATCTTCCTGTTTTGCCAAGGCCGTTGCGCGAACTTCAGCCAACAGCTCTTTCTCACGGGCATAGACGGCCAATCGGTGCGCCAGCCAGGCCACCGCAAAACAGGCGACCGACAGCATGGCCGCCTGGGCCAGGCTATCCATGCTGTCGGTCATCATCCCGCGCAGTGTTTCACCAGACAGCAAAACCAGACTGGCGATCGACGCATAGAAAAAACTCATGCGCCCACGGCTGATCAACGCGGCGGCGGCCAGATAAGGCAGCAGCAACATGCCAAGGCCACTGCGCATGCCACCCGCCAGCCAAGTCAGCAGCCCAATGAAAAAGATGTCGCCCAGCACCTGCCCGGTCAGCACGTATTCAAAACGGGCCAGGCGCTGACGCGCCGCCAGCCCGGCAGCTACCGCAAACAGGGCATAACCTAACAGGGAGCCCAAATAGCCCGGGGGGGCCAGTCGGGGCGAATTGGCACTCAACGCGGAGGCCATCATCGCAAGGATGGCGATGATCAGCAGCCGGTAAAGGGAGAAATAGCCCAGCGAACGCCAGTGGCCCGGCGTGATGGCGGCAGACGACATGTCTCAGCGTTCCGCAGTTGATCCCGACGGGCGGTGCTGGTCGCAGTAGAACTGACCATTGGCATACAGCGCCTCACGACGGGGCACATGTACACCGCAAGTGGTGCAGCGCACCGTCTCGATAGTCTGCTCAGGCGGCGGGACCGGGTGCTTCAGGGTGGGTGCGCCGGATTGCAGCAAACGCCGCACCAGCAGGTAGCCAATCACCCCCAGCATGGCAAACAACAGTAAACGCCCCATGTCCTGCTCCCGCAACAGTCAGGGCTACAGTTTAGCCATTTTCGTGCGTGCCGTCGGCGGGTTTTTGACAAAGTAGCGGCGAATACCATTCACGATGGCCCGCGCCAGCTTGTCCTGATAGTCCTCATCGGTCAGCTTGGCTTCTTCCTCCGGGTTGGAGATGAAAGCCGTCTCGACCAGGATGGACGGAATATCCGGTGCCTTCAATACGGCAAAACCCGCCTGCTCGACACTGCCCTTGTGCAGACGGTTGATGCCCCCGATCTCGCCCAGCACCGCTTTGCCCAGCTTCAGGCTGTCGTTGATGGTAGCGGTCTGTGTGAGGTCAAACAGCGTGCGCTTGAGGTAGGGATCATCCACATTCATACTCACCCCGCCGATCAAGTCCGCCGCGTTCTCTTTCTTGGCGAGCCACTTGGCTGCGGTTGAGGTGGCACTAGTATCCGACAGGGCGAACACCGACGAACCTCGTGCCGACGGTGTCAGGAACGCATCGGCATGGATGGAAATAAACAGGTCTGCATCAATACGCCGGGCCTTGTGTACGCGCTCCGCCAGCGGCACAAAGAAATCATCATCACGGGTCAACGCCGCCCGCATATTGGGCTGCTCGTTGATCAGCTGGCGCAGGCGGCGGCCAATCGCCAGCGTCACCCGCTTCTCCTGCGTACCGCGGCTGCCAATCGCCCCCGGATCTTCCCCGCCATGGCCGGGGTCAATCATAACAGTCACCACCCGGCCTTTCAGCGGTGGCGGGTCATCCGCCCGGGTGGGTTCATTGGGGCGGGTATCCGGCTTGGTTTGCTGGACCGCAGCTTCATCCCGCTGCTTCTCCTGCAGCAGAGCCAACAGCGGGTCTGCCGGGTTTTCCGGGTACAGGTCCACCACCAAGCGATTACCATACTCACCCACCGGGGCCAGCGTAAAGACCTGCGGCTTGACCGGCACCTTCAGTTCAAAAACCAGACGCACCGTACCGGGCTTGTTGTTACCGGCACGCAAGAGCTTGATGTAGGGGTCACCGTCATTGACCTTGCCTGCCAGCTGCTGCAGAGGCCCACCCAAGTCGACCCCATTGATGTCGAGCACCAGACGTTCCGGGTCCTTGACGCTGAATGACTTGTAATCCAGCGGCTGTGAGGATTCCAGTGTGACCCGGGTATAGTCGCCAGCGGGCCACACCCGCACCGACAACAGGGCCGTCGCCGCCGCCTGACTGGGTCGCAAGGCCAGCAACAAGGCCGCGCCACTCCCCAACTGCAACAAACGGCGACGCGCCTGCCGTGCTTGCGGCAAGCGTTCTGTCAGCCAGCGAGAGGGAACCGGTTTAAACATGCTGCTCCTGCGGGGCTCAGCGCGCGCACCTGCAATTCACGCCCCTCACCCGACCAATTCAGCCGCAGGGCCAGATCCGGCTCGGGCAAGCTGCCCGCCGCCTTTTCTGGCCATTCGACCAGGCAAATGCTGTCTGCATGGAAGTATTCACGAAATCCGCTTTCCTGCCATTCCTCAGCATCTTCAAATCTATAAAAATCAAAGTGATACAAGTATAAGTTAGAAACCACGTAAGGTTCAACCAGAGAATAGCTGGGGCTCTTGATCCGCCCGGTCACGCCCAGCGCACGCAGCAAACCCCGGCTGAAGGTGGTCTTGCCTGCCCCTAGGTCACCTTGCAACGTCAGCACCATCCCGGGCTGCAGGCAGCCTGCCAAGGCGGCGCCCGCCGCCAGCGTGGCGGCCTCGTCCGGCAGAAAACAGACAGTCGGGGTATCATTCAGCACATGCAACACACATCTCCATCTGCCAGCGCGGCCCTGTCCGATGAACAAGGCCTGATGCTGGCGCAGCTGATCCGGCAATGGGGTCAGGAGCTGGGTCTGGCGCAGATCGGTATCACCGATACCGATCTGTCTGATGCCGAACCCGAGCTGCTGGCCTGGCTCGACCGTGGTTACCACGGCGAGATGGATTATATGGCAAAGCACGGTACGAAACGTTCCCGGCCCACTGAACTGGTGCCGGGTACGCTGCGCATCCTGTCTGCCCGCATGAACTACCTGGCCGAAGCACCTGCGCAAACCCGCGCACGCATGCACACACCCGGTCTGGCCATGATTTCGCGCTATGCGCTGGGGCGTGACTACCACAAAGTGGTCAAACAGCGTCTGGAGCAACTGGCCCGCCGCATGCAGGACTGGCTGGCGCAGCACGGCCTGGACCATCAATACCGGGTATTTACCGACAGCGCCCCGGTGCTGGAGGTCCAGCTGGCACGCAAAGCTGGCGTGGGCTGGCGCGGCAAACATACCCTGCTGTTAAACCGGGAGGCGGGTTCCTACTTTTTCCTAGGCGAGATCTTCACCACCCTGCCGCTACCGGTCGATGCCCCGGTACGCAACCATTGCGGACAATGCCAGGCCTGCATGGATGTGTGCCCTACCCAAGCAATCGTGGCGCCCTATCAGGTGGACGCACGGCGCTGCATCTCCTACCTGACCATCGAGCTGCATGGCGCCATTCCAGAGCCGCTACGCCCCCTGATCGGCAACCGTGTCTATGGTTGTGATGACTGCCAGCTGTTCTGTCCATGGAACCGATTTGCCCAGCTCAGCAGCGAGCCAGACTTCAAGATTCGCCATGGGCTGGACCAGGCCAGCCTGTGCGAACTGTTCAGCTGGGACGAAACCACCTTCCTGCAACGGATGGCGGGGAGCGCCATCTATCGCATCGGCCATGAACGCTGGCTGCGCAATCTGGCGGTCGGTCTTGGCAATGCTGTGAGCAGCTCAGAAGTGATTGCTGCCCTGCAACAGCGCTTGGGTCATCCCAGCTCACTGGTCCGTGAGCATGTGGTCTGGGCGCTCAAACAACACGGGGCGCTATAAGCGCCCCGTGTCATCATGCGTAAACCGACTGATTATTTGATCAGGCGGATCGGCAGCGGGAATGGCACGCGGTAGGCACGGCCTTCGTTCACGGCAATGGCACCCATGATGCACAGCACCAGAATCGCCAGGCCAAACAACATGCCAACAATGCTAAAAATGAAACCCACGCCCGGAATGATGCCTGCCAGAATGCTCAGCACGATGGACACGCCACCCGCCGGGATCACCAGATTCAGCGCTTCTTTAGCCTGATCCTGTGCAAACTCGCTGTCTTTCTTGGTCAGATAAATCACCAAGGCGACAATGAACCACGTAAAGATGGTACCCACCCAGATAATCAAACCCAGTGTCTTGTCATCCTGATTTGGAGCGCTAACATTGCTCATGCGGATCAACCTTTCATGCCATGATTCAGTTCAGTGAACAGCCAGCATGCCTAAAAGCACACCAACTCAGCCCAATAGCATAACACATCATCATTTCATCGCAAGACGTTTTGTGCGCCAAGCACAACTACATCATGGCGGGATCAGGTGCTTAGGTCAACCGCCCATGGCACTGCTTGTATTTACGGCCCGATCCACACGGGCAAGGGTCATTCCGCCCCACCTTGTCGCCTGCCCGCACATAGGTTTGCGCATCCGGGTCCGCAGCGGCCGCGGCCTGCGCAGCCGCCATGGCTTCATCATGGTCTGCATGGTGATACTGCACTTGTGATGGCTCGTGCTGGCTTACTTCTTCGGCGGCTTCCGTCGCTTCTTCCGCGCTGCGAATCTGTACGGTAATCAGCAAACGGGTGACATCCAGCTTGATGGAATCCAGCATGTTGGAAAACAACTCAAACGCTTCGCGCTTGTATTCCTGCTTCGGATTTTTCTGCGCGTAGCCGCGCAGATGAATGCCCTGCCGCAAATGATCCAGCGCGGTCAGATGCTCACGCCATTGCTGGTCAATATGATGCAGCATAATGCTGCGCTCGAACTGCTGCATCGGTTCTACACCAGCCAGCGCCACCTTGGCCGCATACACTTCATCCGCGGCCGCTACCACTTTCTCGACCAGCCCTTCGGGGTCCAGGCTGTCATCGGCTTTCAGCCACTCGCGCAGAGGCAGGTCCAGCAGGTATTCACTGGCAAGGGCGCGCTCCGCGCCTTCCACATCCCACTGCTCTTCCACGGTTTCCGGCGGGATGTACTGGCTGACGGTGGCCGCAATCACATCTGCACGCATCGCCGCGATGGTGTCAGAGATGTGGCTGGCTTCCAGCAGCTCGTTGCGCTGCTGGTAGATCACCTTGCGCTGATCGTTGGCCACATCGTCGAACTCCAGCAACTGCTTGCGCATGTCAAAGTTGCGCGATTCCACCTTGCGCTGTGCCCCTTCCAGCGCACGGGTCACCATTTTCTCTTCGATCGGCTCACCTTCCGGCATCTTCAGGAAGGCCATGATCTTGGCAATGCGGTCGCCTGCAAAAATCCGCAGCAGCGGATCTTCCAGACTCAGATAGAAACGGCTGGAGCCCGGGTCACCCTGTCGACCGGAACGGCCACGCAGCTGGTTGTCGATACGGCGGGATTCGTGGCGCTCCGTACCGATGATGTGCAAACCACCAGCAGCCAGCACGGCATCGTGACGCAACTGCCAGTCAGCCTTCAGCTGCTCCAGCTTCAGCGCGCGCTGACCTTCGCTCAAGCTTTCATCCTGCTCAATCGCGTGCCGCTCTTTTTCGATGCTGCCGCCCAACACGATATCGGTACCACGGCCGGCCATATTGGTCGCCACCGTCACCCGCCCGGCCATACCGGCCTGGGCAATGATCTCGGCCTCACGCGCATGCTGTTTGGCGTTCAGCACTTCATGCGGGATGCCTGCTTGTTGCAGCATGGCCGACAGCAGTTCGGAGTTTTCCACCGAAGTGGTCCCCACCAGCACAGGCTGCTGGCGCTCACGGCAGGCTTCAATATCCTTGACGATGGCCCGGTACTTCTCTTCTGCGGTGCGATAGACCTGATCCAGATGGTCCTTGCGCTGAATGGTCCGGTGCGTCGGGATGACCACCGTTTCCAGCCCATAAATGGACTGGAACTCGAATGCCTCGGTATCGGCCGTACCGGTCATACCGGCCAGCTTGCGATACAGACGGAAATAGTTCTGGAAGGTGATCGAGGCTAGCGTCTGGCTCTCGCGCTGCACCGGCACCCCTTCCTTGGCTTCCACCGCCTGGTGCAGACCATCCGACCAACGGCGGCCCACCATCAGGCGGCCGGTATTTTCGTCGATGATCACCACTTCACCATCGCGAATCATGTACTGGGTGTCGCGTTTGAACAGGTGATGCGCCTTGAGCGCAGCCGTCAGGTGGTGCATCAGAACAATATTGCCCGGCTCGTACAGGCTGCGCCCTACTGGCAGCAAGCCGCGCTGGGCCAGGATCTGCTCGGCATGCTCATGCCCGGCCTCGGACATGACAATATTGTGGCCTTTTTCATCGACCCAGAAATCACCCTCGCCATCTTCCTTGTCCTGACGTACCAGCAGCGGCACCACCTCGTTCATGCGGTAGTACATCTCGGTATTGTCATCCGCCTGGCCGGAGATGATCAACGGCGTACGCGCCTCGTCGATCAGAATGGAGTCCACCTCATCGACAATGGCAAAGTTGAGGCCACGCTGCACGCGCTGGGAGGTTTCCTGCACCATGTTGTCGCGCAGGTAGTCAAAGCCGTATTCGTTATTGGTGCCATAGGTGATGTCGGCAGCGTAGGCAGCCTGCTTGTCGTCATGCGACATCTGGCTGAGGTTGACACCCACCGTCAGCCCCAGGAAGTTGTACAGCTTGGCCATCCAGGCCGCATCACGGCTGGCCAAATAATCGTTTACCGTCACCACGTGCACGCCCTTGCCGGTGAGGGCATTCAGGTACACCGGTAGCGTGGCTACCAGCGTCTTACCTTCACCGGTGCGCATTTCAGCAATCTTGTTATTGTGCAGCACCATGCCGCCAATCAGCTGCACATCGAAATGGCGCATGCCCAAGGCACGGCGGCTACCTTCACGACAGACCGCAAACGCTTCCGGCAGCAAGGCGTCCAGCGTCTCCCCACCGGCCAGCCGCTCACGGAACTGTACCGTCTTGTTCCGCAAAGCGTCATCGGACAGCGCTTGCAGCTCCTGTTCCAGGGCATTGATCTTGCGCACGACCTGGCTGTACTGCTTGATCAGGCGATCATTACGGCTACCGAAAACTTTTCTGAGCAGGGAGGCAATCATGGGGTCAACAATCTCGGCAGCGGTGAAGCTGCAAAATAGAACGATAAACGCGCCACTTTAACCGCAATGTGACGGCGAAGCAATCCAGCACCATGGCATGGCGCTGGCATGGCAGGTGGGGGCTACCCCGGGGTTTTTCAACCTGCACTGCCCGGAATGAATCGACTGGGGTTTTGCGCGACACCATCAAAGCGGACTTCAAAGTGCAAGTGCGAGCCGGTAGAGCGCCCGGTACTGCCCACCTTGGCGATTTCGTCTCCAGTCTGCACATGATCCCCCATCTGCACCAGCAACCTGGAGGCATGGGCATAGCGACTGGTAATGCCATGCCCATGGTCGATTTCCACCATATAGCCATAGTCATGGTGGTAACCGGCATAGATTACCGTACCCGCCCCGGCCGCCTGGATGGACGTTCCCACCGGTGCCGCAAAGTCGATGCCCTCGTGCATCGCCTGCCTGCGGCTGAAGGGGTCGCTGCGTGGGCCAAAGTTGGAGGTAAACTCGCCGATATTGACCGGCATCAACTCCGGCAGCTGATACTGCTGGCGGGTTTGCATGGCGGTCCAGCTTTGCAGTAACTGCTGGTCGGACTGAGCGCGGGCCACCGCTTCTTCCAGTTTGCCAAGCTGTTGTTGCAGCATGGCAGGGGTGAGCGGCACCTCGGGGCCACCTACAGCAGGCGGGTCTGCCGCTGGCCGGGTCAGGCTAAGCCCTTGCTGCTGCGCCAGCGCTTGCTGCTGCAGCTGCACCACTTTCAGCTCTCCTTCCATCTGCCCCATGCGACGCACCAGCGCCTCCATCGGGTCGGTATGGCGGCTGTCCTCGCGCTGTGCAACCGTACTGGCATTGAGCAACGGCAGCAGGATGGCTTCACTCGCCCCCGGCACCAGCCAGATCACCATCCAGATGGCCGCCAGCACCGCCGCCACCCCGGAAAGAATCAAGGCCGGGATACCCCACCATAATTGCCAGCGCCGCAGCCGCAGCTGGCGCACGCGGCCGGTGGTGGACGCCATCAGGATGATTTCCATGCTTACCTCTCTCACAGGGGCGGACGGGCCATGCAGCCCTCGCCACTTCGCGTACAATGCAGGTGTGAAACGTCCACTGACCTTTGCCAGCGAACAGGCCGGGCTGCAGCGCCTGCTTCGGGTGGCTGACCATCTGCAACAATGGGAGCGCCTGTTGAGCAAACTGCTGCCCAAGGGGCTGGCGGGTTGCTGCCATGTTGCCGCAGTGGAACAACGTACCCTGGTCATTGCTGCCGAGCACGGCACTGCCGCAGCACGACTGCGCCAGTATCAGCCAGCACTGCTCCGGCTGATTCAGCAGCAGGTGCAAGGCAACGGGGTGGCTGGCGGCGAGATTAGCGCAATCCGGGTAGTGGTGCAAACCCGCGCCCAGGTGGTGCCGAGCCGTCGCCCCAAACCCGGTCTGTCCGGCAAGGCCTTGCAGGCGGTAGAAGCGCAAGTCGCCCAGCTCCCTGCTGGCCCGCTACAGCAGGCCATGAGCCGCTTGCTGCAGCATCACCGCAAAGGCTGAGTCCGGGCGAGGTCAAACCGCCAGATTGGCGGTCTGCAAACGGTGAAACGCGTTGGGGGCCTCATCCGCGCTACGGAAACTCACCACCTCATAGGCGGTTTCATCTGCCAGCAGTTTGCGCAGCAGCTGGTTGTTCAGCGCGTGGCCCGATTTGAAACCACGGAACTCCCCGATCAGCGGGAAACCCAGCAGGTAGAGGTCGCCAATGGCATCCAGCACCTTGTGGCGCACGAATTCATTTTCGTAACGCAAACCGTCGCTGTTGAGTACCCGGTACTCATCGAGCACCACGGCGTTATCGAGGCTGCCGCCCAGGGCCAGACCCTGGCTGCGCATCCACTCCACCTCATGCATGAAGCCAAAGGTGCGGGCGCGGCTGATTTCCTCGATGAATGAGGCATTGGCAAAATCAATATGGACCGTCTGGTCCGACTTCTGGATGGCCGGGTGGCGGAATTCGATGGTGAGGCTGACACGATAGCCATCGTGCGGCAGCAACTCCACCCACTTGTCCCCCACCTCCACCCGTACCGGCTGCTTGATACGGACAAAACGCTTGTGGCCAGCCTGTTCGACAATCCCGGCCTGCTGCATCAGGAAGATGAACGGGGCGGCGGACCCGTCCATCAAGGGCACTTCCTGATCTGACAGCTCGACCAGCAGATTGTCGATACCCAGGCCAGCCAAGGCAGACATCAGATGTTCAACGGTTCCCACCCGCACCTCACCATCGACCAGCGTCGATGACAGCCGCGTATCGTTCACGAACTCGGGCTTCGCCTGGATACACGGTTGGCCCGGCAGATCTATCCGCCGGAACACAATGCCATGGTCCACCGGGGCAGGATGCAACCACATTTCGACTTTGACGCCGGAATGCAGTCCCAGTCCTGTGGCCCGTACCGGGGCTTTCAGGGTGCGTTGCTTGATCATCCGTCTACATCATTGAGCAAAGTGCATAGTGTACCACCCAGCCCCATAGCCGGTGTTTGTACTTCTGCATGTCTGCCATAGCGCTCCGCTATCAGTCAGCCTGTTTGCGCAGGAAAGCCGGGATGTCCAGCGTATCCAGTGCCGAGAAGCTGCTGTCCACATTACGGCTGGACAAGCGCTCACGAGGGCTGCGCATCACAGCCGGCTTCTCGAAGGCATCGTAATCAATCTCGGTCGCCATGTTGTCGGTACCGGTCTTGATCAGCGTCATCGGCTTTTGCTCTTTGCGCACGGCGGACATGCCGAGGCCCGTTGCCACCAGCGTCACCCGCATGCTGTCGCCCATGCTCTCGTCGAACACGTTACCGTAGATGATTTCGGCATCTTCGGCGGCATAAGCACGGATCACTTCCAGCGCATCGTTCAGCTCGCGCATCTTCATGTTGCTGCTGGCCGAGATATTGACCAGGATGCCGCGTGCACCACGCAGGTCCACATTGTCCAGCAGCGGGCTGGCCACAGCCTGCTCGGCAGCAATGCGGGCACGATCGACACCGCTGGCGGTAGCCGAACCCATCATCGCCATGCCCATCTCGCTCATCACGGTGCGTACGTCGGCAAAGTCCACGTTCACCAGACCCGGGCAGTTGATGATCTCGGCAATACCGGCCACGGCACCATGCAGCACGCCATTGGCAGCGCGGTAAGCATCCGGCACCGGCATGTCATCACCCAGCACCTGCATCAGCTTGTCGTTCGGGATGATGATCAGCGAATCCACCGTCTTTTGCAGCTCTTCCACCCCAGCCATGGCGGCACGCTGGCGCTTGCCTTCAAAGCTGAACGGCTTGGTGACCACTGCCACGGTCAGGATGCCCATTTCCTTGGCCACTTGCGCCACCACTGGTGCTGCGCCGGTACCGGTACCGCCACCCATGCCAGCGGTAATGAACAGCATGTTGGCGCCCTCGATCACTTGCGCAATGCGCTCACGATCTTCCTCCGCAGCAGCACGGCCCACTTCCGGGCGTGCACCGGCACCCAGACCCTTGGTCAGGCTGACGCCCAGCTGCAGCTGCACATGGGCAGAACTGCGCTTCAGGGCCTGAACGTCGGTATTGGCGCAGATGAATTCCACACCTTGCACACCGGATTCGATCATGTGTTCGATGGCATTGCCACCGCACCCACCCACCCCGATCACCTTGATCACGGCTTCCGGCTGTACGTCTTCCATCAGCTCAAACATCATTTGTTCTCCTTCTTTGCCCGAGTAAAGTACTGCTTGCACATCCGCCGCTGCGCCGCGCAGCGGTCAGAAATCCTGTTTAGAAATTGCCCTGGAACCAGCTCTTCATCCGCGAAAACAGTTGCCCCATGGAGGCGCCTTGCAAGCGCTGGATCTGGTGCCGCTGCGCCTGCTGCTTGCCAAACATCAGCAGGCCCACACCGGTGGAGTAGCGCGGGTTGCGCACCACCTCGGCAAAGCCCAGCACGTTCTGCGGCAAGCCAATGCGCACCGGCATGTGGAACACCTCCTCGCCCAGCTCCACCATGCCTGGCATCAGGCTGGAGCCACCGGTAATCACGATGCCGGAGGACAGCAAGTCCTCAAACCCGCTGCGCCGCAGCTCGGCTTGCACCAGCGTGTACAACTCTTCCACGCGCGGCTCGATCACCTCGGCCAGCGTTGCGCGCGACAACTGGCGCGGCCCGCGCTCGCCTACACCCGGCACTTCCACCATCTGGTTGGCATCCGCCAGCTGACGCAGCGCACAACCGTGGGCCAGCTTGATGTCTTCCGCCTCTTTGGTCGGAGTACGCAGGGCCATGGCGATGTCGCTGGTGATCTGGTCACCGGCAATCGGGATCACGGCGGTATGGCGAATGGCCCCCTCGGTGAACACTGCGATGTCAGTCGTGCCACCGCCAATGTCGATCAGGCAGACGCCGAGGTCTTTTTCGTCTTCTGAGAGCACGGCGTGGGCCGACGCCAGCGGTTGCAGGATCAGGTCGGTCACTTCCAGCCCGCAGCGGCGCACACACTTCATGATGTTTTGCGCAGCAGACACGGCGCCGGTGACGATATGCACCTTCACCTCCAGCCGCACCCCGCTCATGCCGAGCGGCTCTTTCACATCTTCCTGCCCGTCGATGATGAATTCCTGCTCCAGAATGTGCAGGATCTGCTGATCGGTCGGGATGTTCACTGCACGTGCAGTCTCGATCACCCGGTCCACGTCGGTCTGGCTGACCTCCTTGTCCTTGATCGCCACCATGCCGTGCGAGTTGAAGCTCTTGATGTGGCTGCCCGCGATGCCGGTATACACCTCGCGAATCTTGCAGTCCGCCATCAATTCCGCCTCCTCCAGCGCGCGCTGGATAGCGTTTACGGTGGATTCGATATTGACCACCACGCCCTTTTTCAGGCCGCGGGAGGGGTGACTGCCCATGCCGATGATTTCCAGCTGGCCATCCACCTTGAGCTCCGCCACGATGGCCACGATCTTGCTGGTGCCAATGTCGAGCCCGACGATCAGGTTTTTGCTGTCCTTGCTCACCCTGTGTTCTCCTGCTTTAAACCTGTTGTCTGTTGATGACCGGACGGCCCGGTCGGGTTGTCAGTGCTGCGGGCTTGGCCGGCTTGTTCGGCACCGCCTGACCCGTACTTCCCGGCTTGCTGCCATTGCCGGGCTTGCTTGCAGCCGGTTTGCTCACTGGCTTGCTGCCCGGTTTGTTCGCTGGCTTTGCTTCTGCATCCGCGGGCAAGGCACTGGCAGGCAAGCGGATCGCCACCCCGTTGCTGTAACGCAAATCCACCACACCGATGGTGTTGCGCCCGGCCAAGGCCCGGTCATAAATGCCGATGAATCGCTTCAGGCGGTCATCCACATCATCACGCCCCACCAGCACCTGCATGCCGTTTGACAGCTGCATGCGCCAAGCACGCCGGGGGGACAGCTCCAGCTTCACCGCTTGCAACTGCTTGCTGCCCAGCACACTGCTGAACTTGCGGTAAGCGGCCACCACATCCTGACTACTGCCTTCCGGACCGTTGAACTGGGGCAGCTCGTCTTCGCTGTTGGCCTCAAACACTTCACCGCGGGTGTTGACCAGTGAGGCTTCGCCCCAGCGCGCCAGCGCCTGATGCTCTTCAATGCTCACCACCAGCACCCCCGGCCAGCGCCGGCGGATGCTCACCTGCCGTACCCAGGGCAACTTCTCGAAGGCGTGCCGGGTTTCATCAATATCCAGCGTGAAGAAATTGCCTTGCATCACATTCTTCGAGATGTAGTGCACCTGATCACGGCTGATGTGTGACAACTGCCCTTCCACCTTGATCTGCCGCAGCGGAAAGGCACGTGAATTCACCAGCAGGTACACCCCGCTGTACAACACCGCCGCTGCGAACAGGCCGTACAACAGGTTGGCGAGCGCATTCAGCACCTGTGGCTTATCCCACATGTGTGCGCTCCTTTCTGTCGTGCAGCCTGATCAGCATGTTCTATTACGCCCCTTGCAAGGTGGTATCCAGGATCCGCAGCACCAGGTCGGGATAATCCATCCCGGCCTGCCGAGCCCCCATCGGCACCAGGCTGTGGCTGGTCATGCCCGGCGCGGTATTGGCTTCCAGCAAATACGGCTGGCCTGCGGCATCGGTCATGAAGTCGATCCGGGCCCAGCCTCGACCGCCGATCGCCCAGAAGGCCTTCTTCACCAGCTCACCAATAGTGGCTTCCTGCTCGGCGGGCAAACCACACGGGCAGCGGTACACCGTGTCATCACGGAAATACTTGGCCTGGTAATCGTAAAACTCGGTCGCCGGTTCAATCTTGATGGCGGGCAGCGTGACAAAGCCACTGACCTCATCGCCCAGGATCGGCATGCTGTACTCGCCACCATCCAGAAAACGCTCCGCCAGCACCACGCGGTCATAGCGCCGTGCTTCGGCAAAGGCTGCAGGCAGATCAGCCGCCTGCTTCACCTTGCTGATGCCGATGCTGGAGCCTTCGATATTCGGTTTGACGAAGATCGGCAGGCCCAGCTTGGCAACAACGGCATCCCAGTCGCTGTGCTCATCCAGCAGCTCAAACTGCGGCACCGGCAAACCCAGTGCTTGCCACAGCAGACGGCTGCGCAGCTTGTCCATGCCGATGGCCGACGCCATCACGCCACAGCCGGTATACGGCAGGCCCATCACTTCCAGCGCACCCTGTACCGTGCCATCCTCACCGAAGGGGCCATGCAGGATCAGGAAAGCACGATCAAACCCCTCGGTTTTCAGATCTGCCAGCGGGCGCTCCGCCGGATCAAACGCATGTGCATCCACGCCCCGGCTGCGCAAGGCATCCAGCACACCATTACCGCTCATCAGCGAGACTTCGCGCTCGGCGGACGGGCCACCCATCACTACCGCCACCTTGCCGTACTTCTGCTTCATGTCCATGCTCATTGTCCTGCCACCAATTTGCCCGGCACCGCCCCGATGGAGCCTGCCCCCATGGTCATCACCACGTCACCCGGCTGCGCCACCCGCAGGATGGCCTCCGGCATATCCGCAATCTCGGCCACAAACACCGGCTCGACCCGGCCTTGCACCCGCACGGCACGCGCCAGGGCACGGCCATCTGCCGCCACGATCGGCTGCTCACCTGCTGGATACACCTCGGCCAGCAACAGACCATCCACGGTGGACAGGACCTGGGCAAAGTCTTCAAACAGATCACGGGTACGGCTATAACGGTGCGGCTGGAAGGCCAGCAGCAGACGGCGATCCGGAAACGCGCCACGGGCTGCGGCCAGCGTTGCCACCATTTCCACCGGGTGATGGCCGTAATCATCCACCAAGGTGAAGCTGCCACCTTGCGGCAACGGCACTTCGCCATAACGCTGGAAGCGACGGCCTACCCCGCCAAACTCGGCCAGCGCGCTTTGAATCGCCTCTTCCGACGCGCCCACTTCCAGCGACACCGCGATGGCGGACAGCGCATTCAGCACATTGTGGTGGCCCGGCGTATTGAGCGTGATGGGCAAACGGTGCTCGGTACCGTTCTGCCATACCGCGTCGAACTGCATCTGGCCATGGTTGGCGACGATGTTCTCGGCGCGAATGTGCGCGTCTTCACTCACCCCGTAGGTGGTGACCGGCTTGCTGATGCGCGGCAGGATGGAGCGCACGTGCGGATCATCCACACACAGCACAGCACGTCCATAGAACGGCAGGCGTTGCAGGAAATCGACAAACGCGCCCTTCAGCCTTTCAAAATCATGGCCATAGGTATCCATATGATCGGCGTCGATGTTGGTCACAATCGCCATCACCGGGCTCAGCATCAGGAAGGACGCATCCGACTCGTCTGCTTCCGCCACCAGAAAATCACCCTTACCCAGCTTGGCATTACTGCCCGCTGCGTTGAGCCGCCCACCGATCACATAGGTCGGGTCCAGCCCGGCCTTGCCGAGAATGGAAGCCACCAGACTGGTGGTGGTGGTCTTGCCGTGGGTACCCGCCACCGCAATGCCTTGCCGCAGCCGCATCAACTCGGACAGCATCATGGCGCGCGGCACCACCGGAATGCCCAGTTCACGGGCTTCCTGCACTTCCGGGTTATCTGCCTGTACGGCGGTAGAAGTGACCACCACGTCGGCCCCATGCAGCAACCCCTTGCCATGCCCCTGGTGGATGCTGGCACCCGCCTTGGCCAATCGCTGCGTGGTGGCATTGCTGGCCAGATCACTGCCGCTGACCTCGAAACCGAGGTTGAGCAAGACCTCGGCAATGCCGGACATGCCTACGCCGCCAATGCCAACAAAATGAATCCGTTTGACCTTGTGTTTCATCGCGCCACCTCTTCACATGCCGCAACCACCTGCTGGGTAGCCTGCGGCATGCCTTTTTGCCGTGCCTTTTCGGCTCGGACTTGTAATTCCTGACGGTCCAGCCCGGCCAGCAAACGCGCCAGCGACGCCACCGTCATCTCTTGTTGCGGCAACAGCCAGCCGGCACCCGCGTCCGTCAGGAAGCGGGCATTGGCCGTCTGGTGGTCGTCAACTGCCGTGGGCAGCGGCACATAGATACCGGCCACCCCGGCTGCGGCCAGCTCGCTCACCGTCAGTGCGCCGGCACGACACAGCACCACATCGGCCCGCTGCAAGGCTGTGGCCATGTCTTCAATAAAAGGCACAGCTTCTGCCGCCACCCCGGCCTGGGTGTAGTGCTCACGCAGGGCCGCAATCTGCTTTTCACCTGATTGATGCACCACTTGTGGCCGCTGCGCTTCCGGCATGCTGGCCAGTGCAGCAGGCACCGTCTGGTTAAGTGCCATGGCACCCTGGCTGCCACCTACGACCAGCAATTGCAGCGGCCCATGCCGGTCGGCATAGCGGACAGCCGGTTCCGGCATCGCCACAATGCTGTCGCGCACCGGGTTACCCACCGTCGCCAGCTTGGGCTGCGGCGGGAACACATTCGGAAATGCCTGCAGCACCCGCTTGGCCAGCCGGGCGCTGACACGGTTGGTCAGACCCGCCACCGCGTTCTGCTCGTGGATCAGCAACGGCACCCCGGACAACCAGGCCGCAACTGCCCCCGGAAAACCCACATAACCACCAAAACCCACCACCACGGCCGGGCGGTGCTGGCGGATGGCCTTGCGGGCTTGCCAGATGGCTCGCAGCAACATGAAGGGGGTCTTCAGCTTGCGCAGCAGCCCATTGCCACGCACGCCTTGCATCTGCAGTTGCACCATCGGGTAGCCATGCGGCGCCACCAGCCGGTTTTCCATGCCGTGGGTGGTACCCAGCCAGACGGGCTTCCAGCCTTTGGCCTGCAGCGCCTGTGCCACAGCCAGCGCCGGGAAAATGTGCCCACCGGTCCCGGCGGCCATGATCAGGGCGGTCTTGCTCATACCTGAAACCCCCGCATCATTTGCCGTGACTCCCAATCAATCCGTAATACCAAGCCCAGCGCCATCAGGTTGGCCACCGTGCCGGAACCACCAAAGCTCATCAGCGGCAGGGTCAGGCCCTTGGTTGGCAACCAGCCGACGTTCACGCCGATATTGATCAGCGCCTGTCCACCAATCCAGATGGCCACACCATAGGCGGCCAGTGCCGACCAGTAGCGCTCCAGCTTCAGGGCTTGCTTGCCCACCGCAAAGATGCGCCAGACCAGCAGCAGGAACAGGCCGAGCACCGCTGCCACACCAACGAAGCCCAGCTCCTCGGCGACAATCGCCAGCAAGAAGTCGGTATGCGCTTCGGGCAGGTAGTGCAGTTTTTCGACCGAACCGCCCAGACCGACCCCCAATACTTCGCCACGGCCGAAGGCGATCAGCGAGTGGGTCAGCTGGTAACCTTTGCCGAGCGGATCAGCAAACGGGTTCAGGAAGCCCAGCACGCGCTTGTAGCGATACTCGGAAGTGGTCACCAGCAGCACAAAGCCGATACCCAGCGTCAGCACCAGGCCGACAAACAGCCGCCAGTTCATGCCCCCCAGGAACAGGGTTCCCATGGCAATCGCGGTGATCACTGCAAAAGCGCCGAAGTCGGGCTCCGCCAGCAGCAAGCCACCGGTGATCAGCATCACAAAGAACATCGGCACAAAGCCCTTGATCAGGCTGTGCATGTAAGCGGCCTTGCGCACCGTATAATCAGCGGCATACAGCACCACAAACAGCTTCATCAGTTCAGACGGCTGCAGGTTGATCACCACCAGACCCAGCCAGCGACGGCTACCATTGATCTCGCGCCCCACATGCGGGATCAGCACCATCACCAGCAAGGTCAACCCGAACAGGAAGGCGTAAGGCGCATACTGCTGCCAGATGCGGGTCGGGATCTGGTAGGCCAACAGTGCCGCTACCAGCCCGACACCGATGAACACCGCCTGACGGGTCAGGTAATAGGTGATGCGGTAGTTGGTGTCCTTGTCGGTCGCGGCATAGGCAATGGACGCCGAGTACACCATGACCAGACCGATGGCCAGCAGCAGCAGGGTGGACCATACCAGCACCGCATCCACGCCACTGGGTTGCGGACGGTTACGCAGCTGGCGGAAGGACAGGCTAACCATGCGCCCCTCCCACTCGTGCAGCGATTGCGTTGGCCGCAGCAATGAACACCTCGGCGCGGTGCGCATAGTTACGGAACATGTCGAGGCTGGCGCAGGCCGGGCTGAGCAGGATCACTTCGCCATCCTGTGCATCGGCCCAGGCAGCTTCCACTGCTGCCGGCAGATCTGCACAGTGCTGCACCGGCACGCCACTGCCTTGCAGGGCTGCTTCAATCTGCGCTGCGTCACGCCCGATCAGGTAGACCGCGCGGGTAGAGCGCTGCACAGCGTGCTGCAGCGGACTGAAATCCTGCCCCTTGCCATCACCCCCGGCAATCAGGCGCACGCCCCGGTCAAAGCCCAGCAACGCGGCTTCTGTCGCGCCAACATTGGTGCCTTTGGAATCGTCGATAAAAGTCACGCCATTCAGTGTCAGCACCGGCTCCACCCGGTGCGGCAAGCCACGGAAGCTGGCCACATGCGGCAGCAGTGTGGCCAGCGGCAGCCCGGCAGCGTCCAGCAAGGCCAATGCCGACAACACGTTGGCGGCATTGTGCAAGCCGGGCAGCGGTACCGACAGTACGGGCAGCAAGGCCTGATCCCCCCGCGCCAGCATCAGGCCATCCGCCCGGTCCAGCAGACCATACTCGCTGGCGGACTGCGGCGTAGCCAGCGCAAAGCTGCGCAGCGGCAAACGCGCGTCGCGCATCGCCCAGCTGCGTGCATCGTCACGGTTCAGTACCTGTGCCTTGGCATTCAGGAAAATACGCTGCTTGGCGGCGGCATAGCCATCCATGCCATCGTAGCGATCCAGATGGTCTTCCGACAGATTGAGTACCGTCGCACTGTCGCAGCGCAGGCTATTCGTGGTTTCCAGCTGGAAGCTCGACAGCTCCAGCACAAACACGTCCGGATAAGCTGCGCCATCCGCACGGTCTTCTTCGCAGGCTTCCAGCGCATCCAGCACCGGCAGGCCGATATTGCCCGCCACCATGGTCTTCAGACCCGCCTGCTGGCACAGATGGCCGACCAGGCTGGTGACCGTGCTCTTGCCATTGGAGCCGGTTATGGCAATCACCTTGCTGGGCCAGTCACGAATCCAGCGTGCGAACAACTCCACATCGCCCAGCATCGGCACGCCTCGCGCCTGGGCGCGGGCAATCGCCGGTTCCGCCAGCGCAATGCCAGGGCTGACCACGGCATAGTCAATACCGCCAAACAGCATGTCGTCAAACGGCCCCAGGTGAATGGAGACCTGCGGCAAATCCTGCTGGAAACGGGCGAGCTGGGGCGGGGCACTGCGGCTGTCTGCCACCGTGACCTGTGCGCCATGCGCGCACAGCCAGCGGCAGGCCGACAGCCCGCTGTCGCCCATCCCCAGAACCAGTACCCGTTGGTTGCCGTACATGCTTTGGATTACCTCAGCTTCAGGGTGGCCAAACCAGCCAACACCAGCATCATGGTGATGATCCAGAAGCGGACCACCACCTGCGTTTCCTTCCAGCCCTTCTTCTCGTAGTGGTGATGCAAAGGCGCCATCAGGAAGATGCGCTTGCCACCGCTGTACTTGAAGTAGGCCACTTGCAGCATCACCGACACCGCTTCCACCACGAACACGCCGCCCATGATGGCGAACACGATTTCCTGCCGCACGATCACCGCCACCGTACCCAGACCGGCACCAATCGCCAGTGCACCCACATCACCCATGAACACTTCTGCCGGGTAGGCGTTGAACCACAGGAAGCCGAGACCTGCCCCGACCAGGGCGCCGCAATAGATCACCACCTCGCCGGTACCCGGCAGGAAAGGGAAGCCCAGGTGCCGAGCGTGCAGCATATTGCCCGCCACGTAGGCAAACACCGCCAGGCCACCTGCCACCATGACGGAGGGCATGATGGCGAGGCCATCCAGCCCGTCGGTCAGGTTGACGGCATTGCTGCTGCCGACAATCACCAGATAGGTCAGCACCATGAAGCCCACCAGCCCAAACGGGATGGCCACAGTCTTAAAGAAGGGCACCAACAGCGTGGTCTGAGCAGCGGTTTCCTTGAAATCGGACAGTGCAAAGCTGCCATGGGTCGCCAGCCAGTAACCGGCGATCAGCGCAATGGCGCTCTGGCCGATCATCTTGGCGCGGGCAGACAGGCCTTTCGGGTTCTTGTGCACCACTTTCTTGTAGTCATCAATGAAGCCGATCGCCCCGGTACCCAGCGTCACCAGCAGCAGCAGCCAGACGTAGTGGTTGCGCAAGTCGGCCCACAGCAAGGTGGTCATCGCCAGCGACAGCAGGATCAAGGTCCCGCCCATGGTCGGCGTACCGGCCTTGCTCAGATGGGTTTGTGGACCATCATCACGGATCGGTTGGCCCACTTTCAGCGAGGTCAGCTTGCGGATGACCGACGGCCCCAGCCACAGCGAGACAAACAACGCGGTCAGCATCGCCAGCACGCCACGCAGGGTGACGTAGTTGAACACATTGAAGGCCCGAATCTCGGTATGGGCCGCCAGCCATTGTGCCAGTAGCAACAGCATGCTCAGGCCTCCCTCATGAAATGTTCCACTACCCGCTCCATACGCATGGCACGAGAGCCTTTAACCAATACCGAACAATCGGCATCCAGCAAGGTTTCCAGCGCCTGCAACAGGGCATCGAACTCGGTAAAATGCTGTGCCGTCGGGCCATATGCAGCACACGCCTGGGCAGTGTCCCCACCCCAGGCCAGCATGCAATCGGTGCGTCCTTGCGCGTAGGCGCCCACCTCGGCGTGCAGGTCACGGCTTTGCTCGCCCAGCTCACCCATGCCGCCCATCACAAACACCCGCTTGCCCGGCATGGCTTGCAGCACATCCAGTGCAGCGCGCATGCTGGCAGGCTGGGCGTTGTAGGTGTCGTCAATCAGACGGCCACCGAAGCGGGCGGGCTTCTGCTGCAAGCGGCCCTTGCTGCCCTGGTATTGGGCCAGCCCGGCTGCCACGGCCTTGGGAGAAATGCCCAAAGCCAGCGCAGCCGCGGTGGCTGCCTGCGCATTGCGCACATTGTGTTGTCCCGGCACCTGCAGGCAGGTTTGAATCTCACCCGACAGAGTATGCAGCAGCAACTCGGTACCACGTGCGCTGCTGCTGGCTTCGGCATGCACATCCGCCTGCGCCGTACCGAAGGACACCATGCGGCGCCCGGGGTTGAGACCGCGCCAGTAGTCCGCATACGGGTCTGCCGCATTGATGACTGCGATACCGCTGGCGGCAAGACCCCTGAAAATTTCGCCCTTGGCCGCGGCAACGCCATCCAGCGTGCCACCCACACCAGGCAGATGGATCGGAGCGGCATTGTTGATCAGGGCCACATCCGGACGGGTTAGCCCTGTCAGGTAGGCAATCTCGCCGGTGTGATTCATGCCCATTTCGATCACGGCGAAGCGGTGCCGAGGACGCAGACGCAGCAGGGTAAGCGGCAAACCGGTATGGTTGTTGAAGCTGCCCTCAGTGGCCAATACCTGTTCAGCACCGACTTCAGCTGCACAAATCGCCGCCAGCATCTCCTTGACCGTGGTCTTGCCGACCGAGCCCGTGACACCAGCCACCGGGATGCGGAAACGCCCACGCCACCAAGCTGCCAGTTTGCCCAACGCCAGATCCACATCGGCCACCTGCAATACCGGGCAGGCATAAGCGGCTGCAGGTACTTCACTGACCAGCGCGGCCACGGCACCTGCCGCCAGCGCATCCGGAATCAGGGCATGGCCATCCAGCGACGCACCCTTGCGTGCCACATACAGGCTGCCCTGTTGGACTGTGCGGGTATCGTGGGTGACGTGGCGGAAGGCCACATCGTTGCCGATCAGCTGCGCGCCAATGGCTTCAGCGGCCATGCTGAGCGTGGTCATCGCAGTTTCATCCGCGCCCACCAGCGCCTGCCGTGCTTCTTCCACATCGTCAAAGTGGTGCTTGGTCTTGCCGATGATCTGGTAATCCTCGTTGCCCTTGCCGGCGATCAATACGATGTCGCCCGCTTGGGCAGCCGCAATGGCATGGCGGATGGCGGCACGGCGATCGACCTCGACATGGTGAGCGCCCACCACACCCGCTGCCACCTGCGCAACGATGCTGTGCGGGTCTTCGGTACGCGGATTGTCGCTGGTCACCACAGCCACATCAGCCAGCCGACCGGCAATTTCGCCCATGATGGGACGCTTGCCCGCGTCACGATCACCGCCACAGCCAAACACGCAGTAGAGCTTGCCCCCTGCGGGCAGGACATCGCGCAGTGTTTGCAATGCGTTTTCCAGCGCGTCCGGCGTGTGCGAGTAGTCCACCACCACCGAAGGCAGCGTACCGCCGCCGACCCGCTGCATGCGACCGGCCACACTGCGAATCTTGCCCAGCACGCAGCCAGCCTCTGCCAGCGACACGCCTTCGCACAACAGCACACCCAGCACGCCCAGCAGGTTGGCGACATTGAAGCGCCCCAGCAGCGTACTGTTCACGGACACGCCCCCCTGCGGGGTGACCAGCTCAAGTTGCAAGCCATCCAGGCCCATCTGCAACTGGCGGCAATGCAGGTCACCTTGCGACAGGCCATAGCTCAGCACCTGCACGCCCTGCGCCCGGGCCAGCGCCACCAGTTCGGGCCCAAACGGGTCGTCAATATTGATCACGGCATGTTGCAGACCGGGCCAGCGGAACAGGCGGGCCTTGGCAGCGCCATAGGCGGCCATGGTACCGTGATAATCCAGATGATCACGGGTCAGGTTGGTAAACAAGGCGGTACGGTAACGCGCACCGTTGACACGGCCTTGCTCCAGCGCATGCGAGGACACTTCCATCGCCACCGCCTGCGCGCCCTGTTTCAGCAAGTCCGCCAGGGTGGCGTGCAAGGTCACGGCATCCGGTGTGGTGTTAGTGGCCTCCACCAGCTGCCCGGCAAAGCCGTTGCCTGCCGTACCGATGACTGCAGTCTTGCAGCCCAGTGCATCCAGCGCCTGCATCAGCCAGTGGGTGCAGGAAGTTTTGCCATTGGTACCGGTGATACCGATCAGGCTCAGCTGCTGACTGGGTGCGCCATACCATTGATCGGCGATCTGGCCCAGCTGTTCGCGCAAGCCGGTCACCGCGCAATGCGGCACTTGCAGCACAGCGGGCCACTCGAAACCTTCGGCTTCATAGATGACGGCGCTCACGCCAGCGGCTACCGCTTGCTCAATATAACGACGACCATCCTGGGCGCTGCCCGGCATGGCAACAAATACCCGCCCCGGACCGGCCATGCGGCTATCCAGCGTCAGGTCGGTGACCGATGGCGGCAGTTGCCGCAGAAATGCCATCACATCCATGTTCAAACTCATAATCCGGTCTCCGCTTCCGGCTCATCAAAGCCGGGGATCACCGTGGTCTGTACCGGGGCATCATGCGGCACCTTCATCTTGCGCATGATGTCGGACACAATCTTGCTGAATACCGGCGCAGCGACCTGACCACCGTAATGGCGGGTCGGATCCGGCTCATCGATCATCACGGCCACGATGATCCGAGGGTTGGAGATGGGCGCGACCCCGACGAAGGAGGCCACATACTTGCTCTTGTCGTAGCCCCGGCCACTGACCTTGTATGCCGTGCCGGTCTTGCCGCCGACCCGGTAGCCCACCACCTGCGCCAATTGCGCGGTACCACCGGGCTGGGTCACCATCTCCAGCATTTTCAGCACTTGCTGCGCGGTTTGCGGCTTCAGCACCTGGGTAGCCGGCCCCGGCGCATCCAGCTTGAGGATGCTCACCGGGCGAATGGCGCCGTTATTGGCGAACACCATGTAGGCGCGGGCAATCTGCATCAGGCTGACCGACAGGCCATAGCCGTAAGACATGGTGGCCTGCTCCACCGTCTGCCAGGTCTTGGGGGACCGCAGCTTGCCACGTGCCTCACCTGGGAAACCGGTGCCCGGCACCTTGCCCAAGCCGACGCGATCGAACAGGCTCCACAAGGTTTCGGCCGGCATTCTCAGGGCGATGGTG